>NZ_FNHB01000006.1:0-158203 GCF_900104455.1 Dendrosporobacter quercicolus
AGCGGGATATTAGCGGAGCCAAAGTCCAAAAGCTAATAGCCAGCATCCCAAAACGGCCCGGTAGTTTAGTCGGTTAGAATGCCGCCCTGTCACGGCGGAGGTCGTGGGTTCGAGTCCCATCCGGGTCGCCATTTTAGATATTAGACGTTGGACATTGGCTATTGGATAGTACAATAGGCAGGTCCGGCAATACTATAGGGATTTTAGCGGAGCTTCCAAAGTCCAAAAGCTAATATCCAAAATCCAGCATGCCTCGGTAGCTCAGTCGGTAGAGCAGAGGACTGAAAATCCTCGTGTCGGCAGTTCGATTCTGCCCTGAGGCACCACCATAACGCTGGTGTAGCTCAATTGGTAGAGCAGCTGACTTGTAATCAGCAGGTTGGGGGTTCAATTCCTCTCGCCAGCTCCACAGGTTTAACTGCGGGTGTAGCTCAATGGTAGAGCCCTAGCCTTCCAAGCTAGTCACGTGGGTTCGATTCCCATCACCCGCTCCATCTATATATTATGCCGGGGTGGCGGAACTGGCAGACGCAACGGACTTAAAATCCGTCGGATGGTAACATCCGTACCGGTTCGATTCCGGTCCTCGGCACCAGCTACTTTTCTTATCTTCATGCGGTCGTGGCGGAACGGCAGACGCGCTAGCCTCAGGAGCTAGTGGGGGCAACCTCGTGGTGGTTCAAATCCACTCGACCGCACCATAAAAAAAATATACTTATGCTATGCGGTTGTGGTGGAACGGCAGACACACCATCTTGAGGGGGTGGCGGGGAGACCTGTGTGGGTTCAAATCCCACCAACCGCACCAAACATTAGAGCTTCCGATATTTGATCGGGAGCTTTTTTATGATATAATCCAAAAAAGCGGGAGACTTGTACTATACCGTGTAATTTATGGCCATCGCAAGGAAACTGCCTCGATTTTTCGAGGCGGTTTTTTAATTGCTGATAGGATAAGAACGTAAGCGTTTTATTAATTATTCAGCGTTGCTGGCGGACTTGCCGGCTCAGTCCGTTTACAATAAAACTTAACTAAAATATAACAAATTGCAACAGCATCTGCTAAAAAAGTATAAAAGTTTACAATGATTTAATAAAATTGGAAAATATTTTTATGAAAATGTAATGTACAGGAGCGGCAAAATGTATTAAAATAGTATTATAGTATTACTTTTGCATTTGTAGTCTCAATTTTTATAGAGTGAAGGAGGCGCAATATGGCAATTAGGCGGATAGAGATGGATCGAAAGGACAGTAGCAGCTATCGTCAACTGATGAGAGAAAGGGGCTTTATTTCGGCGAGTTATTTTTCTGTTTGCGGCTTTGATGTAAGCAAACTTAAAAAACTTGCGCAACAGGGGAAGATGGATGCAATTCGTTGTGCAATCGGTAATTCGGTCAGGTGGTACTATAGTGAAAAACAGGCTGAATTAGCTCACCTTAGAGGAGAAGTCTAAATAGAAGGAAGTTAGCCCTATAGTGATAATATCACTATAGGGCTTATTTTTCTTTGCCAGACAGTTTGTCATGCAGCAGCTCAAGCTGTAGCTTGAGCTGGTTAATTTGTTGTTGCATATCCTCAAGGGCGCTAAACTCCGGCGGCTGCGTCCGACTACGCTGAGCTGCTATCGGTGCTGACCCCAGTACTGTCAGAGCCAATCCCAGCATAGCGAAAAAATTGCCAATGGCATTAACTTCATCAGAGGTTTTTTCTTTTGCCAGGACAATTGCAAGAATAGCGGCAAGGATGACGAGCATGTCAAGATCGGCTTCATCTAATTCAAGAGGGCTGCTATTTGAGGTCACCATACAAATCACCTCAGAATTATTATACGGGGCTTTTTGAATTAAAATGCTAATAGATTTAACCCCTTATTCCCAACGCATGGTCTGATTTTACCGGTCGAAAACAGGGGCGACCGCTGCTGTTATTCATGATAAATTTATAGAAGGGGGTAGATTATTTGCTATGGTTTGTTGCATAATAGTACTGTCAGGGAATTCTAAGCATCATTTCAGGAGGTTCTTGTGCACGGTCCCACGAAGTTATCAATCTTGATTAGTTTTGTTATAATTATTGCCATCAGTTGGATTGTCTACCGCCTGCTGAAAAAATGTTTTTCCGGATACGATACTTTGTTTTTCAGGCGGTTTTACTGGCTTACCAGCGCAACCGTGGCCATTGGTCTGACGATTATCAGAACAGTACAGCCGGGATTGATTTCGGCGGAGTTTTTTCGGATTGCATTCAGCTGGCTGATGGGACAAATAATAGTATTGCTGCTCTCGCCGGTGTTTTATTCGGCTTATCGCCTGGCAGCCGCCGGTACCGGAAAAACATCGGCAGCTTCGGATACAATGCTGTCCCGGCGGCGTTTTTTACGTGCCGCAGGCAGTATGGTGCCGCTTGCTGCGCTGGGAATCAGTACATACGGCGTTTATTCCGGCGGCTCGCACATTGCGGTTCAGCGCCATCAGCTTTTTTTGCCGCAGCTACCGGCATATTTAGATAAGTTGAAAATTGCTCAACTTAGTGATACGCATATTGGTTTATTTTTTTCGGTGGCTAAATTAGAGGAAACCTTAGCTGCCGTCAGGCGGGAGCAGCCCGATATGCTGGTAATCACTGGAGATTTTCTGGATGATTTAAGCTTACTGGAGCCGGCCATGCATCAATTGAGCAAGCTGGCAGGCGAACTTAAACACGGCATATATTTTAGCTGGGGCAACCATGAGTATTTTCGTGATATTAATAAAATTCGCCAAGCATTCAAAGCTACACCGGTAACAGTGCTTGCGAACGGCAGCCACCTGATTATCGACGCTAAACAGCCTTTTTATATATTGGGTGTTGACTACCCCTGGGCTGAGCGGGGACTGGATCAGATTGCGAAACGGAAGGCAATGTTTGAACAGGCAATAAAAGATGTACCGGAAAATGCATTTAAAATATTGCTCAGCCATCATCCCGATTTTATCGATAATGCGTTCTCAGCCGGAATTCCGCTGACGTTAACCGGGCATACCCATGGCGGGCAGATTGCGCTATTCGGGCAGTCCTTGCTGCCGGTAACGTATCAATACATGCGTGGTTTATATCAACATCATAATTCATACGGGTATGTAAGTACCGGCGCAGGAAGCTGGTTTCCCTTCCGTCTTGGCTGTCCGGCCGAATTCGCTGTATTTACCCTGCATTGCGGCTAAGCCGGCCTGGCCCTATTGGGCTTTTGCTTGCGATCATTGTATGGCCTGCCTGAATTTTTGTCCAACCCGTTCTATCCAGGCCAGCCCTTGGCTGGTCTCCTACTACATATTACGCCGGTATAGAGCGGTTTCGGCACCAGCTATTTTCTTCGGTACCGGGGCGAACCGCTTTTCCAGAAAAACAGACTCCTGACGGAGTCTGAGGAGAGTGTGTGAAAGTACAAACCGCTGGTATTCAGCGTTTATACTGATATGGGTAACAAGGCATCGGTACGCAGATATAATAAGGTGAGCAATAGATTGGTCTGGCGTTAGATCGGGGTGAACAAGACCAATTGCCGAAATGGCGGGGATAGCAGCTGCGGGGCCGGCAGCCAGCCAGCGCAGCTATTGCGGTTATGACAGCTACACCCGGCAAACAGCGCTCCCGGTAAGAAGGATGGTTGGCGGCAGGCGTCCAGTCCAATATTTCAGGATACTCGTAACGATGCAATTTTTGTTTCACCTCCTTGCATCTTTCTATGTATACTATGAGTAGGAGCGAATGGGTGTTACCTAAATAAAAACTAAGGAGGCTTTTATGTATTTCGATACTGCTGAAGGTCCGGTTTTTCGTCCGCCCAGCGAGGCCAATAGTTTTATTCTTCGGGTTACGATCGGCTGTTCACATAATCGCTGTACTTTTTGTAATATGTACCGCGGTGTGGACTTTCGCATTAGAACAATGGAGGAAATCATTCAGCAAATTAATCAGGCGAAGCAATATCAACAGCATATCCGGCGAATATTTTTAGCTGACGGCAATGCTTTGATTCTGCCTACCGATAAGTTGCTGGAAGTTTTGCAGCGGCTTACCGCTACTTTTCCCCGGTTGCAGAGGGTAGCCTGTTATGCCGGGCCGCAGGATATTTTGCGTAAAACACCGGAGGATTTGGAAAAACTGAATCACGCCGGCTTAACATTAGTGTATTATGGCATGGAATCGGGGGACGATGAGGTTCTGAAGCATGTTTGCAAGGGGGTAAACGGTGTACAATCCGTTACCGCTGGTCAGAAGATTGTCGCAGCTGGAATGAAATTATCGATGATGGTCATTTTAGGACTTGGCGGTAAAGCCGGTTCGATGCGTCATGCGGAAAATACCGCTCAGGCGGTAAGCGCCATCAGACCAAATATGTTAAGCGCTTTAACTTTAATGATGTACCGGGGCAGTGAATTGCGGGCCGAGTATGAGCGCGGTGAATTTGAATTATTGTCGCCGGTTGAAATTATGAGCGAGCTTTACGCCATCATCGACAGGATTGAATTACCGGCAGGCAGCCACTGCATATTCAGAAGCAATCATGTGTCTAATTATACTGCTTTTGCAGGGACGTTGCCGCAGGATAAAAGCAAGCTGCTGGCGGCTATCAAAGCGGCGGAGTCGAAGCTGGCTAAATTGGATCATTGGGATCCATATAATAATCCCGATTATTTTTAATAAATACAATAGATAAAGGTGAATTTATGTTACATCGGTTTTCTCGGACTGAATTATTAATTGGCCCGCAAAGCTTGGCGATGCTGACGCAAAGTAAAGTGGCTGTATTTGGAATTGGCGGGGTCGGCACCTATGTTGTTGAAGGCCTGGCGCGTTCCGGTGTCGGAAAGTTTGTATTGGTGGATGATGATTGTATCTGCCTGACCAATATTAACCGGCAGCTGCATGCAACCTCGAAAACAGTAGGCAGACCAAAAGTTGAGGTTATGCGCGAACGGATTTATGATATTAATCCGCAGGCGGAAGTAACGGTGTTACAGCAGTTTTATATGCCGGATACAGCCGATGAACTGCTTGCTGACGATTATGACTATATTGTGGATGCCATTGATACTGTAACCGGAAAACTTGATCTGGTTGTCAAAGCCAAAGCCAGGCATATTCCGGTGATCAGCAGTATGGGCGCAGGCAATAAGCTTGACCCAACCAGGTTTGAAGTGACCGATATTTATCAAACCTCCGTCTGCCCTTTGGCCAAAGTGATGCGAAAGGAATTGCGTAAACGCGGGGTTGAATCGCTTAAAGTTGTTTACTCCCGGGAGGAACCGCTAAAACCGGTGGAAACGGCCGGGTCAAGCTGCGCAACCGGTTGTATATGCCCGTCAGGAACTACCAGAAAATGCACTGTTCGCAATCAGATTCCGGGCAGTATTGCTTTTGTTCCGGCTGTGGCCGGTTTGATCATTGCCGGTGAAGTGGTAAAAGATTTAATTGCCGGGGAAAAACGGCAGTGACAAGTCTAAGCAAAGAGGGGCTGAGTGTGTTTGAAAAAAATTATTGCCGGATTGTTTTTGGCAGTTATGTTCGTTTTTGCCGGATCTGCTGCTGTTAACGGAGGACCGGCGCCCAATCTGTTCAAAATACAGATTACTCATGTTGGCGCAGAGGTAAGCGGCTGGAAAACTGTTGCTGAGGCCCAAAAGCAAACCATTTATGGGCAGAATTTTTACTTGGCCGCTCATTTCAGCGGTTATGCGGACGAGAGATCGATTAAGATTTCTTCCAACGGTTTTCTGGTTAAGGACGGCGAATTGGTTGTTGTAAATAAAACTCCGGTAGGTAATCCGGCGTCAGGATATATTTATGAGTTTAAAATGCCGTTAGAGTACAGCAAAGGCCTGATTGTAATTGAAGCAGCCGGAATCAACGGCGGACGGCGTTCCAACAGTATATCCGGCATTATTGCCGAATATCGTCAATGAATGGTACAATGTGTCAAGGGGACGGGGTTGTTGACACATTGGAAAGATGGTAAAGATTATATCCATTCCTTATAATTTTCCCAGTCTCCCATCATGCGCGCTTGGACCTTAACATTGACAGGCTCAGGCAAGTTAGGGATTTTGGCAATGATGGAGTAATAAAATAACGCTTTTTCCTGATTTCCTGTCAATTCGTATACTTGTCCAAGGTTAAACTGGGAATCAAGTGGTTTTCCTTGAAGTTCAAGGCATTTCTCGAAGTCTTTGATTGCCTCAGGATATTTTTCCATTAAGGCAAAGGCATTTCCGCGGCCAGCATAAAAAATTGCTTTGTTCGGATCCAAAGCGATGGCTTGATTCGTATCAGCCAAAGCAGCTTCGGCATTTTTTAGTTTAATATGCGAATAAGCACGCTCCTGGTAATTAAAGGCCACCTTAGGTTTTAATTCTATGGCTTTTGATATGGCGTTGATTGCTTGTAAATAATTTTCAGTTTCAGCATTGCTATAGGCCAATTCATAATAGTTATCAACGTTTTTGGGATGAAGTCTGGCGGCACTTGCAAAGGCTTCGCCGGCTTTTGCGTAATTGCCGTTTTTTTGATAGGAATACCCGAGATTAGCCAGTCCCGGCTGGTACTTTCATTTAGTTTTAGTGAATTTAGTATTTCTGAAAACATCTGAAGTCCTTGCTCACGCTGCGTTTCTTTGAATACGCCGACGATATCCAATATAGTGTCATTCATCCAAAAGGCTGCATTTATTACAATTTGCCTGCCGCCATCCTTCCGGGGCCAGGAATACACGGCTATGTTGGCATCTTGGTTTGCTATGGTATCCTTTTTAATTGACTCTACTTTAACATCAGGCCGTTTAGCACTAAATCTATTAATGAATATGTCCAATATTTCGCTATATTCCGTACTGTACATGGCGACCGGATACGGCGGCATGGCGCTAACTAGAATTTTCCCGGCATTTTCTTTGTCGAAAGCACTAAACAGTAGTGTCCCCTGCATTTCTCCCCGACCATATACAACTTTCCATTCATCCGGGAGAATTAGTGAAAATCCATATTTATTGTTTTCAACCACTTGGGCATTTGCTGACGGAAGATGCAATAGATTAAAAACTAAGCAGATAAATAAAAGGCCGCGACCGATAAATAATAATAGTTGCTTCGACTTTCTTTGGTTATTCTTGTTCATACAAAAATCCTCCTGTTCCTGGTTTTTGAAATAGTGTTACCGCAATTAACTCAAATGGAATGTAAAGGGGAGCCGTAAAGAGCTTTATTTAAAGCTTTTGCGGCTCCCCCGTTTAAGTTAGAGCTGAAACTTGGATACAGCGGCCTGCAGGTCGCCGGCCAGTACGGCCAGGCTTTGGCTGGCGGAGGCGATTTGCTGCATGGAGGCGGACTGTTCTTCGGTGGCGGCAGACACGGTTTGTGATTCGGCGGCTGTTTGTTTGCTGGTTTTGTCAATATCCTGGATTGCTGTGATCAGGGTTTGGTTGCCGCCGGCAATTGTCCGAATCGATTCGGAGATCGCCCTGATTTCGGCTGAAAGCTTTAAAACGGCGTCAACAATTTGTTTGAAGGTTTCACCGGTTTGACTAACCAGATTGACGCCGCTTTGGATACCGCTGGCACCGGCCTGGGTGACAGCAACCACCTGGTCCAGGTTGGTGGCATTTTTAGCAATTAGCACACCGACTTGCTGGGCAGCCTCGTTTGACTGTTCGGCTAGTTTGCGCACTTCTTCGGCCACGACGGCAAAGCCGCGTCCCTGTTCGCCGGCCCGCGCCGCCTCAATCGCGGCGTTCAGTGCCAACAGGTTGGTCTGGCCGGCAAGGGCGGAGATGAGAACGATGATTTCACCGATTTCCCGGGAGCTTTGATTCAGTTCGGCAATTGTGGACTGAATGGCGGTGGTATTTTGCCCGATTTTACTCATTTGCGCAACTGCCTCATTCACCACCTGTCGTCCCTGACCGGCTGCCTGGGCTGTTTCTCCGGCTGCCGCCGCAACATGACCTGCCGTCCGGGAAATTTGCTCGACTTGTTCGGCCATTGACTGTGCAATGGTCATGATTTGATTGGCTGAATCTGCCTGTTTTTCCGCTCCGAGCGCAACCTCGGTAATTGAGCCGGCAACCTGATTGGCGGCGTCGGCCGACTGGTTGGCGCTTGCCGTCAGTTCTTCACTGGAAGCGGCCAGTTGTCGCGAATTGTCCTGTACATGCAGGATCATGCTCCGCAAGCCGTCTACCATAGCATTAAACCCGGCGGCAAGTTGAGCGATTTCATCTTTCCCGGTTACAGGGGCTTCTACGGTCAAATCTCCATCAGCTACTAACCTGACCTGACCAGCTACCGCTTCAATCGGTTTGACCAGACGTTGGGCAAGCAGGTAGGTCAGAGCTACGACCACCAGAATGGATACTGCAATAATGCCGGCAAATAACAGCTGCAGCTGGCGCAGCGGCTGATAAATAATTTCCTCAGGAATATGCAGGCTTAGTACCCAGCCGCTGACCGGCAGCTTCCGGTGTACCATCAGCATGGTTTTTCCCTGTTCGGAATACTGTTCAAGTCCTTGCTCGGAGGCCAGAATTTTTTGCATCAGATCGCTAGATGACTGTAACTCCTGCACTTCGGAAAAGTGTTTGGACAAAAAGGCATCATTGGGATGAGCCAGAATGGTTCCTTGGCTGTCCAGCAAAAATGCATAGCCATTTCCCTGGAGAGTAATGCTTTTTACATTATCCACCAGCGTTTGCAACAGCACATCGGCACCAATAATTCCCCGCAACTGGCCGGAAGTGTTTTGTAAAGGGATGGAAACAGGCACAGCCATTTTTTGCGTAACAAAATCCAGGTAAGGGGCACCAAACGTTAATTTTTTGCTTTCAAAGGCTGTTTTATACCAGCCACGGGTCCGTGGATCATAATCGGCCGGCGGCTGCCATCCGCTGCCATCAATCATTTTTCCATCAGTATAACCCAGATAAAGGTCGGAGATTTCCTGGTCAGCAACTTTGTACCCTGACAGCAGTGACGGCTGAATTTGCGCTTCGTCAGTATTTTGCAGGAGCCCGGCAGTCATCTCGAGCATTTTCCCTTTGCTTAGCAGCCAGCCCTCCAGTTTATTGCTGTGGGCCAGCAGCTCTGACTGCATTTCGTTCTGCATTCCGGAGATCAATTGTTTTTTAGCAAATAAATAACCTGTGATTGTGGCAAACAGAAGAATGCATACGGATAAGAACGAAAATACAAGGATTAACTTTAACCTTAATTTCATATGAATCTCTCCTTCAGCTTTAATTTTGGGCGTATGCGCAGTTCTGTTTGCAGGGTATCGGAGCCTTGCTGAAGCTGCATTTAATCACCACAGGAAAATGCTTTATGCTAGTTTCGTGTTCGTTTTATGCTATTCCTGTGCGCGGTCCTGGTTTGTCGAAAAATAATTTTAGCAAGTAAAGTGTGTCTTTTTTTCGGCAGGAGCCTTATTGTGTCAAGGGGACGGGGTTGTTGACACAGAAAGATTTATAGTAAGAAGCTGAAATTTAATGTTGCGAAGAAAGATAGTGAAAAAGTGAAGTAGCATGTAATAGCGGAACCTTATTTGTCAAAATAAATCTGGCCAAACCGTTGTCATCGAAAACACCCTCGACACCTATGACAGCACCGGAAAATACGGAGGCAAACAAAGCGTCCCGAGCATACCTCCCAGGCGGAGGCCTGCTCAGTAAAGGATTTGATGCGATTAGTAGGTCACCGACGAGCGGCTGTAGGCTTTCTATGTCTACCAGGCCTATTCCACTGGGTGAAAAGACAAGAAAGCGATTATGAAAACGAACGTAAGAAAAAGAAGTCAATATATGTAATTTGGGATATAAGGCCGGAAATATATATTTGTGTCAACAACCCCGTCCCCTTGACACAATCGCTTTGCGCATCGTAGGGCATGTTTTCCCGCCTGCCGATGTCGCTCTTGTATTTGGGGGTTTTGGCCTTGTCGTGATTGGATGGTTTAATGAAGGCGGTTAGTCCATTTTTTTCACACCAGCTATAGTTTTCCTCACTTTCAATCCCGCATCTGCTACAGGCTTGGTATAGCCCATTCCTTGGAGCTTTTTCAGCATCGGAATCAAGGTCTGACTGTCGCTTCGTTCCTGAGAGATCGCAGCACCTACGATATATTCGGCGTCTACCGCCAAGGTGGCATTGTAGCCGGGTTTTAACTGCCCGTTTTTCATGTGGTCTTCTTTCATCCGCAGGAAGGTGGCGTCCCGGTCGGTTTTTGAAAAGCTGTTTCGTTCCCCCAAAGCTGTGGTTGTAGTCGTCATATTTCTTTTGCCGGACCAGATATTGTTCCACCGTTTCTACCGCCCGCTGCAGTACTGGTTTTCGTTTCCCCTTGCCGTGGACAAAGACGATGCCTTGCTGCGCTTGCTGAACTTTGAGCCGTTTGCGCAGCTTTTTCAGGTCTTTGGCTTTGATCTTCTGACCGGCGTGAAAGCGCAGCCCCAACGTTGCCGCCAGTACCGGCAATTCAGCTTTCAGTTTGGCCTGCATCTTTTCCTCATTGGTTTGCGTTGATTTTTTCCAGACAAAGCTGTAGCGGTTGGCATTGGCCTCAAGCTTGGTACCGTCAATAAATACGCTTGAGTCGCGTGATCGGGCGCTTTTTCCCGTCCCAACAAATACATGAAGTTGACATCCCGTTGACAGGCCTGTTCGAGCTTACGGCTGGAATAGATGCCGTTCATGTAACCATATACTGAGATTTTGAATAGACGTTTCGGTGCTCTCTCGATTCTCCCCAGGCGGGAGTACGCGGCATTTAATTTGCTGTAATTCATCCTCTCCAATACCGCGCTGAGTAGTCTCACCGAATCGTCTGCCGGGATCATTTCTCCGATGTCCATCGGCAAGACCAGTTGATATATATTTGCGTCTGTTGTATAATTTGAGTGTAATTTTTCGGTTCTCACAAACTGATTTTACAACAAAAAATGGCTCCCGACTACTGTCGGTTGCCATTTTTTTGTTTTGAGCCTTTCCTTACTGCGACAGCCCCTTTGCTCATTTGCCTGTACCAAATAATGGTTATGAGCGGGTAAAAAGATAAGGTTATAATGACCGGAATAATTGTAAAAACCGCAAATTCTTCTTTCCCATTTAGCTGATAGCTCCGCTGAAGTAACACCATACATTAACTGACTCCAAGGACACAGATAATGAGCAAGTCCGGAACTTACGGTCATGATAATTTTTAATACTGAAATTATTAAACCTGAATCAAAATTGCCATACCTTATATAAAAGGAATTATATCATCTTCCAGCAGCACGGAAAGTCCGCCAAGACCACAGAGAAATGCTAATAGAGCAAGGTAGCAGTTCTGCTTTGTACGGTTGGTAATCGCCAATATTACGGTAATTGACCATAGGATTACAATAACAAAAATCATAGATTTTCAATATAAGCTATGGTATCTCTAGCAATATTTTGTTTACAAAAAACTAGTCCCGTATGGCCACAGCGATAAAGCAACCGCTGCGGTCGATTCCACTTTTCCCATAGTTTAGTTGCGTCTTGAAGGTCAATATATTTATCGTAAAGTGCTGAAAACAACAGCACTTTTTCTTTTGGAATGGCCAATTCAAAGTTGCTGGTATCAAATAATTCCCAATCAATCTTCAATTTGTCGTATATGTACCCATTCTGCTCTAAATCCTGACGTATTTTCTTCCCCGGTATACTATACCAAGTTGCATAAGAGAGACTATTAGGTGAAAATACTGTAATCATCCCATCCATGCTTTTTTCGGCAGTTGCGGTAAGGCTAGCAATAAGACCCCCTAGGCTTATTCCAATTACGATTACCTTAGCGGTGCTTTGGGACTTCAGCCAAAGGATCAAGGCCCGTAAATCACTAACCGCCTGTTGCATCGAAGTTATAGTTCTCTCTACATTTGCGCTTATGAAAAATTCACCGTTATAGCTGGATAAGTTCTCCTGCCGATTTCTGTGATGAGGTAACGTAAATAAATAGATATTATACCCCTTGCTCGTCAGCGCATTTAAATAAATGTCCTTGATTCTTTGGTTACCTTGCCGCCAGCCGTGAACTAACACAACATTCTTGCCAGCTTTAGGGTTATTTAAGTAGAACTCAACGGTAGCAAATTGATTGCTTTTTCCATTATTAATTTCACTTTTGAATTTGAAGAAGCCGGAATCAGCCTCGTTCATTTCAACATTAGGTAAGTTAGGCTGATTATAAAATTTTTTGTGTTCGCCCTTTGATGGATAAGCTTGCGTATGATTCGTTATAAATTGACTAACAATACTTTTTTTCCTATGAAGATCATACAAAGCATAACGATCAATTACAGTAGATAATAGCCGGTTCATTGCACTCGTCCTCTCCCTTTGCTTAGTTAAGCTTATAAGTAAGTAAGCCCAAACCGAGTCCTTCACAGGTGGTTTTATAATTATCTTCCTTTGCCATAAGATAGCGGTAAGTTACATTAAAATCCCACTTGCGGTCAATTTCATAACCTATGCCTGCCTCGGCGTTTACCAAGCCGCTGGCACCGCCTATTAATTGCTTCTTCTTTCGCGGCCAAGCTATAACTACCAAAAAAAAGATGTGTTTTTATTGATTTTATATAAAACATTTAGTTCGTTGACTCGTATTTTTTCATAGTAAGAAATGAATGCCTAAAAAACCGGCATCAACATTTGTGTTCGCCGTTTGTGGCTCGTAATGCCTATATTGGATGGCAAAATCACCACCTAAGCCGATTGTTAACATACGTTCGGTATGCCTCCCTCTCCGCCTTGCCATACGAAAAATTTCCTTGCCACTATATGATCAAAAAAGCAAATAGTTATTTAATCAATATTTTAAATGTATTAGTATTAAATAGCAATTATTCCCAGTAATATTGAGGAAAATTTTTGTTTGTTACCGTCAAAAATTATTTTTCGGCCGATTGTAAAATAAAATAGAACAACTAAGAAAAAAGCCCATGGTGACTTTTCCTGTTATGGTAGAATGGATTTCTCACACATCCATTCCGGCCAGTTTTCGTTCCTTTTATTTGGTTGCGGCAATAGTTTGGGCTATTTTCAACTATTATCCGTTCGGTGGCAGTAAATCCACTAGTGTCTTGGCAAAGTTGTGAATTAGGATTAGACAGTGTAGATTTTTTTGCAATGCAAGGCGGAGGAAGGAGGCATACCGGGAGTATGCCGACTGACGACAACGCAGCAGTGCGAAAAAAGATACGCTGGCTAAGCTAAGATTTAACTTTGTCAAGACACTAGCACCTTCGCTCCGGCCCGCATACCACAAAGAAAGGAAAGTTCTTCTATTTTGAAATAGAGAACGTCTATATTTCTTAGTAAAAATTACTTCTCTTTCATTTTTGATATTTGCCCGGATCAATTTTTCAATGGTTTCTATGCTTTCACCACGTCCTCTTGGCACACGTCCTCTTGACACAGGGCGGCGGGGGCAGGAGATGTTGCGCATTGGGCGAAATAAGCATTATGAGTCAGTTGTCAAGGAGAATAGAAATGCAGACCCGATTTCAAAGTCATTTCTCGACAATCGTAAAGGCGAATGAAAGCAATATTTGGGCGGACAGCTACTATCTCTCAACGCAGCATGAGGCTGCCGGCCATATCCGGGCGAGAACCGCGGATTTTATTATCGAGGCAGCCGGCTGGAATGTTTATCGTTCCTGCGGGGTGAACGAAACGGGACAGGCGAGTGTAAGCCAGTTAGCCGGTCAGGAGGCTTATTTTAACATTGGTCCCGCTTTAAGCAATGCATTTGGGGAAAAGGAGAATTTTCAAAAAGAACTGGTCGCCGAGTGCGTTCGCGGCATCATTCAGGCTGAAACCTATGTATATCAAGCCCGCGGTTTCGAATCGCCTGAAAGCTATGACCGGGAATGGAAAAAATTTTACGCAAACTCCTGCCGCTATTACAGCAATTTAGACCGGGTGTCAACCGAATGGCATGAGCATGTCGGGAAGCAAGCCAGAAAGTCGTTTTTATTCCAGCGCAATAAAACAGTGAGTATCAGTTTCGACAGTGGAAAGCTACTGATAACGGGAAGCTTTAGCGACTCATTTCACCAGTTGGCTGTAAACGTGACGCTGGCGGACGGCGTCATAGCCAACTGTACGGGGAATTTATTAAGAGCGCCGGATAACGTGTGTTTCGAATCGAAGACCTATCTGACGGAAATAATCGGCCTGAAAATGAGCGAGCTGAATAAGAAGGCGATAGCGAAAGCGCTTGGCGGCTCGCAGGGCTGTATCCATTTAATTGATATTTTCAGCGAAATGGTCCGGTCATTCGGCTTTTTCACAGCTATTGCCGGAGAATAGGACAGGACTGGTTTCATATACTGTAAAATCGTGAAATAATCTTGCTGTGCTTTCCGGGCGGCACCGAGCGGCGGGCGAGTTGAATATTCGACGCCTCGCGATTTGTCTGAAACGGGATTCAGCGTTAGGTTTGAAAATTAGGAATATAGTCCTACAATGTTTTAAGCGGAAGCATACGATAATTATTAATATACGTAAAATTAAAGAAGGACTTTGGGAAGTGGTATAGGAAAAATGCGAAAGGAGAGTTGCTTTTATTAAGGGATGAATGTGGATTTATTGCTAAAAATAACTTAACACTGGGGGTCTGATATTTTGAATTTCCAACCAAGGAGTCTGGGCGAGATTTTAGACAGTACTTTTTCCATGTACAAGGCGCAGTTTAATGTGTATATGAAAATATCGCTGTTACAGGTGCTGGTTTTTACAGTGGGCGCACTTATCGTTGCCGGCGGCTATTCGGCCATGGGAGAGTCAGGCGTTGTGGTTATCGGCGCAATCATTTTTATAGCCGTTGTTATGGTTAATATCGGAGCTGTTACTGGTATTGTTCATATTGCCTCAGAACAACTATCCGACCGTCATATTGAAGTGAAGGACGCTTTGCTGTTTGGATTTCGTAAAATCGCGGTGCAGGTTGCGAGTACTATACTGTATGGTATTGCAATTACGCTTGGATTTATCTTATTCATCCTTCCCGGAATATATCTGGCCAATGCTTTCATCTTATTTATTCAAGTGAATGCTCTTGAATCGACCGGGCCCTGGGCCGGGCTGAAAAGAAGCCGGGAGTTATCCAAAGGGTCATGGTGGCGTATTGCCGCAATTATATTTTTAATGAGCCTGTTGGTGGGCATTATGTCGTTGATCATACAATTGCCGTTGAACCTGTTGACGCAGGTATTGTCTTTAGACGTTTTTAGCAAGATGATTGCAGATAATCTGGTTGCGACAATAACGGGCAGTTTGTTTATGCCGGTTACCGGTATTTCCTATACGCTGTTATATTATGATTTAAGAGTACGTAAAGAAAATTTTGACCTGCATTCGGCGGTAGAGGCGGTCACCGATACCACTAATTTATAGCGGTGCAGAAGATGATCGGTGATACGATGAGCAATGAGCATGCTCGAGCTGTGCTGGAACAGATTTTAGCCACTCCGGAATTTGCAATTCATAATCTTGGGAAGCGGATAAGCGCTTTTTTATTAGAAAATATGGCGTTAGGCGGTAAAGGAGTACATGCTGACGATATTTTGGTCATCGGCGGAATTGTTGCAATGATCGCCGGCTTGGCGCTGCTGATTTATTTGCTTCGCTCTATCGTGCCGTTTTGGCGGGTTATGGTTAAAGAGGCGGAGTGTGAGACCGCGCCAAGTGAATTATTGATTCGTCCTTCCTCTGCTGCGCTGTTAAAACAAGCTGATGAAAATACATCCCGGGGGGAGTTTAGAAGTGCTTTACGGGAGATCTATTTAGCGGCTCTGATTGAGCTGAATAACCGCAGTCTGATTGTTTACCAGGCGGCAAAAACCAATAGCGAGTATTTAAGGGAAATAAGGCTGCACGCGGCAGATGCGGCAGCCAATTTTCACATTCTGGCAACTTTATTCGAGCATAAGTGGTATGGGCTGGAAAGCTGCTCCGGAGAAGATGTTAACCAGGGTAAAACGTTATATGCGGCTTTGGCAAAGGGGGAGGAGAATGGCTAAGAAGACACCAACTTCCCGCATCTACATTGCCGCAGGCGGTGCACTGGCGGTTATCATTATCTTGTGTGCGATGCTCCCACAGGCGGACAATGTTCTTTACAGTACGTTAAGTTCAGGTGCAAAAGGTACGAAAGCAGTGTTTTTGCTGCTGGAGAAGGAAGGGCAAAAGGTAGAACGTGCCGCCGGGTTTGTTCCGCCAGGCAATGGGCTGGCAATTCTGCTGGAACCGGCCGGGCGGCTGTCCGCCGAAGACCGGGACAGGCTGCTTGAATGGGTGACTGACGGCAATACCGTTCTATTGGCCGGCGAGCAGCCGAATTTGCTCTATCGGCATTTTGGTTTTTGGCCGGAACCGGCTTTGAGCAGGCCGTCAATTGCTTCTGTTTCTTCATCACATCAACTGCTGCAGGGTGTAGGGCAGTTGGACCTTGTTGAAGGAACAAGAGTTAATGATGCGGCTGCAGCAGATTTTCAGTATGGAGATGATCACGGGGCTTATTTAGGTGAAGTTGTTTACGGCAAGGGACGGATGGTTTTTCTAACAGTACCCGGCTTGTTAAGTAATCAGCAGATTGGCGAACAGGATAATTTAATTTTGGTTTTGAATATTGTCCGTCTTTACGGCGGAGCGGGTATTTGGTTTTGTGAAGGTACCGGCGTCAAATCAGGCCATGCCGCGCAAAGGGCGTTGCTAGGGCCGCTGGCATTGACCGGGGGCCAATTTATACTGGGCCTGTTGTTATTGTACTATTTTTGGGGCAAACGCTTTGGCAGGGCGATTTCCTTGACGGTAAAGGATAAACAATTAACAGGCAGTTATGTAAGTTCACTTGCTGTTATTTATCGCCAGGCACGTGCCCGGCATTTAATTTTTGAAAGCATTTATCAAGGATTTAGAGAAGATTTGGCCCGGTATTTAGGGATGCCTTCCAGCAGTTCCAATGATGAGCTGATCGGCCTGTTTTCCAGTCGGGCGAATATTGATGCCCAAAAGTTGGGTGACTTGCTGAACAATAGTGAACAAATTCTGGTAAGGCCTGATTTTACGGAAGACGAATTGCTGGCCATCGTACGGGAGATGGAAAGCTGGCGTGAGGACAATCTTAGTTTTAAAGCAAAAAGGGGCAAAGACAATGGCTGATTATCAATTAAAAACACAGGTTGAACAATTGCTGGCCGGTCTGGGTACGGTGTTTGCCGGGCAACAGGCCGTGATTGAAGAAGTATTGATCGCAATGGTTGCCCAGGGGCATGTCTTGCTGGAAGGACCGCCCGGGGTAGGTAAGACAACCCTTGTTAACACTATGGCGGCCTTAACGGCATGCGAGTTTCGCAGGATTCAGTTTACTCCTGACTTAATGCCCTCTGATATTATCGGCGCCAATGTGTTTAATTTCCAGACAAGTGAATTTACCCTGAAACGAGGTCCCATCTTTACTCATTTCCTGCTGGCTGATGAAATCAACCGCACGCCGCCGAAAACCCAGGCGGCGTTGCTGGAAGCAATGGGAGAGAAACAGGTTACCATTGACGGGGCAGCGTTTAAGCTGGAGCCGCCATTTCTGGTGTTTGCCACGCAAAACCCGATTGAACACGAGGGGACCTATCCGTTGCCGGAAGCGCAGGTTGACCGCTTTTTGCTGAAGGTTTTGGTGCCCTATCCGGAGCGGAGTGATGAGAAAGTTATTTTAGACATGATGCAAAATGGCCGGCCGGCAGCTGCAATGCTGGAGCAGATAAAGCCGGTGCTGGATAAAGAGCAGTTTTTGCAGCTTAAGCAGCAGGCGGATGCAGTAACGGTAGAAGATGGTATTCTGAATTATATTCTGGATATTGTTCATGCAACCAGGCAGAATCACCATTTGGCGGTGGGCGGCAGTCCGAGGGCCTCGCTGTCTTTGCTTATTTGCAGCAAAGCTTTGGCTGCGTTGCAGGGGCGTGCTTTTGTCACGCCTGATGATATAAAACGGGTAAGTTTTCCTGTGTTGCGGCATCGGATTATATTAAAACCGGAAGCTGAAATTGAGGGACTTGCCGCCGACACGGTCGTTAGACTGATTCTTGATGGCATTGAGGTTCCTCGTTAATGTAATTACCGTTGATATGGGAGGAAGGCCAGTGGTTTTTAGTCCAAGGGCAATTGCCCTGGTGCTGGGGGGCGCAGTCAGCTTGTTTTTCCTGGTGATCATAGCAGCGTTTACGCTGCAGCAGGCGCTTGCTTTTTTGCTGTTGTATGATGGCGTTATTTTAGGTCTGGTACTGCTTGACCTCAGGTTAACCATGAAGCCTCATCGGCTGAAGGCAGACCGCCTGTATGAACAGCGTATGTCAATCGGGATTGAAAACGCGGTCGTACTGACGGTTGGAAATGACGGCAGGCAGGACGTCCGGGTTATTGTTAAAGATGATATACCGCCGGAGTTTCAGGCAGGGCAAAACCGGTGGGAAGTACTGTTAGGTGCGGGGGAAACGGCCAAAGTGCGGTATATGGTCAAGCCGCCTAAACGGGGTGATTATGTTTTCGGGGCGATTCATCTTCGTTATTACAGCCGTCTGGGATTATTTATGCAGCAAATGAAGATACTTCCTCCGGCTACCGCTGTCAGGGTATATCCCAATATCCGGGAAATAAGCAATTATCAGCTGGGCCGTCAGGGCAATTTTATGGGCTCAGGGGTTAAGGTCTCCCGCCTGGCGGGGCTTGGAACTGATTTTGAAAGCTTGCGTGATTACCGGACTGATGATGAGTTCAGGCGGATTAACTGGGGCGCCACGGCCCGCCGGGGACGATTAATCAGCAATCAATATGAAGTAGACCGGAGTCAGCAGATTTTACTGGTGCTTGACGCCGGACGGTTGTTGAGCGGTGAATTTGACCAAGTTACGATGCTGGATCACGCCATTAACGCCAGTTTATTATTGGGTTATGTCGGTATAACTAGAGATGACAAAGTCGGGTTGCTGACTTTCTCGGATAAGGTCAAGCTGTATCTACCTCCCGGCAAAGGTCAGCCGCAGCTGCAGAAAATTTTGGCTAAGTTGTATCAGTTGCAGCCGGAACTTGTGGAAAGTGACTATCAGGCAGTTTGTCAATATATCGGCACGAAAAACCGTAAACGGAGTTTGGTTTGTTTTTTTACTGATCTTATTGATGAAGAAGCCTCCAAGGGATTGATTGAATGTATATCTATTCTGAGCAAACATCATTTGGTTCTTTGCATCACCCTGCAGGATGCCGGCATTGTCGGCAAAGCCGGCATATGTCCGGTCAATTCCCAGGAGGTCTATGAGAAGGGGATTGCCATTGAAGTGCTGCGGAACCGTGAGAAATCCGCCGCATTGCTGAAGCAAAGAGGGGTAACGGTATTGAACGTTACGCCCGGGGAACTATCCGTTAATCTGGTGAATAAATATCTTGAAATGAAGTCTCAGCTGAAATTATAGGAGCGGCAATGAATTCAGAACTGTTTTTAAAAACCTACCGACAAACCTGGGAGCGGTTTGACCGGATTGTACAACAAATGGAAAGAAGCGGTATTGCCAGTTTAAGCCGTGAGGAGGTCAGGATGCTTGGCCCCCTGTTTAGGAGAATAACGGCACAGCTGGCCTATGCCCGCAGCAACTATCCCGGCCACGAAATGGTTGGTTATCTGAATAACCTAGTGGTTAAAGCACATGGACATCTTTATCGGCAGGAAACGTTTGGCCTGAAATCTGTCTTGCATTTTTACTCTCGCGAGTTTCCACGGCGTATTGCCGACGAAAGGCGGCTAATTGGGGCGGCCGCCGCGATTCTGCTGCTGGGCCTGTTAACCGGATATTTGATCTACTATTTTCAACCGGTGCTGACCGGCTGGTTTATTCCGGAGCAATTAGTACCGGAAGAAATAGTCGCAGGTCAGACCGGAATCAACGGATGGGAAGGCCTGGGTTCGCTTCTGTCAACAGTAATTATGCTAAACAATATTAAGGTCGG
This sequence comes from Dendrosporobacter quercicolus, assembly GCF_900104455.1. Lineage (NCBI taxonomy): Bacteria > Bacillati > Bacillota > Negativicutes > Selenomonadales > Sporomusaceae > Dendrosporobacter > Dendrosporobacter quercicolus. Next base: position 20,053 of record NZ_FNHB01000006.1, read on the forward strand.
CGTATTGGCCTTTGGACTGGGCGTTACTTGGGGGCTGGGGACTTGCGCGGTGTTATATCTCAATGGAATCATGGTAGGGATTTTGGGGGCAATGTATACGAATAAGGGTTATGCCCTGGACTTTTGGTCGTTGATACTCCCCCATGGAGTTCTGGAGCTTGCCGCTATTTTTATTTGCGGGGGAGCCGGCTTTGTATTGGCTAAGGCTCTGGTAAAGCCGGGAGATTTCAAACGACGGGAGCTGTTGCCCGTGCAAGGCCGGGCGGCGCTGTCGTTAGTTGCAGGAACCCTGCCTCTTTTTGTTATTGCCGGTTTAATTGAAGGGTTTGTTACGCCGAGTGTTCTGCCAAAGTATGTTAAAGTTGCGGTAGGCGGAGGTTCGCTGCTGCTGTTTTTGTATTATGTCTGGCGGGGAAATCAAGCCGGACAAGCGGATTCATACAGGGGGTGGAGGCAATGAAGGAGTTCAGCCTGATCAGCCCTGAAAAGGTGCGCCTTGAGTTCAAACTGGCTGGAATAGGCTCACGTTTTGCCGCAGCATTTGTGGACGGGGTGTTTAAAACAATACTGGTCGTGTTCTTTGTTGTTGTCAGTTGCAGCCTTTGGGGCGTGGGATTAAGCGGCTGGGTTGATGTGCCTGAGTTTGAAGAATATTTTTCTTTATGGGGAGCACTTATTCTATTGATCATTTTTGGTATTGTATACGGCTATTCGATTTTTTTTGAAACAATATGGAACGGACAAACTCCTGGCAAAAGACTGATTAAGATCAGGGTTGTACAGCGTGATGGCTCTCCGGTTACCTTTATGCAGGTTTTAGTGCGGAATATGTTGACGATTATTGATCAACTGCCGTTTCTTTATGCGGTCGGTATGGTTGCGGTATTAGTCACTAGGCGGAATCAACGCCTGGGAGATCTAGCCGCGGGAACGGTAGTACTAAGAGAAAAGGGCGGATCGGCTCCACCGGTGATTGATTATGCCGTCCCGGAGGCGGAGTGGGCAGGTTCTGCGCGACTATATTTACATACAATCACGGAGGACGAATTTGCAACGCTCAAGCAGTATTTATTGAGGAAAGATGAGCTTAGGCCAGAGGAGGCTTCGCAGTTGGAACATAGACTGGTTGCCCATTTTAGTAAAAAACTGAGCATTCGTGCGGCGGCCATCGATGATTATCATGTTTTTTTACAGCAGGTTGCGCAGTTGTTCCAAGCGAAAGGCTGATTGTTGCGTTTGACAGCAGAAACTTACAGCTCTTTCATTGATTTATCCTATTCAGGCTACAAGGTGTTTTTCCGGCGATTGCCAGAAGAACACCTTGTTTTTTGGTGTAGCCGGAGCGTAACATCAGGCGGCCCTACAGGACAGCGGCCTGACTCTATCCGGTCTTAGTCATTAATGATACAATAACAAGTAACATGGTTAGCCGCACAAGGAGGAGCAGCATGGACATCTATCATCTGGAATATTTCATGGAGGTTGCCAGGCAGAAAAGCTTTAGCAAGGCAGCTGACGCCATCCATATTTCTCAGCCGTCAATTAGTAAAGCTATCCGTGATCTGGAACGGCAGCTGGGCGTAAAATTGTTTTATCGCAGCAACCGGCATGTGGAACTTACCGATGCCGGTGAGGCCATTTTAGAACAGGCGCAGCAAATCGTTTCTTCTTTCAGTGCGATTACGGCCCGCTTGGATGGTTTGACTAAGCTGCAAACAGGCAAGATCAATATTGGCCTGCCGCCCATTACCGGCGTTACGACATTTGCCCGGGTACTGGGAGATTTTAAAAAAGAATATCCGAAAATAACAATGAATTTGTATGAATACGGCTCCAAGAAAATTGAACAGGCGATACAGGAAGGCCTGATTGATATTGGCATTATCTGCGCTCCGCCGGAGGAGAGCGTTATCTATGAAATGATTTTCTTTCCGGTTGATCCGCTGTGGGTGATCATGCATCCGGAACACCGGTTAAGTACAGTGCAGTCTATTGATTACCGTGAGCTTGAGCCGGAGCAGCTGATTTCTTACAGCAATGATTTCAGCCTGCATGATATTGTGATCAACCGCTGCCGGCAGGAAGGTTTTCAGCCGAGGATTGTTTTTGAAACTTCACAGCTGGAGCTAATGACGCAATTGGTGGCCGCCAGTATCGGCATTGCCCTGCTGCCCAGCAAGGTCTGCCGGAAGTTTGACGGACAGGCGATTGTTTCCCGTCCGCTACAGGATCAAACACTGGGCATCAGGCTGGCGCTCTGCTGGAAAAAGGGCCGCTATCTTTCCCATGCCGTGCGGGAACTGCTGAGCTTTTTCAACACCAACTACAATTTGCCGGACGATGGATCAGGCATTTAGTTCATGCATAATTTTGATGTAATGTATGCTTAATGTTTATTGTACTTATCAACCTTTGCGCACTATAATCGATATATAGCAGGTGTGTACTGCAGATACGTCTGATGACAAGTACGCACAATGCGGCTGCTGCGGTGTCCGGGCTGTCAGGAATGGACAGTGGTACCGGCGGGAAGAAGGGTGAGATGTTTGTGTGCGCTATGTCAAAATATTATTTCAGATTGTTCTTTTAGGTGTGATTGGGCTTATCGGCAATGGCGTGGCGATGTTGCTGCCGTTTAAGGTTCCGGGCAGCATTATCGGCATTGGCATTTTGTTCCTGCTTATTGAGCGCAACTGGCTGGCCATGGCGTGGGTGGAGGACGGCTCAAACTTACTAATTTCTGAATTACTGCTGTTTTTTATTCCTTCAGCCATTGGCGTCATGCAGTTTTCCGGTTTGTTGCTGCAGCAATCGGTTGAACTGCTGGCGGTCATTTCCATTAGTACGCTCAGCATTTTGGCGTGTATTGCCGGGCTTAGCCGGCTGACGCATTATTACCGGGAGAGGGGCGAACGCATGTGAACGTTGTATTGGGCTTAATGTCGACGCTGATTATCTACCAATTGGCAAAACGATTGTATCAACAGTCCGCCTGTCTGCTTTTATCGCCTCTGTTGGTTTGTCCGGTGGTGATCATTGTGGCATTGCAACTGCTGCATGTTTCTTATGAAACCTATAATGCCGGGGGACAGCTTTTGAGCTATATGCTCCAGCCGGCGACGGTAGCGCTGGCCGTTCCTTTGTACCGTTACCGCAGCGTAATTAAAGAACATCTGCTGGAAATTGTGCTGTACGTATCCGCCGGGGCGGTTGTGGCGATTGTAACTTCGGTTGGCGCAGCCGGTTTGGCCGGGCTGCCGGTGCAGGTGGCGGATAGTTTGGCGCCACGGTCGGTTACTACGCCGATCGCTATGAATATATCGCAAATTGTCGGCGGGAATCCGGCGCTGACGGCGGCCTTTGTCATTATTACCGGCCTGGTAGGCACCGTTTTTGCATCGCTGGCGTTAAAGTACCTGTCAATTGAAAATCCGGTCACCCGAGGAATGATGCTGGGCATTTCGGCCCATGGCACCGGGATGTCCAAGGCGCATGAGCTGGGCTATCTGGAAGGAGCGAGCGCAAGCCTGGCAATGATCTTTATGGGGCTGATCACAGCTTTTATTGCTCCCGGACTTGTGCCGGTATGCCTGAAGCTGTTTGGGGGAACTTATGTATGATTTAGCGAGACGAGGGCAGGAACACAGTAAAAGGAAGAGACCGCCCAAAGCATGAGCATGCTTTGGGCGGTCTCTTCCTTTCAGCCTCACCTGCAGAAGAACCTGCCGGCCTATTGCAGCGGTGGCTGCTGCTGGTGTTCTGTCTGCTGGCAGGCATCGGTCTGTGAGGGGCGAGGGCGGCGTATCTGACCGGCATAACGGATGCCGATAAATTCGGCTAAGTCTTTGTCTACAGTGACCAGATCGGCCGGTCCAAGTTCATTCAGGGCTTGTTTGCCCAACGCCTGGGCGGCAAGCTTCATTTCGGCGGTGCAGGAGATGAGAAAATTTGCCAAACTGCGGGCAGCTTTGTCAATGTCTAATTTATCGGTCATGCGGCCGCCATACAGGGCCAGCTGCGAGGGCGGAGCCTGCGGCAAAACTTTTACCGCCTGGGCCTGCATGGCAGCCATTAAGGCAATTGTGCCAATATATACGGCATCGGCGCCTAAGGCTAAAGCTTTGAGAAAATGACCGGGTGTAGACATACCTCCGGCAATAATAATGCTAAAACGATCCCGCAGATCATTGGCAGTCAGCCAGTTTACTGTCCGGACCAGCGTGTAAAGGGTTGGCAGGCCAATATCATCCTGAAGTGTTGGCGGAGAGGAGGATGTGCCGCCTTCCGCGCCGTCAATCACTATGTAGTCAGCCTTGGTCTGGGCAATGACCGCCAACTCGTATTCAATAAAATCGGTGCCTGCAATTTTTACACCCACCGGCACATCATACTGCGATTTCATCGAATTGACCATTTTGATGTAATCCTGGGTCGATTGTTTTCCCGGCATCCGGGAATAGATGGTGGCGCTCTTTCCGTTTTCAAGCTGCCAGGTATGCTTTAGGTGTTCGTCTTTGCGTTCGGTAACAGAGGTTTCAACAGCGCCGCCCCAGGCTCCCTGACCAAGCTGAATTTCAATTGCATCCAGCTGGCTTAATTGTTCCTGACCGCTTAACCAGCCGCCGCGATGGTACTGACCAATTAAAAATTTGGCGGCGTCGCGTTCTTCGGGGGTAACCGCCGATTCACCTGTATTGGTGGAGGTTCCGGCCAGGGCTGCGCCTTTAGCCAGGGCAATTTTCATTGGCAGGCTTAGCGAACCGCCATAAGACATGCCCGTGATCATTACCGGCAGATCCAGCACCAACGGTTTTTTGGCATGGGGGCCGATCACTGTTTTGGTGGAAATCTGCCCGGTGCTCTCGGTTGGCAACTGAAACAATTGACGCGGGTTAAGCAGTATTTTATTCCAGGGTGACAGTACATTGGGGCTGCCCAGCGGCCGGGCGAGTTCTTTGCCTGTTTCAGCTCTGATGGCTGCTTCAATGGCAGCGCGCGGTGTTAGTTTTTCAGCAACGGTTACCAGCAGAAACGGGTTATCGGAATAGTCCTCGGTCATCATTTTCGTCATGGCTTCATCCATCATCGGGTCCATCATTTTCATTGCCAGCCAGCTTAATAACATGCGCTTCCCTCCACTATGTTGAGTATCTTGATCAAAGTCTTATTTTATCCGCACTAACCCACTCTCATATTATTCCTGCCGTTACTTCTGCAAGCGGGATCAGGAGCGGCTAAGTCTACTTTATTGTTTCCGGTACTGCCGATAATATTACAAATCGGTAAAGTTTTCAAAGGTCTCCGGCAAGTTTTTAGCAAGAGACAGGCCGAGCCGGCATATAGATAAAGTGTTACCTTTCTTTTAACCGAAAAATCTAACAGGTGAAGGTTGTGAGGGGAAAATGGCTCCAGCAAAGATACTTTCAGTAGGCTTGGCAGTCCCGGAGTTTCAAGTAGATCAAAATAAAGTAAAACAATATATACAGATGCTGTTTGACAGTGATGCCCGCAACCTGGCGCGATTGCTGCCGGTTTTCGATCATGCGGCAATTACCAAGCGGCATTTTGCCCAGCCGCTGGAATGGTATGCCGGAGAGCATACGTTTGCCGAAGCAAACGGGTTATATGAGACAATTGCGCTGGAATTAAGCGCTCAGGCGGCTCGTCAGGCGCTTGACAGCGCCGGTGTGCCGGCCAGCTCAATCGGTGCTGTGGTATTTATATCCTCCACCGGCATTGCCACGCCTACCATTGACGCCAAATTAATATCCCGGCTGGAATTATCAGGACATACAGTGAGGCTGCCCATTTGGGGGTTAGGCTGCGCCGGCGGCGCGGCCGGAGTAGCCAGAGCGGCCGAGATGGCGCAAATGATGCCTGGCAAAGCGGTTCTGCTCATTGCAGCCGAGCTATGCAGTCTTACCTTTCAACGGCATGATTTTTCCAAATCCAATCTGGTTGGCGCCGGTTTATTTGCCGATGGCGCCGCCGCCGCTGTCCTGTCAACCGAGGGATGCGGCCCGGCGGTGCTCGGCAGTTTGAGTACTTTATTCACCGACTCTGAAGACGTTATGGGCTGGGATGTCGTTGATACCGGGCTAAAGGTAAGGTTTTCACGGGATATTCCGGCAATTGTGCGCCGGCACTTACCGGTCTTAATGACCGAGGCTTGCTGCAGGTGGGGCATTGAGCGCTCCGACCTGGAGCATTATATTGTCCATCCCGGCGGACCCAAGGTTATCGAAGCCTATGTTGAGAGTCTGGGCCTGCCTGTGGGAGCAGTGGCTGAAGCTTATGCCGCTCTAGCGCAATTCGGCAATATGTCCAGTGCATCAATCCTTTTTGTATTGTCTAAATACTTGCAAAACCGTTTGCCTACTGAAAAATACGGCGTTTTTCTGGCATTAGGCCCTGGTTTTAGTTCCGAGCAGGTATTATTCCAATGGTAGCAATACTGGCGTTCGGTCTGGCTGCTGTAATCGCCGGGCAAAGGCTGATCGAACTTTGTATTGCCAGGCGTAACCGCCGTTATATTGAATCAATCGGGGGGCAGGAGGCGGGAGCCGGCCATTACCCCTTGTTTTTTGCTCTTCATGGCGGCTGGCTGGCCGGCTGGATCTATGAAGCTATTTCCACCGGTGGGCTTAGCGGCAACTGGCCGGTTTGGCTGGGGTTATTTGTATTGGCTCAGGGACTGCGCTATTGGTGCATGTTGAGTCTGGGGCGTTTCTGGAATACCAGAATCTTTGTAGTGCCGGGGCAGCGCAGAGTAAAGACCGGGCCATATCGCTTTATTGCCCATCCCAATTACCTGGCTGTTTGTATTGAACTGGCCTGCGTGCCGCTGCTATTTAACGCCGGGGCAACGGCCTTGGCGGCCTCTCTGGTAAACGCGCTGTTGTTAGGCGCTGTCCGCATCCCGGCGGAAGAAAGGGCTCTGCGGCAACTGCAAAATTCCTGACAGCAGGTAAAAAGTGGTACAAAAAACGCGAGAGCGCGCGGTTTTTGTACCACTTTTCTATTTCAAAATTTAGCTGCGACAACGGATCCTGCTGATTACAGAGCCTGATTGGCCGTCAGGGCCAGACGCAGACCCAGTGCGAACAGGGCCAGGGCCAGGAGAGCGATAATTGATTTTGACTTGGTGCGCAACGATAAGGCCGCACCAAACTGAGCTCCCGCGATCGCCCCAAGGCCGATGGTAAGGGCCGGTAATAACAGGACATTGCCGAGCAGCAGGTGCGAAGTCACTCCGAACAATGAAGATACGGCCAGTACAAAGTGGGAGGTGGCGGTCGCGATATGGGTCGGAAAACCCAATATGTAAATCATAATCGGCACATGGATAACTCCGCCGCCAATACCCAGAATGCTGGACAGAAAGCCGACACCGGCGCTAACGATAATACCCAGCGTGCGATTGTAGGTAAAGGAGGACGGATCAAATTCAGTACCGGCCCCTTTCGGTGAAGAACGGAAAAACATTAACAGAGCAATAAGCATTAAAAAAATACCAAAGGTCATTCTAAAACTGGCTCCGGTAAAATATTCAACCATATAACTGCCCAGAAACGCACCCGGTACAGTGGCGACGGCAAATTTAACAGCCGCGTCATAATAAATTTTTTTTTGCTTGATATAGGCATAGGTCCCGGACAGCGCGTTTAACAGAACGATCGTCAGGGACGTTCCGACAGCTTGCTGCGGGGTGTAGTTCATCAGCAGCACAAATACGGGGATCAGGATAATACCGCCGCCGATGCCTACCAGCGTGCCAAATGTTCCAACCGCAAAACCGAGGATAAATAAGGTCAGAATTGTTGTTAGTATGGTAATTACCTCCTTAACCAGGTCAAAGTAACGATGAGTACATCATACTGCTATTTTTATAAAAAGAAAAGTAATTAGCAGACATTCCCCGTATTTTCTGTTAAACGTCCGGGTTTGACCGGATAACACAAGACGGAGAGAGGAATATCCGGCCTTGTGTTTAATTATTTTACATAGCGTCAAAACAGGAACAGCCGGATGAGGAGTGAAAAGATGTTTAACAGCCATGTAGAACTGGAAGCTTCGTTATTTCAATGTAATCAATGCGCCTTGGCTCAGGATCAGAATCATGGGCCGACATCATATAACGGGACGCCGCACAGCAGTCTGGCCATTGTGGGTGAAGGTCCCGGACGGGTGGAGGATGAGTACGGCGTGCCCCTGGTTGGCCCGTCAGGCCAGCTGCTGGATAAGGCTTTGGCAAGCGTGGGTATTACCCGGGATTTGATATATACCACCAATATTGTTAAATGCCGCCCCAGAGGCAATCGAACGCCTACCGTTGAGGAAGGGCTTTTTTGCGCCAATATCTGGCTGGACGCCGAAATGAAATTAGTGCGTCCGCGGATCATTATCGCTTTGGGCAGCGTGGCTTTAAAATACCTGCACCATAGTAACGCCCGCATTACGAAGGACCGGGGGGCATGGTTTGAGACCAAATATGACATACCGGCAATTGCCACTTACCATCCGGCTTATCTGCTCAGGCTTAACGGCAAAGAATTGGTCAAGGCAAAATGGGAAGTCTATTACGACTTTAAGGCTGCGGTTGATAAGGTATTGGCCCTGGAGCCCAATACTTCCCTGAAATCCGACCTGCCGCCCAATTTACTTGAACAATATGCGCCAAGGCGGCAAAGCCGGTTAAAACAGCCGGCTGGAAAAATATAACGTTATAGATACCAGGTTGAATGGGGCAGACTAATTGCAGCAACAGGATTTTTGGAATCGTCATATTTCCAAAAGGAGGAACCAGTATGCTGTGGTCTTTAATTATTGGATTAATTGCCGGGTGGCTGGCTGGTAAAATTTCACGCGGCAATAGCTTTGGCCTGATTGGGAACTTGGTGGTAGGTGTAATTGGCGCTTATGTCGGAGGGTTTTTGTTCGGCTTACTGGGCCTAAACGCCTATGGAACAATTGGCAGTATTGTTGTCAGCACAATCGGGGCCATCGTTTTTTTATGGGTACTTAGTATGTTTGTCAAGCCTAAACGGGTGGTTTAAAGCAGATAATGTTTGAAAAATAAAGTGAGGAAGCCGGAGAAATTGAACCGGCTTCCTCACTTTATTTGCACGGAATAATGCATCATCAAATGCTGCCATTGCGGTTTTGCCGGCCATTGTATAAGTATACCGCCGGCTTTATTGAATTATGTGCTGAAATAAATTAGAAAAAGTCTTAATTCACTACTATTTTAAGCTATATTTTACCATAATAGATAAGGAGATGTTTATCTGAGCAGGAAACATAAGAAGTAATGACGAATAACGTCAATTTAGAAAAGACGTCGCGAAGGAGCCTGGAATTATGTCGATGAATGCTGTTGTATCATCAAATTTTATTCAAACAATGATTGATGAAGACCTGCGTAACCAAAAAAACGGTAATAAAGTCCATACCCGCTTTCCGCCGGAACCTAATGGATATCTGCATATCGGTCATGCCAAATCAATCTGCCTGAATTTTGGGCTGGCTCGCCAGTATAACGGGTTATGTAATCTCCGATTTGATGATACAAATCCGGTGAAAGAGGATATTGAATATGTTGAATCTATCCAGGAAGATGTTCAATGGTTAGGATTCTCCTGGGATGACCGGCGGTATTATGCTTCTGATTATTTCGGTAAACTATATGACTATGCCGTTTATTTGATTAAGAAGGGCCGGGCTTATGTTTGCGACTTATCGGCGCAGGAAATGCGTGAGTATCGCGGAACCTTGACTGAACCAGGGAAAGAGAGCCCTTATCGCAACCGGCCGGTTGAGGAAAACTTAGCATTATTTGAACAGATGAAAGCCGGCAAGTTTCCGGATGGCGCCCGTGTTCTCCGGGCTAAAATAGATATGGCTTCCCCCAATTTAAATATGCGCGATCCGGCGTTATACCGCATTTCTCATTCCTCTCATCACCGGACCGGCGATAAATGGTGCATTTATCCAATGTACGATTTCGCCCATCCGATTTCCGATGCCTTGGAAAACATTACCCACTCAATTTGTACCCTGGAGTTCGAAGATCATCGCCCGTTGTACGATTGGGTACTCAAGGCCTGCGATTGTCCCCTTCCCCGGCCGCAGCAGATTGAATTTGCCAGGCTGAATTTGAATCGTACGGTAATGAGTAAACGCAAACTAAGACTATTGGTTGAAGGCGGTCATGTAAGCGGCTGGGACGATCCACGGATGCCGACCATTTCCGGTTTACGCCGCCGTGGGTATACGCCGGAGGCAATTCGGGATTTTTGTGACCGGATTGGTGTGGCAAAAAGCAATAGCACAGTCGATATTGCACTGCTGGAGCACTGTATCCGCGAAGACCTTAACCGCCGGGCCGCCCGGGCGATGGTCGTGCTGCGTCCGCTCCGGGTGGTCATTGAAAACTACCCGGAAGGGCAGGTTGAGCAGCTTACGGCTGAAAACAATCCCGAGGATGATGGCATGGGAAACCGAAGCATTCCTTTTTCCCGTGAATTATATATTGAGCAAGACGATTTCATGGAAGAACCGGCCAGGAAATTCTTCCGGCTGGCTCCTGGCAAAGAAGTACGGCTTAAGCATGCCTACATTATTAAATGTGAACGGGTAATTAAAGATGAAGCAGGCAGTATTATTGAAGTTCGCTGCAGTTATGATCCGGAAACGAAGAGCGGCGGAACAAACAGCGGCCGTAAAGTGAAAGGCACTCTGCATTGGGTATGCGCCAGTCAGGCTGTGCAGGTTGAAGTACGATTATACGACTATCTGCTGACAGATGACAGTGATGAGGAAGCTGAAGATTTTATTGCAACATTAAATGAAAATTCGCTGGAGACGATTAGCGGCTGTATGGCGGAACCCAGTCTGGGTGAAGCCCGGCCAGGTAACCGTTATCAGTTTCTGCGGCAGGGGTATTTCTGTGTTGATGCTGATTCAGCGTCGGGAAAACCAATTTTTAACCGAATTGTAGGGCTGCGGGATTCCTGGGCAAAAATGCAAAAAGGCTGAATGGGAGCTGCCAAAGGCAGCCGCCCATTTTTTGAGGTGATAACTGATGGCTAAAATACCAAAAAATTTAAGTGACAATGCAATGTTTTCGGGGTTTAAGGAAAAGGCGACGTTTGAAACAGCGGTCTACAGTGAGGCTGAGGAACCGGTTAAACCAGGGAAAAAGGAACAAAAAGAAGACCTTGCCACCGCTTTTTTCACTCCGGAAATTCAGGAGAAGGTAGGCAAGGCCTTACTGGAAATTAAACTTGAGCTTTATAAACAAGGCACGATTGATTACACCATTAAGGTTGTCCGTCAAGGCAATCAGGTTATTCTGACTGCCGTACCGGCCAAGCCTAAGAAGTAGCCAGCTTGCTTTCTGTTTTTTGTAAAAATCTTTCGATATCAATGATGTAACGTTGGTGAGTTCCCTCACCAATTTTTTCTTTTTCATCGAAAGCTTCCACCCGGAAGGTTAATTTTTTCCCTGTTATCCCGGTTAGTTCAGCCGCTGCCCGCACCTGCATGCCAATGGGCGTAGCTGCGATGTGGCTGACATTTACATGAATCCCGACAGTAGCCATGCCGGCCGGCAGATGCGGTTCGACAGCGGCGAGGCAGGCCGCTTCAATTAAGCCGATCATCGCCGGGGTGGCATACACCGACACTGAGCCGCTGCCATACCTGACAGCGGTATTCTCAGGGGTTACCTGCTCGGATTTCTCACTTGTCAAACCCACTGGTAAATGAAGTTCCATCCAATCACTCCCTGGTTATTTGTTGCCAGGCAATCAGCCTGTATATCTGCAGTATAGCAAATCCGGGGAAAAAATAGAATAGGCTTCCAGAACTCAGGCCAAACTATTGGCAGGAGGTGATGATTAGTGGCCCTAAATTTATCCCGAAAAGAACAAATGCTTTTACAGGATCAGAAAAAGCATGAGCAGATTTGCGTACAAAAATATCAATCCTATGCAAATCAAACGCAAACGCCCCAATTAAAGCAGCTGTTTACCAATTATGCGCAGGCGGAACAGCAGCATCTGAACACCATCAACCAAATTCTCAGCGGCCAAGTGCCCGATGTCCAGCAGCAAGGCCAGCAACAAAATCAGCAGGGTCAGCAACAGAACCAGCAAGGCAGTGGGCAACCGGCCGGTGCCGGCAGTCCGTCTGCATTTGCCGGCGGCCCAAATGACGCAGCGTTGTTAAACGATATGCTGATGACTGAAAAATATGTGTCCGGCACCTATGATACAGCTATTTTTGAGTTTGCCGATCCAAGCGTCAGACAGGTTCTCAATCATATCCAAAAAGAAGAGCAGGAGCATGGTGAAGGTCTGTTTAAGTATATGCAAAGCCAGGGGCTGTATAATGTTCAATAGTCAATTTGAAGAAGCGCTCTTGCGGGCGCTTCTTTTTTTCGAGCAGCACCCCCAAAACGTCCGGTCATAGGACGCCGTCCGAAGCCATTGCCAATAAATTATTCTGGTCAAACAGGGCATTATGATATATAATATCTGTGGCAATTTGGCTGAACGCTGTTTATTGCAGAGGGGAGAGGCTATATGGGTAGACAATACGATGTGGCGATTATCGGCGGGGGGCCTGCCGGGATTTTCGCCGCCTATGAGTTGGCGAGGCTTAATCCGGAGATCAGAGTAATCCTGATTGAAGAGGGACGTGATATATACAGCCGGCGATGTCCGATTGCCGAGAAAAAAGTCGAGCACTGCATTAATTGCAAGCCCTGCAGCATCATGCGCGGCTTTGGCGGGGCGGGCGCTTTTTCCGACGGGAAATATAATTTTACCACTCAGTTTGGCGGCTGGCTGAACGAATATCTTCCGGACGATGAGGTACTCAGCCTGATTGACTATGTTGATGGGGTAAATAAGCAGTATGGAGCGCCAAGTGAGTACTTTAGCACGCAAAACAGCTCGCTGGGCAAACTGGCCATCGGATTTGGCCTACACCTGCTTGAGGCAAAAGTCCGGCACCTGGGCACTGAAAACAACCTCAAAATTCTCGAACAAATTTATGAACAGCTTAAGGATAAGATTACCCTGATTTTTAACAGGCATGTGGCGTCGATTGATCAAACCGAGGCGGGTTTTGGGCTTCAGTTACTTGATGACGAGCCGGTAAGCTGCCGCTATTTGATTGCCGCACCCGGCCGGGCCGGATCGGAATGGTTTGCCGGCCGGTGTAAAGAGATGGGGCTGACCATGCTGAATAACCAGGTTGACGTTGGCGTAAGAATAGAAATTCCGGCAACCGTATTCCAGCATATCACCGATGAAGTTTATGAGGCCAAACTGATTTACCGTACGAAACAATACGGCGATTTGGTCCGGACTTTTTGTATGAATCCCAAAGGATATGTTGTAGCCGAAAACACGGATGGCATTGTTACTGTGAACGGACATAGCTACCGGGATGAAAAACTGCACAGCAAAAATACGAATTTTGCCTTACTGGTAAGCAATCGTTTTAATGAACCCTTTAACGAGCCGCATCAGTATGGTAAACGAATTGCCTCTTTTTCTAATATGCTGGGCGGTGGCGTGCTTGTACAACGGTTTGGCGATCTGATCAAGGGCCGGAGAACGAATGAACACCGCCTGGAGCAAAGTTTTACCAAACCAACACTAAAAGCGACGCCGGGCGACCTAAGCCTGGTACTGCCTAAGCGTCATTTGGACAACATTATTGAAATGATTTATGCCTTAAATAATATTGCGCCGGGCATGGCCAATGACGATACTTTGCTGTATGGTGTTGAAGTCAAGTTTTATAGTTCCCGGTTAAAGCTGACTGATGAGCTGGAAACTGAAATTCCCGGGCTGTTTGCAATTGGCGACGGAGCCGGCGTGACGCGCGGGTTGTCTCAGGCCAGCGCCAGCGGCGTATATGTTGCCCGGATCATTCATGACAGACGGAAAGCCTGAGAAATATAAAGAGGGTGTCTTTAAATGGAAGTATTTAAAGACACCCTCTTTGCAATTTGTCAACTGCCGTCCGCAGGAGCCTTGGCTATGGACGCGTCCTTGCTTATGAAAGGGCCGGCTGGTTTTTGCGGTATGGCGCCCAGGGGATGATCAGCTTTTATCCGGCAGGGTCTGGCGGCTGAAGCGCTTCTCCAGCTTTCCGCCAATGATGGCGGAAATAAAGCCGATAGCCAGGCCGCTCCAGACTGGCGAGCCGCCGAAACCCCAAAAGGATCCCAGGTGCATGCCGACAGTCAAACCAATGAAAAAGCCGCTGAAGTGCGCTGGCTTTCCGGTAGCGGTTACCCCCTGGTCGCGCAGTCTTTTATTAATTTCAAGGGCCTTATTATAGGCCTGCCACATGCCATAGGTCCATAAGGCCGGGTAAAACTGCAGCCAATGGTAGTCAATTACCTGACGGGATTCAGCAAAATTGAAATTAAATGAATGGTGTATGGCAAGGTTAAGCTGGGCATGATTATTAATAAAAAATTCGAAAAGAATCATGGCAATGCCCAGTAAATATTCCTGATTATAGACCTGGCCGAGGCCCGGAATCATCGCTGACCAGCCTAAGGCAACCCAAGGCGAGCGATAAGTTAAATCTTGCAGCTCATTTAATTTCAAATGACAGACCCCCCTGATATTCAATGCTGGTAGACCTTAATGACATTATGTCAATGGGGAGTATTTGAAAGATATTCCCTATTTGTATTATATGTAAGCGCACTCTTACTTTATGCAAAACAGGCAGGCGTAAGCAGGAAATTTACTGCTCCTGTTAGTTTAATTGGCGATTAGAGCGGCTAAGAGCCGGTAGTAGTTAAGCTGATCGGCAGACTTGATCCGGTTAAGGCCGCTCGGCGACGGTAAAACAAAATCAATGATGCCGGGGATCATGCCGGTGGCCTGCCGGCCGCAGCTTACTGTTGAAAGCCGGGCAAATTCTTTATACACGCCAATGCCGGCAAAGCAGGCAATTTCAGGCTGGTATTGGCGGAGCTTTGCAAATAATATTTCACGGCCGGCGGCGTATTCGGCCTTGGTTATCTCAGCCGCAGTGCGGCTGGGGCGGGCAACGATGTTGGTGATGCCATAACCAAAGGACAGCAATAATGCGTCCTGGTCCGGTCTCAACTGATAGGGCGTTAAGGCGGCAAGCGCCAACAGCTTCCAAAACCGGTTGGAATGACCGGCAAAATGATGACCGGTTAAGGCGGAACGCTCACCGGGGTTAAAGCCGATGAATAGTATTTTAAGACCAGGTGTGATAATATCCGGTACCGGACGCATAACAAACCGCTCCTTTTTGCTGGCAAGTGTAAAAAAATTTAAATTAAACTGTTGATGAAAAGGATTAAGACAAGCTGGAGTTAAATATAGTGAATGGCTGGTGTATTTGCTGTTTGGTATTCTGACTGGTGTTCGTCAAGCAAAAAAGCAAAGGGTTGTGATAACGAAATGAAAAGTCTGATGTTTGGCGGCGAGCGGCTGATTGTGGGTAATGGTTCGCTGGAATATCTTAAAAATATTGCGGCAACGAAAGCTTTTATTGTGACCGGGAGTAAATCAATGCTGGAAAACGGTACGATCGCCCGGATTCAGAAGCTGCTGGCTCATAGCCACTGCCTGAGCGCTGTGTTTTCCGGCGTGGTCAAAAATCCTGATACGCAAGCGGTATTAAGCGGTCTTGCTGCAATGCAGGCGTTCAAGCCGGATGTTTTAATTGCTGTCGGCGGCGGATCAGCACTTGACGCGGCAAAGGTAATGGCTTTGTTTTATGAATATCCTGAAATTAACTTTGACAACTTCTTTTCATGCACGATTCCCGGGCGCCGGAATAACCTGAAGTTTATCGCCATTCCAACGACTTCGGGCACAGGAAGTGAAGTAACCAAAGCCGCTGTTGTTACGTTTAAACAGCAGAACTTAAAAATTGGACTTAAAACAACAGCTTTTATTCCCGACATTGCCATTCTGGATGCCGGTTTAACGATGACGATGCCGGACCAGATCGTCGCCGAGACCGGAATGGATGCAGTAACCCATGCGGTCGAGGCTTATCTGAATCATAACCTGGACGATTTTACCGAGGTTATGGCCAGAGGCGCGATTGAAGGGCTGCTTGCCTATTTGCCGTTTTCCTATCAGGATAAAACCATTGGCAGCCGGGAGAAAGTGCACCACTTTCAAAGTTTGGCCGGCTATGCTTTTGATAATGTCGGTTTGGGCATGGCCCATGGAATTGCTCATGCCATTGGCGGCAGGTTCGGCCTGGGGCATGGACTGATTAACGCCATTGCTTTGCCCTATGTGCTTGAATATAACGCGCGCAGTCCGCTGGTTCAGGAAAAACTAACCCACCTGGCGAGAGTAATCGGAGCCAATCATTTCATCGGCGCAATTAAGAAATTAAACGCCGTATTGCAAATACCCGACTCCTTGGCCCAAGCCGGTCTGGAGAAGGCGCAGTTTTTTGATGATTTTAAGGATTTGGTGGATAATTCACTCAAAGGTTCCACCAGGGCCAATCCGGTGCTGGTCGGCGCTGAAGATATGGCTGGTATTTTAACAAGCATATACGAAGGCGCTAGTTTAGCGTAGGGGCAGGTAGGGATAACATGATTGTATTGGATTTAATGGGGATCATTGGCACGGTGGCGTTTGCGCTGGCCGGGGCGCTGACCGGCATTAAAAAAAAGCTCGATGTATTTGGGGTCATCATGTTAGCAATCACCACTGCCACTGGCGGGGGAATATTACGGGACTTGCTCATTGGCAATTCCCCGCCATTCGCATTGCGGGACCCCACCTTTGTGTTGATCAGTATTGTTACTGCGTTGGCTTCGTGTTTTGTTTATCATCAGATTACGCGATTTAATTATTTCATTCTGATCTGCGATGCCATCGGTTTAGGCGCTTTTACCGCCGGCGGCGCCAATATGGCCATTATGCAAGACCATAATACGCTGTTTATCATGATTGTATTAGGGGTAACTACCGGCGTAGGCGGCGGAGTGCTTCGAGACCTGTTTGTCCAGGAGATTCCTTTTGTATTTCGCAAGGAAATTTATGCTGTGGCCGCCATTGTTGGCGCAGCCTGTTTTTATTATACACAGTCCGCTTTGCCGGAGCCAGTGCCAATGTATTCTTGTTTTGTGGTTACTGTTGTCATCCGGGTGCTCAGTATTGTTTATGATCTTAATTTGCCTGTTGTTTAGCGGCTCGCAGCACCACGATCCGCGGAGGCCTGCCCGGCGGGGTGCGGAGCGGGGTTAGACATCCGATAAGTGGCGCGCCCAGCGAACGATTCCGCAAGCGAGGCGGAGGCCGGAGTCGCCGGTCGGCTGGGTCCGATAATCATCGGGACTTTGATGAATAATGACTGTTTTATCAATAATGTCGTCAACGTTAAATTTATCGGTAAAAAAGGTCATTTTGGCCCGGCCATGATTGGAAAATAAAGCGGGGAAATCACCGGCATGATTGCCGTGCGGCTGATTGCCGGGGTTCCAGTGGGATCCGGCTGCAGTAAAAGGGTCGGCCGGATCGCCAACTTTACAGCTGCAGTTTTCATGCAAATGAAAGCCATGCGGGCCGATTTGCGGTTTGTTGTTTTGTCCCGGACGAAAAGGAGGCAGGCCGCTGACATCTGCGGAAACCTCAGTGCCGCCAGGAATATCCCGGAAAATAACAATGCCCCTGATTGCCGGTGCAAGCGGGCCGCCTTTGATTCTGGCTATGGCAGTGCGGGTAGGCATACCGGTTTCCGGCCAGCATTGCGCGAAAGCTTTACACTGCCAACACTGGCAGCTTTGTTTACCGCTGGCCGGCGAATGGCGTTTTGAGCTAGTCATAGTTTCACCCTCCGTATTTGGTTGTCAATGATTAATTTATACTATGTTTGGCCTTGTAAAATGTTTTTAAAAATGAAAATAAGAGAACTAAACTAGGTTTGATTACAGGAATAAGCGGTTGAGGGCTAGAAATGATTAAGGCGCAAAAGCATTATCAGCAAACCATTTCAGGCAAAAGAGTATGGAGGGGCAATCATGTTGTCAGGCGAGCGATTTAGCGTGGAATACCGGCTGTCAGGCAATGAGCAGGAAGCTTACGCCAAGGCCAAAGATATTTGCATTGAACAAACGGTTGAGTTTCCGGAAGAATTATTGCCGGATAATTTCATCCGTGAGGAAGTTGTAGGAAAAATTGAAAGCTTTAGGTCAGGCCGGGACTGCCATTATGCTGTCATTAGTTATGCCATTGAGACAGCGGCTGACGAAATCACTCAGTTGCTTAATGTAATCTTTGGCAATAGCAGCATTAAGCCTGGTATCCGGGTTGAAGCGCTGCAGCTTTCCGGCTCTTTGCTCAAGCTGTTTGCCGGGCCCCGCTTCGGCCGGGACGGTTTACGCAATCTACTTGACGTACCAAAGCGGCCGTTGCTGTTTACGGCATTAAAACCAATGGGGCTCTCAGCGGAAGAATTGGCGCAAATGGCCTATCAGCTGGCGCTTGGCGGGATTGATATCATCAAGGATGACCACGGTCTGACCAACCAGAAGTTTGCCCCCTTTGATGAGCGCGTCAGCCGGTGCGCCGCCGCAGTGGCAAAAGCCAATAGCCAAACCGGACAGCAGTGCATTTTTGTGGCCAACGTAACAGCTCCCGGTCAGCAGACGGTTGAGCGGGCTTATCAGGCCAAGGCCGCCGGCGCGGGCGGCCTGATGATTGCCCCGGCGCTGACGGGGCTGTCTGTAATGCAGCAACTGGCGGATGACGAAACCCTCGGGCTGCCTGTTTTTAGTCATCCGGCTTTTCAAGGCAGTTATGCGCTGAGCGCCGGGCATGGGATCTCACATCCGGTTTTATTCGGTCAATTGGCCCGTTTGGCTGGCGCTGATGCGACCATTTATCCGAATTTCGGCGGCAGATTCTCCTTTAGCCGCACAGAGTGCGAAGATATCGCCGAAGCCTGCGCTGCGCCGCTGGGCGCGGTCAGGCCGATATTTCCCAGTCCGGGCGGCGGTATGACGTTGGAGAAGGTCCCCGAATTGCTGGCTGTTTACGGCCGGGAAGTGATATTTTTAATTGGCGGCGGACTGGTTAAACATAGTCCTGATCTCATCCATAATTGCCGTTATTTTAGAGAAATGGTTGAAAAATTTTAATTGTTGGAGGATACATGGATGGATATTAGCAATGAGACATCGGAACTGAAAAATAAAGAAAGCTGGGAAGGCTTTGTAAAGGGAGACGTATTGAATTTTTTGATTGGACACAATCTTCAGGCCATAACTGTTGACGATGGGGCCGGTAAAAAAGGCATTATTAAAAAAGCAGCCAGTGGTGAGTATAAAGTTCAAATTACTTCTAACGAAACATTATAATCGGGAGGTCGCGGCAATGAGCCAGTTTGAAAATGTCACTGTGGTAAAATCCGCCAATATTTATTTTAACGGGAATGTGACCAGCCGCACGGTAATTTTTGCTGATGGCAGGCGAATCACTTTGGGGATTATGATGCCAGGCGAATACGAGTTTGGCACAGAGGCCGCCGAAAGCATGGAAATTCTGTCCGGGGATTTGACGGTTTTATTGCCGGGAGCAACTGAGTGGCGGCAGGTCAGCGGCGGCGACGTCTTTAATGTACCGGCAAAAGCGCGTTTCAAGCTTAAGGTCAGTGCGGTTACCGACTATTGCTGCGCTTATATTACCGGGTAGACCAGGGCAAGGTGAAGCAAGTTTGGCCGGGGAATTATGTCTATGACAGAAAAACAAAATAAATGTCGGAATTTGTTTTAGGGAATAGAGATTTTAATTTTCTGAATATCTATTTTTAGTATTGACACCGGCAAAATCGGTTGTTATACTAGTGTCAATAAGAAACTCAAAGGCAATGAGGCCTTCGCTATTACGATGCGAAGGCCCTTTTGCATTTTCGCAGACGATGATGTCTTGCAGCTTTTGTTTACTGCTGCCGGACTCTATTTTTTATCACGCCAAGGAGGTGTAGATATTTAATTTGTTTCACTATTGCAATCATATTGAACTAAACCTGATGAATACCCAATGAAAATAATTTAATGAAAGAGGGGATGAACATGAAAAAAGTTTGGTCTGTTTTAACAATTTGCCTGATGTTAACTTTTCTGTTTGTACCAGTGGCTTTTGGTGAGGGCACAGAGGCGGCATCCACAATCGATACTGGAGATACCGCCTGGGTACTGGCAAGCGCTGCCCTGGTCATGCTGATGACACCGGGTCTGGCCTTGTTTTACGGCGGTATGGTCAGGACAAAAAATGTGCTTACTACGATTATGCAAAGTTTCTTTATTGTTGCACTTATTTCAGTTCAATGGGTATTATTGGGCTATACATTAACTTTTGGTTCTGATATAGGCGGGCTGATCGGCGGCTTGGAATTCTTTGGTTTAAACGGTGTGGGCCAGGAACCGGGCGCATTTTCCGATACCATCCCCGCTTTGGCTTTTGTAGCCTTCCAATGCATGTTTGCTGTCATTACTCCGGCTCTGATTACCGGAGCATTTGCTGAAAGAATGAAATTCCCGGCTTTTATTGTGTTTATTGTCGCCTGGGCTACTTTCGTTTACAATCCGTTTGCCCATTGGGTATGGGGCGGCGGCTGGTTGTTTGAGCTGGGAGCGCTTGATTTTGCCGGTGGTACGGTTATTCATATTCTTTCCGGCGTTTCCGCACTGGTAGCTTGTATCGTACTTGGCAAACGGCGCGGCTATGGCACTTCGCCAATTCTGCCGCATCATCTGCCGATGACTGTTTTGGGCGCGGCTTTACTGTGGTTTGGCTGGTTTGGCTTTAATGCCGGCAGCGCACTTGGCGCCAACGGTCTGGCGGCTTCAGCCTTTGTTGTTACTCAGGTTGCCGCTGCTGCAGCAACTCTGGCCTGGGTATTTGCAGAATGGATTCATAATGGCAAACCGACAATTTTGGGCGCTGTCAGCGGCTGCATCGCCGGTTTGGTAGCCATTACGCCCGCCGCGGGGTTTGTATCGACGATACCTTCGTTAATCATTGGTTTAGCTGGCGGCGTAATTTGTTATTTTGCCGTTGCCGTTGTTAAACAAAAGCTTGGCTATGACGATTCGCTTGATGTTTTCGGCATTCACGGCATCGGCGGCACCTGGGGTGCTATTGCCACCGGTTTGTTCGCTTCAACTGGCGTAAACTCGGCAGGAACAGACGGTTTATTTTATGGCGGCGGCGCTGCTCCTGTTGTTACCCAGCTTATTGCCGTTGTTGCTGCCTGGGTATTTGCAGCCATAATGACTTTTGTGCTGCTGAAAATCATTGGCAGCTTTATGAAACTACGGGTTAATGAAGATGAAGAGACTACCGGCCTGGATGTCAGTGAGCATGGTGAACGGGCTTATGCTCAGGACTTTGTAGCCGGAGCGCCTATTTCCCATAGTCAGGCAATTGTGCAAGATAGCGTTGCAGGAAAAGCCAATTTAGTTTAAACTTGAAGGAGTAAGACTGGAGCAGAGCAGGTTTAGCATAAAGAAAGATTCGGTTACGGGAGCGAAGGAGGACTGGTTATGAAAAAAATGACTAAGATTGAGATTATTACCAGACCAGGCAAACTTGAAGAGCTTAAAGAGGCATTAAATTCAATTGGCGTTGCCGGAATGACTGTCAGTCAGGTATATGGCTGCGGCTTGCAAAAAGGCCATACGGAGGTTTACCGGGGAACTGAATATACCATTAATTTACTGCCAAAGGTCAAAGTGGAAACCGTTGTCTGCGAAATCCCGGTGGAAAAAGTTCTTGAAACAGCCCAACGTGTACTTAAAACCGGTCAAATCGGTGACGGGAAAATATTTGTTTATCCTATTGAAAATGCAGTGCGGATTCGTACCGGTGAAGAAGGCGATATTGCCATTATCGATCCTAAAGCATAATTATATTTTCCGGGAAGCCGGGGCTTGACAGAGCCCAAGGTTTCCCGGAGTTTTATTTGCCGGCGTTTTTGTCGTGATTCAGCCCGTAACGGTTTGAGCCCAATATAGCAAAGGGGTGTCTCTAAATGCGGTTGCATTTAGAGACACCCCTTTGCGTGATAATTAAGCCTGCGGTGGTTTCGGCTGCAGCTCTTCCCGTCTGTTTAGCCGCTTGTCGATAAAGCGGCCGATTCGCTCCAGCGCTTTGTTCAGGTTGGCCATCGAGGTTGCATAAGAACAGCGGATGTAACCCTGACCGCTTTCGCCAAACGCATCACCAGGCACAAGCGCGACTTTTTCCGCTTTGAGCAGTTCCTCGGCAAACTCCAGCGATTTCAGTCCGGTATTTTTAATGGAGGGGAAGATGTAAAAAGCGCCTTTTGGTTCAAAGCAGCTAAGTCCCATATTACATAATCCATCCAGCATCAGGCGACGGCGGCAGTCATATTCGGCTACCATTTTCTTCATGGTGTCCTGCCCGTGACGGAGCGCTTCCACTGCTGCAACTTGTGCGGTAATGGGGGCGCACAGCATGGTGTATTGATGGATTTTGGTCATGGCGGCAATAAAATCAGCGTTGCCCATAGCGTAGCCGATGCGCCAGCCGGTCATGGCATAGGCTTTGGAAAACCCATTGAGCAAAATTGTGCGGTCCCTCATTTCAGGCAGTGATGCAAAGCAGGTATGTTCAGCATCATAGGTAAGGTTGGCGTATATTTCGTCTGAAATTACAATGAGATCATGTTTTTTGGCAAACCCCGCAATGCGGAGCAGTTCTTCTCTGGGCATAATTGCGCCGGTGGGGTTGTTGGGGTATCCGATCAACAAAACCTTGGTACGGGGGGTAACCAACTGTTCCAGCTGCTCAACCGTCACCCGGAACTGGTTTTCCATAACCGTTGGCACCGGTACTGGAACGCCGCCCGCCAAGGTAACGCAGGCTTTATAGGATACATAGCAGGGCTCAGGCACAAGGGCTTCGTCGCCGGGCGATAAAACTGCTCTTAAGGCCAGATCCAGGGCTTCGCTAACGCCAACAGTAATAAGGATTTCGCGGTTCGGCTCATAGCGGACGTTATAGTCGCGGTCCGTTGTTTTGGCAATTTCTTCCCGGAGTTCCAACAGGCCATGATTGGCGGTATAGGAGGTATAGCCGCGCTCCAGTCCATAAACGCAGCTCTCTCTGATATGCCAGGGAGTAATAAAGTCCGGCTCTCCGACACCCAGCGAAATTACTCCTTTCATTTCGGCTGCAATATCAAAGAATCTTCTAATGCCTGAAGGCGGAATGGAACGGACGGCCGGTGAAATACGGTCTGCCCAGCTCATGGCGTCACCACCAGGCGGCGATCCTCTTCCCGATCTTCAATAATAATTCCAGACTCCTTATAGGCTTTCAGCATAAAATGGGTAGTTGTGCCGATGACGCCGTCAATGGTCGCCAGCTTGGTTGAAACAAAACTGGCAATTTCTTTTAGGGACTGACCTTCCAGCATAACCAGCAGATCGTAAGCGCCGGACATAAGATAAACGCTGCGTACTTCCGGGAAGCGGTAAATGCGTTCAGCCAGGGCGTCAAAACCAACTTCGCGCTGGGGTGTAATTTTTACCTCAATCATGGCGGTAACAGTATGAGTGCCGGTTTTTTCCCAATTAATAATGGTATGATATTTAATAATTATTTTTTCTTCTTCCAGGGCCTTGATTTCGGCCGCCACTTCTTGCGGGGACCGGTCGAGCATTACCGCCAGCTCGGCAATTGGCCGTTTGGCGTCTCTTTCCAGTAATTCCAATAATTGCTTCATAATGAACACTCCAATCTGTTGATGATCTAAGGTATAGTATGGAAAAATAAAACAGTTCTCATCCTGTTGAAAGGACGAGAACTGTTCCCGCGGTACCACCTTGTTTAGCCATACGGCTCACTTTAACCCGTTAACGCGGGGCAAGACGGTCAGGCTTACTGGGACTTTCAGCCTGCGGCTTAAGGAGGGCTTTCTAAATGCGTTCAACGCCGGTTCACAGCAGATTCCGGCTCTCTGTGGAAAAACAGCACCTATACTTTTCCTGTCATTGCCTATTTGCTATTTATTTGTTTAAATAATAGCATAGGACAAAACCTGTTTGCAACTATAATCCTATCAACCTGTCAAAAATAAGTAAATAAAACAAGAAGGGATGATTAGCATGATCATTGGTAATTTGCATAATCTAAGTAATGAACTGCCTTTTCTGCCGGAGGCTGTCCAAAAAGGAGTAAAATATCTGGCGGAAACCGATTTCGGCAGTCTGGCCGAAGGCCGGTACCCGATTGACGGCGACAAAATATTGGCGATTGTTTCAAAATATACGCCGCAGCCCTGGGAAAACTGTAAAGCGGAAACTCATGTAAAGTATATTGACGTGCAATTTGTTGCGGCAGGCGAGGAATTGCTGGGCTACGCGCCGCGCAGCGATGCACAGGAGATACTTGAAGACTGTACGCCCCAAAAGGATGCGGTTTATTATAAAACGGTAGCCGGTGAATCCTTTATTCACTTATCCTCAGGCGCTTACGCAGTCATATTTCCCTGGGATATACACCGCCCCGGCTGCAGCGGCGATCATCAGGCCGAGGTAAAAAAAGTTGTGCTGAAAATCGCTCTTGATTTGGTGTAAGCAGTCAATCTCCGGTGCTTGCCGGGCAAAGGCTCCCCGAAAATATTTGGAAGCCTGCAAATTTAGCAGGGATTTGTCATTAACTGTAGAATATCAAATCGGATATACCGGCTAACCCCTGCATTTTAAATACAGTAGTAAGGTGGATGAGATGAATATTAGAGAAATCAAAAAACTCAAGCTTTACGGATTTAACAATCTGACCAAATCCTTAAGTTTTAATATGTATGACATTTGCTATGCCAAGACGCCCGAGCATCGTCAGGCATATATAGAGTATATAGACGAAGAGTATAATGCCGACCGCCTTACCAATATTTTAACAGAAGTCGCCAATATTATCGGGGCCAATATTTTAAATATCGCCAAGCAGGATTATGATCCGCAGGGCGCCAGTGTAACCATGCTGATATCCGAAGAACCGCTAGTGGTCAAAGCGCCGGCGGAGCCTGAGTCAGAAGCCGTGGTCTGTCATTTGGACAAAAGCCATATCACTGTTCATACTTATCCGGAGAGTCATCCTGACAAGGGCATCAGTACTTTCCGGGCCGATATTGATGTTTCTACCTGTGGTCACATTTCGCCCCTGAAAGCGCTGAATTACCTGATCAAATCCTTTAGCTCGGATATTGCCATTGTAGACTACCGGGTTCGCGGTTTTACCCGTGATGTAAACGGCAAAAAGTTTTTCATTGATCATAAAATCAATTCGGTGCAAAATTATATTGCGCCCAATATTCGTCAATTGTATCAAATGATTGATGTTAATGTTTATCAGGAAAATATTTTCCACACCAAAATGATTCTCAAAGAATTTGATTTAGACAATTACTTGTTCGGTACAGCCAAGAAAGAATTACTGACAGGCGAAAAGAAAAAAATCAAACAGCGGCTCAAAAAGGAAATGTCGGAAATATTTTACGGCCGCAATATTCCCCGGGTTAAAGTTTAATTATTGCACCAATAGTTCCATGAATTTTTGGGCGGCGACAGGAACTGGCAGACTGGCATGCGTGACTACTCCTAAATAGCGTGAAGGTATCGGCTCATTTACGTTTAGGAGGACGACCTCATTGTCTGCCAGTTCTTTTTGCAGGTATTCCCTGGCGATAAAGGAAATACCCAGGCCGATTTTCACCAATTCGATCATAATATCAACGCTGTCCAGCTCAATCTCAGGTGTGATCCTGAGATTATGCTGCTGCAGATATTGGTCAAAAAACAACCGGGTTGTTGAATTTCGTTCCAGCATTAACAGCGGATAACCGCTCAATTGCCGGAGTTCAAGCACTTGCTGCTGCAAATGGCTGTATTTAGGCCCGGCGATGAATACATCGTGGACTGCCTGCAGGCGGCTGATTGTCAGGTCTTTATCCGGCCTGGCATTCGGTAAATTTATAATGCTGATGTCAACCAGGCCTTTGCGCAGTAATTCCGCGCATACCGGCGAAGGCCGGTTGGTAATATTAATTTTGATTTTTGGATAAAGCTGATGAAATTGCTTAAGATAAGGCAGCAGGAAGTATTTGCAGATCGTGTCGCTGGCGCCAATTTTCAATTCGCCGAGCTGCAGGGCCTGCAGCTCGGCAATACTGCGTTCGCCGGTTTTAAGAAAGTTAAAAGCCTGTTCGACATGGCTAAACAGCAATTCCCCGGATTTGGTAAGCTTGACCTGCTTGGTATTGCGGAAAAACAATTTACTGCCAAGCTGCTCCTCCAATTGCTTAATTGACTGACTGACTGCCGACTGTGAAATGTACAGGCTGTTGGCTGCGGCTGAAAAACTTAGTTTACCGGCAACATAATAAAAAACTTTATACAGTTCAAAATTGATATTATTCATAAGTGCTCCTAATGAAATAGATTAGAATTATTAATTATTATTATTAATAATAATATATTACAATGATAGTTGTAAAGGTTAGGGGGCGGTTCATATGAGCAGTGTAAAAAGAATTTATGTGGAAAAACGTCCGGGTTTTAATATCCCGGCGCAGGCTTTGTATGCCGATTTGAAAGAAAGTCTGGGCATAAGCGGATTAACCGCGGTGCGGCTGGTCAATCGCTACGATATTGAAGGAATTAACGAAGCTGAATATTTGCAAGCCCGCAGTACGGTTTTTTCCGAACCGACGGTTGATGAGGTATATGACGAGGTGCTGCCGGCTGCTTCGTCCGATCTGGTATTTGCCATGGAGTTTTTACCGGGTCAATACGATCAGACCGCCGATTCGGCTGCCCAGTGTATTCAAATTTTAACGCAGCAGGACCGCCCGGTAATTGTTACGGCAAAGGTGATTGTCTTAACTGGGACAATCACGGCCGAGGAGTTTAACCGGATTAAAAACTATTGCATCAACGCGGTAGAGTGCCGCGAAGCCTGTCTTGATAAACCGGCAACACTGAGGATGATGTCTGAAGACCCGGCCGATGTGGCGGCGCTGACCGGATTTATCCATAAAACAGGCCGGGAGTTGGAATCTTTTATGGCTGAAGCCGGCCTGGCTATGAGTTACAATGATTTGGTATTTTGTCAAAGCTATTTCAGGGATACCGAACAGCGTGACCCGACCATAACCGAAATAAAGGTCATTGATACTTACTGGTCGGATCATTGCCGTCATACGACCTTTTTCACCAGGGTGGATACGGTCAGGTTTGAAAGCGGTTATTTTGTTGAGCCGATTGCCAAGGCCTATGCAAGGTTTCTTGATGCCAGGAAATATGTTTATGGCGATAAGGACCGCGATATATCACTTATGGATATTGCAACCATCGGGATGAAGGAAATGAAGAAACGCGGTCTGCTGGCCGATTTGGACGAATCGGAAGAAATCAATGCCTGCAGTATTGCCGTCACGGTTGATGTGGACGGGTATCCGGAAGAATGGCTGGTTATGTTTAAGAATGAAACGCATAATCATCCTACGGAAATTGAACCCTTTGGCGGTGCCGCCACCTGCCTGGGCGGGGCAATTCGCGATCCTTTGTCCGGCCGTTCTTATGTTTACCAGGCCATGCGGGTAACCGGCAGTGCTGATCCGCGCCGCCCGGTTCAGGATACCTTACCGGGTAAATTGCCGCAAAAGAAAATTACGACAGGCGCCGCAGCCGGATATAGTTCTTATGGCAATCAAATCGGTTTGGCTACCGGGCAGGTTACCGAACTATATGACGAGGATTTTATGGCTAAGCGTATGGAGATTGGCGCTGTAATTGCGGCTGCTCCCAGGGGAAATGTCGTCCGGGGCGTACCGGTCAGGGGGGATGCGGTCCTGTTGGTTGGCGGCCGGACCGGCCGTGACGGCTGCGGCGGAGCAACCGGCTCTTCCAAGGAACATACCGAGGAATCACTGTTTAATTGCGGCGCGGAAGTCCAGAAAGGCAACGCGCCAACCGAACGGAAGATTCAGCGTTTATTTCGTCATGCCGAAGTAAGCAAACTGATTAAGCGCTGCAATGATTTCGGCGCAGGCGGAGTTTCCGTAGCCATTGGCGAGCTTACCGACGGGGTTAGGATTGATTTGGACAAGGTTTTGAAAAAATATGAAGGTCTTGACGGTACAGAACTGGCAATTTCCGAATCTCAGGAACGGATGGCGGTTGTCGTCAGCGCAGCAGACGCCCAGGCGTTTATCCGTTATGCCGATGCCGAGAACCTTGAAGCTACGGTGGTAGCCGAGGTAACCGACTGCAACCGTCTGCAGATGTTCTGGCGGGGCAAGGCCATTGTAGATATCAGCCGGGATTTTCTTAATACCAATGGCGTTTTGCAGTCCACGGCGGTCAGCGTGCAGGCTCCGGCCGCCGCTGACAGGTTTTTTACCGCCACTCCCGGCTGGGAGGCGGACCATCTTGCCGGCCGCTGGCTGGAGAATTTGCAGCAGTTGAATGTTTGCAGCCAGAAAGGGCTTGGCGAAATGTTTGACAGCACCGTCGGCGCCGGTACGGTCTTAATGCCGTTTGGCGGCAAATATCAACTTACGCCCAGCGAGGGGATGGTGGCTAAACTGCCGGTGCTTACCGGCAAAACCGATACGGCCACTGCCATGACGTACGGCTATAATCCGGCGCTGGCCAAATGGAGTCCTTTTCACGGTGCGCTGTACGCAGTGGTTGAGGCTGCGGCGAAAATTGTGGCGCTGGGGGGAGACTATTCCACCATCCGGCTAACGTTGCAGGAGTATTTTGAGAAACTGGGCCAGGATGCCGCCAAATGGGGCAAACCGTTCAGTGCGCTATTGGGCGCTTTATACGCCCAACTGGAATTGGGCATTCCGGCCATTGGCGGCAAGGACAGCATGTCAGGCACGTTTAAGGACATCAGTGTGCCCCCCACCCTGGTCGCTTTTGCCGTCAATGTGGTAAATGCGAATGCCGTAATTTCGCCTGAGTTTAAAGCGCCCGGCAATACCGTGGTGATAGTGCCGGCGCTGCGGGATGAATATGAAATGCCTGATTTTGAGGCCTTGCGCCGCAATTTTTCCCAGGTTACCAAGCTGATCAAGGCCGGCCGGGTTTTAGCCGCCAATAGTGTGCGTAACGGCGGAATTGCCGCTGCCGTAAGCAAAATGGCCTTTGGCAATAAAATCGGTCTTAAAATGACGGAAAATGCCAAGGCTGAAGCTTTATTTTCCGCTGATTACGGTTCGCTGGTATTAGAACTGGCTCCGGCGACCGAACCGGAAAGTGTTTTTGAGGATGTTGCTTTTCAAGTGCTTGGCGTAACCCAGCAGGACTACGTGATAGAAGTTAACGGGATAGCCATTGGCCTGGATCAGGCCCAGCAAGTATGGGAACAACCTCTGGAAAAGATTTTTCCGACGCAAACCGCCGGGGAAGAAAGCAAAATAAACTTCCAGCCGTATGATACTGCCGGTTCGCGGAAAGCTGCCGTTCGCTATGCTAAGCCCCGGGTGTTTATTCCGGTTTTTCCCGGCACAAATTGTGAATATGATTCAGCCCAGGCTTTCGCCAGGGCCGGTGGCCAGGTTGACACGCTGGTGATCAGAAATCTGACGCCGAAGGCGGTAGAGCAATCTATTGAGGCCATTGCCCAAGGGATTGAAAATGCCCAGATTGTTATGCTGCCCGGCGGGTTTAGCGCCGGCGATGAGCCGGACGGGTCCGGTAAGTTTATTGCAGCGATGTTCCGTAATTCGCGGATCAAGGCGGCGGTCATGCAGCTCCTGCGGCAGCGGGACGGGTTAATGCTGGGCATCTGCAACGGCTTCCAGGCCTTAATTAAACTGGGACTGGTACCTTATGGCGAAATCACCGATCTGACCGCCGACACTCCTACCCTTACGCATAACAGCCTTGGACGTCATGTCTCCTGCATGGTACAAACCCGGATTGTATCGAATCAATCCCCCTGGTTTAATCATGTAAAGGTTGGCGACATTCATACCATTGCCGTTTCCCATGGCGAGGGACGGTTTGTCGCCAATGCGGCAATGCTGGACAAACTGGCGCAGAATGGTCAGATTGCCACCCAGTATGTTGATTTTTCCGGCAGGCCTGCGATGGCTATTCCTCATAACCCCAATGGCTCAATGCAGGCGGTTGAGGGTATTACCAGCCCGGATGGCCGGGTTTTGGGGAAAATGGGGCATTCCGAAAGGGTAGGTGCAAATCTTGGCATAAATGTTCCGGGCAATAAAGATCAGCAAATTTTTGCCGCCGGCATCGATTATTTTGGTTAAAACGCTTGCTTCGTGTACTTGACAGGCGGACGCGGGTTTGGTAGGATGTACACGGACTACAAACAAGCAAAATTGCCCTGATATGGCAAATCCCTGACAATGCAGGGGTTTGCCGCACTGGCTCCGGCTGGAATTAAACTGCTTGTCCTGTGAGGTCTACTCAGGGCAGGCAGTTTTTTATTGTACGGTTCAGAAGGGGTAGCTTCTGATATGCAAAGTGCAAGCAGCGCTTGAGCTTTGGCCCCAGGCTGGGCGCAAGCCGGGTTTTCTAATGCCGAAACGGGCAATTCAGACCCAAAGTAATCTGTATATCAGGAGTTGGAATAGTGAAAAGAGAAACTTTTTCTTCAGGGCTGGCGGTATTTTTGGCTACCCTCGGTTCAACGGTAGGTCTGGGCAACATCTGGAAGTTTCCCTACCTTACCGGACAATACGGCGGCGGCGCTTTTCTGGCGGTTTATTTGCTGTGCATTGCATTTGTCGGCTTGCCGATTATGATTAGTGAATTTTATATCGGCCGTAAAACCAGGAAAAATGCGGTTGGCGCTTTACAGGCCCTGCGCCCTGGCGCCGCCTGGCAGTGTATCGGTATCATGGGTATATTATCCTCTTATCTGATTATGCTTTTTTACAGCTGTGTTGCCGGCTGGGTTTATTTTTATCTCTTTAAGGCCGTTAAAGGTGATTTTGACGGCATTACGATGGCTTCGGCGCAATTGCAATTCAGTGAAGTTGTGCTGGGGCCGGCGGCGCCAATCATCTGGCAGTTTGTCGTTATGGCGGTGGTGGCTGCAATTCTGGTGATGGGCGTGCGAGACGGAATTGAAAAGATTACCAAGACCTTGATGCCGCTATTGTTTATCCTGATTCTGGTGTGCGACATCCGGGCTTTGACTTTGCCGGGCGCGAGTGCGGGAATTGATTTTTTGCTGCAGGTCGATTTTGGAAAATTGACGGCAACCGGGGTTTTAACGGCCTTGGGGCTGGCTTTCTTTAAATTGTCGCTGGCTATGGGGACAATGATCACCTATAGCAGTTACTTTACTGCGAATAATAATTTATACGCCACTGCGGCCAAAGTGGCTTTGTCGGATACGCTGGTCTCGTTATTGGCCGGCCTTGCCATTTTTCCAACGGTGTTTTCGTTCGGGCTGGAGCCCAGCGCCGGGCCTGGTTTGTTATTTATGACCATTCCACTGGTGTTTTCCCAAATACCTTTCGGTAATGTGCTGCTGGTGGCCTTTTTCTTTTTGACCTCAATTGCGGCAACTACCGCAATGTTGTCATTATTAGAAGTTCCCCTGGCTTATTTCACCGAGGAACGCAAAATGTCCAGGCCTAAGGCCGCTGTTTTGAACGCCGGGCTGATTGCGGCCATTGGCATTCTAGCCACATTATCCGTGGATAAAAGCAGCCTGCTGGGTGCTTACACACTTTTGGACCGGGGCTTCTTTGACTGGTTCGATTATCTGTCTTCTAATATCCTGATGCCTTTGGGCGGGCTGTTGACCGCCGTCTTTATCGGTCATGTTGTCCGGAAAGAAGATATCCTGCGGGAGCTGTCCAATGATGGACATCTCAAGCTGGGCGGGCTTTTTAACTGCTATTATTTTACCCTGCGGTATGTAACGCCGGTTTTATTGGTTGTCGTATTTTTGCATGCAGTTGGTGTGATCGGCTAGCCGGCATTTTTTTCGGGCCGCCGATAGCGGGCGGCGCAATAC
The DNA here is from genome assembly GCF_900104455.1 of Dendrosporobacter quercicolus. Lineage (NCBI taxonomy): Bacteria > Bacillati > Bacillota > Negativicutes > Selenomonadales > Sporomusaceae > Dendrosporobacter > Dendrosporobacter quercicolus. The sequence goes on from NZ_FNHB01000006.1 coordinate 52,128, forward strand.
TGCAAAGCGCCTGAAAGGGCCGTCGCCTTTACCGGTGGCAGCTCTTGCCAACCGGGGCGGCCCCTGTTTGCCAACTCCAACTGGCAAGCAGGGGCCGTCCCGGGTTTTGGCGCTCCGGCCGCTGTAGCCGGGACAAGGCGGAAAGTTCTTTTCATAACCATAGCAACATTACCATAATAAACGTATAATATAACAAAGCAACTGCATAACCTAATTACTGTATTACAGTGAGCAGCGTCAAATTCTGTTATTGACTGAAAATTAATAAATTACGCAATTATACGTCTTTTTGCCATTTGTTTGTTCACAGGCCGATTAGCTGGTATAATTTAGCTTAGTGTGTGGAATAGGTTCACGGGAGGGATTATTATTAAGTTCCGACAGATTCAGTTGCAGGATAAACCCGTCTTTGACGAGTTTTTCCGTCAACAATATTACGAAAACGCCCATTTCAATTTTACCAATCTGTTTATGTGGCGAAATGCCTATCAAATAGAGTGGGCTATTGAAGAAGACTTTTTATATGCCCGGGCCGCCTGGGGCGACCAGAAATATGTTTTGCAGCCGTTCGGACCGCAGCAGCAATTGGGGAAGGCGATGGGAAAATGGCTGGAATATTTTCGGAAACTTGATTTTCCGCTTGTCATGAGCGGGGTGGAAGCCGGGCCGGCCGCAATCATTGAGCAAATGATGCCCGGCAAGTTTATCATCAGCAGTGACCGGGATAATTATGACTATGTTTACCGGGTGCAGGACTTAATTGATTTAAAAGGGCGCAGCTATCATTCTAAGAAAAATCATGTAAACAGCTTTCGCAAAAACTACAGCAATTATCAATATTTGCCGCTGACGCAGGAGTTAATTCCGCAATGTATTGATAATATTATCGAATGGTGTAGAAAACACGGCTGTTATAAAGACCCGATGCTATTGGCCGAAAAAAATGCAATTATTGAAATTCTGAACAATTTTGAACTGCTGCAGCTTACCGGCGGGATCATTGTCATTGACGGTAAGGTCGAGGCCTTTAGTTTCGGAGAACAGCTCAATACGGACACTGCCGTAATTCATGTTGAAAAAGCCAATCCGGAGATTAAGGGAGCATATGCCGCCATTAATCAGGAGTTTTGTAAAAACAGCTGGAGCCATCTGGCGTATATCAACCGGGAAGAGGATATGGGCATTCCCGGTTTGAGAAAAGCCAAACAAAGTTATCATCCTGTTAAAATGGTGGAGAAATATATCATTACCCAAAAAGGCAAATAGTAACCAATACACCGCATGGAATAACCTGTGCAATGCTCGTTACGGCAAAAAGAGCATTGCACAGGTTTGTTTGATTTATAGGCGCAATAGGGTGAATTTTTTAAATTAATATTTTAACTTACTTTTTTAAAAAGGATTTCAGACTTTTGGGGTAAAATACTTTTATCAGTACTATGTAAGATAAATGCTGCAACCGTTGTAAGGTGAGTTTTGTATATAAAATGACATAAAGGAGAGCTTTAAATGGCTGACATTAAAATTCCCTACGGCAAAGGTCATCTGATCGCTGCTATTCCGGACAGTAAGCTGGAAGGAGTGCTGGAATCCAAATCACATCACTATCACCCTGAGGCCGGCGAGCGTGAGCTGGTACAGCAAGCCCTGGAAAACCCAATTGGTTCGGCCCGGCTGAGAGATTTGGCAAAAGATAAAAGCAAAATAGTGATTATTGCCAGTGACCACACCAGGCCGGTTCCCAGTAAAATTATGGCGCCCGTAATGCTGGCCGAAATCCGGGCCGGCAATCCGCACGCGGATATCACCTTTTTAATTGCGACCGGGTTTCACCGCTTAACAACCAAAGAAGAATTGATCAGCAAATTTGGTGAGGAAATTGTTGCCAATGAAAAAATAGTTGTTCATAATGCGTTTGATCCTGATATTATGGTCAACATTGGGAAATTACCTTCAGGCGGGGATATTGTTATTAATAAGCTGGCTGTAGAGGCCGATTTGTTAATTTCGGAAGGCTTTATTGAACCTCACTTTTTTGCCGGCTTCTCTGGTGGACGAAAGAGCGTACTGCCTGGAGTTGTAAGTAAAGTAACTGTGCTGGCCAATCACAACTCCCGGTTTATCGTTCATGAAAACGCCAGAACCGGGATTCTGGAAGGCAATCCGATTCATATTGATATGCTGTATGCGGCAAAAACAGCCAAGCTGGCCTTTATTGTCAATGTGATTATTGATGCTGACAAAAAAATTATCAAAGCCTATGCCGGTGATGTTGAACAGGCTCATCTGGCCGGAACCGGGTTTGCCGGGGAATTGGCCCGGGTGAGCGCTAAACCGGCGGATATCGTCATTACTTCTAATGGGGGCTATCCGCTGGATCAGAATATTTATCAGGCCGTAAAAGGAATGACCGCCGCTGAGGCAAGCTGCAAGCCGGGCGGCGTCATTATCATCTGTGCGGCGTGTAATGACGGGCATGGCGGCGAGGCCTTCTATCGCTGGTTTACTGAGGCCAAAGATGCCCAGGCGGTCATGGATAAAATTATGGCGATTGAACCCGAAAACACCATTGCCGATCAATGGGAGGCTCAAATTTTGGCGCGGGTACTGCTTAAACATACGGTAATTATGGTATCGGATGAGTGCGATCCCAAGCTGATTACCGATATGAAGATGAAAGTGGCCAAAACCCTGCCTGAAGCCATCGCCCTGGCCGAGCACATCGCCGGAGCGGATGCCCGCTATACTGTTATACCGGACGGGGTTTCGGTCATTGTACGGTAAGCTTCCTGCCCTTTGGCGGCGGAGTTTTCTGATTTAAAATGGGATTGCTTAATCCACCATAAGGCTGCTCAGTGTAATTCTGCGGAATTTGCTGAAGCAGTCTTTTTTCAGCAGTTCATGCACTGGCCCTGTATAAAAACCAATTTAATCACCATAATAATACCGAGGTGGGAGTGTATGCTAAAGAATAAAAATGTTAATTATGCAATTATCGCGGTGATCCTTGTCCTAGCCGTTGCGGGAGCTTATGCCTTATTACGGCCTCCTGCCCCCAAGCCCGCGCCGCCGGCGCCGATGGAGCAGGCTCCGCAGACGCCGGGTAAAACGGTGGAACCAATCCCGGGCGTGCCGCAGTTTGACGTCGGAAAATATAAAGCAGAGCCAACCGTTACAGTGTGGCGGGCCGATAAAGGAACCATTGAAAGCATGTCGATGGAAAAATATATTGAGGGAGTAATCGCTCAGGAAATGCAGCCGGAGTGGCCGGTCGAGGCACTGGCAGCACAGGCGATAGCTTCACGGACTTTGACCGTTAATGCCATTGAGGCGGGAACAATCAGGCGGCTGCATAACGCTGACGTCAGTACAGCAAAAGAAGAATTGCAGGCCTTTGCCCCGGAGAAAGTCAATGATAATGTCCGGGAAGCAGTCCGGCGCACCAGAGGACAAATCCTGCTTTATGGCGGTGGTTTGGTAAATGCAATTTATAGTTCGTGTAATGGTCAGATTGCCGCTACCAAAGAGGAGAGCTTTCCCAAAGAGATTCCTCACCCGGCGCCATATTTTCAACCGGTAAAGGATAACTGTTTCGCCTATGCGCCTGATAATATCAAATCCTGGACGGTCAAAATTCCCGGGACTGAAGTAGCGGCGGCGGTTGGCTACAATGGCCGGCCCGGCGATATAAAAATCCTGGAAAAGGGTCCTTCCGGCCGGATTCTTTATATTGGCGCCGGCAGCCAGAAGGTCTATGGAGCTGAGTTCCGCAAAGCGGTTGGCTTTGACCGCTTAAAATCAACCTTGATTACCGACATGATTTATGACGGCAAAGACTTTACGTTTAAAGGCCTGGGGTGGGGCAATGGCGTAGGGCTGTGCCAATGGGGCGCTTATACTTTTGCCAAGCAGGGGAAAGATTTTCAGGAAATATTGACGCATTACTATACAGATGCCGAAGTTGTTAAGCTATATCAATAAAAAATGCCAATACTGTTTTCAGGCAAAGCATTCAGTAATGAATGCTTTGCTAGTTGCCAGGAAGGAGCGCTTATGCCGCATACTGTACCGCCGGTATATCCGCCGCGCCAGTATTTATATAGAATGCAGGTTAATCCGAATGAGCATCAGCTCTGCCAGGTTGTGATCAATAATAGCAGTCAGCTGACTGAAATCCGCAATACACCGTTCCGGAAAAGTGTTGAGGCGGAAAAGGTCATTGTAAATGATATGCGCCGGCTGGGGTTTATGCATTCAGTTACCAATCGTCAGTGTGAAGCGTTATTTAGACGCGGTTTGAATTTTGAAGTTGATTTTTTTCACCAGGATTTGCAAATCGCCGTAGAAGTGGAAAAGGGTGAAATTAATAATATCTGGAAGAATATTTGTAAGTTTGCCGAATCGTCGGTAATCAGGCATGGCGTTCTGTTAGTGCCGGTCGTACGGCAGGGACAGCAAAGCAGCAGTGAATTTTATAATAATACCGTCAAACGCCTCAGTAAAATCGAACGGATATTCAGTTATATTGACAGTCTGCTGATCATTGGCTACTAAGGAATAACCGGCAAGATTTGCCTGTCTGGTGCATAGTTTAGCAGTGGAGAGGCAGTTTTTTAAAACACCTCATCCATATAACCGGCGTGCCGCAAAACGTTTTTTCATAAAAGCCTAAAACGGCGCGCCTAAACACACGGAGCAGGTTCTTGTTTGCACACAAGAACCTGCTCCGTGTGTTCAGGCGTGTAACCAAAGCCGGCTTTCGGCTGCTGACGGGTTGCCGTCTTACGTTTGCTTGCGCGCGTTGCGTGCTGCGTCTGCCCCTGCGGTTTACTTTCCGGTCCGGGCAGTAAAATTCAGATCAGGGCAGGACTTTGGCGGGATATGTCGAAGCAAATTACAAAAGAATAGGGTTAAAGTGAGGGGACGGGTATGGCTGAATATACGATTAGCCCCAATTTAGCAGCGGAAATTGTAAAGTTTGTTGCCGGTAAAACCGGTTATCCAATGATTATTTGCGATGATTCCGGTACAGTGATTGCGGATACGGTAGGCGGAACCAGGCTTGGAGCCGTACATAGCGGAGCACGGAAGATCCTGCAGGGACTGACGGATGAGTATGCGGTTTCCGCTGAAGAAGCGCTGCAAAACCCTCAGGTCCGGGAAGGCTACAGCTGTGTTATCGTCATTGACGGAGCGCGGGTTGGCACGTTTGGTATCACCGGCTCGGTCGAGGTCGTCAAGCCGCTCACGCAGTTAGCGGCAACCATTGTTGGCTACCGGATCAAAGAAGATATGCAAAAGCAGGCGGTAGCCAGAGTCGTGGAGCTGGTATCGGAGAATGTCCGGCAGGCTGCCGCGGCTGTACAGGAAATATCAGCCTCGTCCGAGGAACTTGCGTCAACTACGGATGATGTAGTTACCGTATCTAACGAATCGGCGCAAAAGGTTAAGGACACCGGTAAAATTCTGGATATGAGCCGGGGCATTGCCACACAGACAAAATTACTTAGCCTTAATGCGTCAATTGAGGCGGCCAGGGCGGGCAGCCATGGCCGGGGCTTTGCGGTTGTGGCTCAGGAAATGCAGAAACTGGCGCAAAACAGTGCTGATGCAACCGAAAAAATCAATGTTATTTTACAGGAAATTCAAACTGCGATTCAAAAGGTCATTGATGGGATCAATCAGTCCGCCCGGATTACCAATGACCAGGCCAGAGCAATGCAGGATATTCTTGGCAGGGTGGACTCAGTGCAGTCTTCGACTGCGGAGCTTGTGAGTATGTTTAATAAAAAATAGGATATTTTCGTCTGATCAATACCAAATTAAACTGAATTTTTCCCTTATTTTCCGCATAAAATATCAGTGGAGAGCTGGATAACAGTTTTTCCTTAAGAGGCGCCGTTTGTCCGGAACGCACGGACAGCGGCGCTACGGCTTTTTATTACCGGGAAAATATTACCAGAGGCGGCGGCTTAAGTTTCAGTTTAGATAGTTGGCAATGCTTAAGCATTACGCTATAATATATTCATGTTGCAGAGGAGATTCCCAATGAATAAAGTTATAGTTTCGGTGGTGGGCGTCCAAACAGATGTTTATGGCGAAGAGAATCGCATTGAATTGGTTACGGTAGGGCGGCGGCAGCTTAAGAACGGCATCAATTATATCACGTATCATGACAGCCAGTCCTACGGAATGGACGGAACAGATACGCTCTTAAAGGTTGGCGGCGATTGTGTAACCCTGGTTCGCAAGGGCCGGGTGGAGCATACGCAGAAATTTAAGCGGCGGGAAACCAATTCCAGTTTGTACCGCACACCTTATGGCGATATGACTTTGACGATTCTAACAAACAATTTAGATATATGTTTTGGCGCGGTCTCAGGTACGATTGATATTAGTTACGATCTGATGGTAGATGGTCAGTGGCAGAGCGCCAATCATCTGTATATTAAAGTGTGCGCCGATAACAATGTTTGCAGAGCCATTAATTGACAAAAAGATGCAACCAGGAGGAACGTATTTTGGATATTAAGGAATTATTACATAACGCTGTCATGAAAGCCGCGCGGCAGGCTATTGCTGACGGGGCTTTTAGTGCTGATGAACTGCCGGAAATAGTATTGGAAGTACCGCCTCAGAAGGAATTCGGTGATTATGCCACCAATTTCGCCTTGCAGGCTGCGCGGGCTGCCCGTACCAAACCGCGGGCAATTGCCGACGCTATTGTACTGAGGCTGCATGAGAGCTGGCTTGACAAAGCGGAGATTGCCGGACCTGGTTTTATCAATTTTTATTTGAAAGCAGACTGGTTGTATCAGTCCCTGGCTGCGATTTTAGCTGACGGCAGAGAGTATGGCAATACAACAGCCGGGGCAGGCAAGCGAGTTCAGATTGAGTTTGTCAGCGCTAATCCTACCGGTCCGCTGCATGTCGGACACGGGCGGGGCGCCGCTGTCGGAAGCGCCCTGGCCAACTTGCTGAAAGCGGCCGGTTATGAGGTTGAGCGGGAGTATTATATCAACGACGCCGGCAATCAAATTGATCATCTGGCAGCGTCAGTCAATGCCCGCTATTTAGCGTTATTGGGTCAGCCTGCCGAATTTCCGGCAGATGGCTATCATGGCCGGGATATCATTGATACAGCGCAGCGCATTATTGATCATGAGGGCGATATATATCTAAAAATGTCCGCCGACGAGCGCCTGGCGGCATTTAAAGAATTGGCGCTGAAGGAAAAACTGGCAGCTCTTAAAGAAGATTTGCAGGCGTTTAATGTAGAATTTGATGCATGGTTCAGTGAACGCACTTTACACCAAAGCGGCGCGATCAGTGAAACCTGCCAGTTGTTAAAGGATAATGGCAGCATCTATGAACAGGATGGGGCATTATGGCTGAAATCAACTGCCTATGGCGATGATAAGGACCGGGTGGTAATCCGGGAAAATGGCGTTCCAACCTATCTGGCTGCAGATATTGCCTATCATCGCAATAAAGCCGAACGGGGCTTTGGATCGCTGATTAATATTTGGGGCGCTGATCATCATGGCTATATTTGCCGGGTCAAGGCTGCGCTGGCGGCATTGGGATATGACGCCGCCATGCTGGAGGTTCTGGTACTGCAAATGGTAAGCCTGTACCGGGACGGAGAGCTGGTCAAAATGTCTAAACGGACCGGGCAAAGCGTAACGCTTACTGAACTTATCGAAGAGGTTGGCTGTGATGCCGCCAGATTTTTCTTTATTATGCGTTCCATTGACAGCCAGCTTGATTTTGATCTGGATTTAGCCAAAGCCCGCTCCAATGAAAACCCGGTGTACTACATCCAGTATGCTCATGCCCGGATTGCCAGCATATTCCGTCAGGCTGACGAGGCCGGGATCGACCGGCGGTGGTCCGGCTGTGACTTTCGTGTTTTAGCGGCCCCGCCTGAAATTGATCTGATAAAAAAAATGGGAGAATATCCGGACGAAATATCCTATGCGGCGCTGGAGCGGGCGCCGCACCGGGTGGCTCGCTATGTTTACGAGCTGGCCGGCTTATTCCATGCTTTTTACAATCAGTGCCGGATTGTCGGCGTCGAGCCTGAACTGGCTGTTGCCAGGCTGGCTTTGGTTACGGCAGTTCAAAATACCATCCGGCATGCCTTGACCATTCTGGGCATTACGGCGCCGGAAAAGATGTAGCCGGAAAAGGTGAATTTGCCCGTATGGTGAATATTACCAGTAGAATAGAGTGAAGCTTATCCGTTTTTATCGTTTTTGCTGCGTTGGCGGCATAACTGGATGAGCATTATTTAGTATCACGGAGGGGATAATGATGTCAGATATCAAGCAAACTGCGGAAGTGGATATAGCCTATCAAATTTTGAAGGAATCCGGTGAAGCCATATATTTTCGCGAACTGATCAATCAGGTTTTAGCAATAAAGGCCAGACCCGTTCATTCAGCTGCTCACGCCATTTCCGAAATTCATACCCAAATTAATATGGACAGCCGGTTTTCTCATCTGGGGAAGGGCATGTGGGGGCTGGCGGACTGGTCGCCGCAAAGCAGCCGCCGGGCCAGTGGCGAGGATTCTACAACAACTGACGTGCCGACAACCAAGCGGCGGGAACGGCTCTTAGAAGAAATTCAGCAGGATTATGTCGCGGCGGCAAGTGAAACAGGCGAGGCTGAATAATCCTTGACATTACCCGGTAAAAAGGGATACAATTATTGGCGTATTTTTGAGATGAAATACTGAACAACCGGCAGTTGCAAAAAAAGTCAGTCAGCCTGCTGGTTAGTACGGTAAGCGCAATTTAGGAGGATATTTATGGCAAAGTATATTTTTGTTACCGGGGGGGTTGTTTCTTCACTTGGTAAAGGCATTACGGCGGCCTCTTTGGGAAGGCTGCTCAAAAGCCGCGGCCTAAAGGTTACCATTCAGAAATTTGACCCTTATATCAATATTGATCCAGGAACAATGAGCCCATACCAGCACGGGGAAGTATTTGTCACCGAAGACGGCGCCGAGACCGATCTGGATTTAGGTCATTATGAGCGATTTATTGATATAAATTTAAGCAAAAGTTCAAATGTTACTGCCGGCAAGATCTATTGGTCAGTCATTAACAAAGAGCGCAAGGGCGACTACCTGGGCAGTACCGTTCAGGTAATTCCCCACATCACCAATGAGATCAAGGCGCGGGTTTACCAGGTCGCGAAAGAGGACAGCGCCGATATTGTCATTACCGAAATTGGCGGAACTGTCGGCGATATTGAGAGTCTGCCGTTTTTAGAGGCGATTCGCCAGGTGAAAAAAGAAGTTGGCCGCGATGATGTCCTATATATCCATGTAACCCTTGTGCCGTATATTTCAGCCGCCGGTGAACTGAAAACCAAGCCGACCCAGCATAGTGTAAAAGAGCTGCGCAGCATTGGCATCCATCCTGATATTATTGTTTGTCGTACCGAACATGAGATTTCTGCGGACATGCGGGACAAGCTGGCTTTATTTTGCGACATTGATGTCAATGCCGTGATTCAAAATAAAAATGCGGCCAGCATTTACCAGGTTCCGCTGATGATGCAGGACGAAGGACTGGATCGGATCGTACTGGAAAAATTACGCCTTGATGTTGGAGAGGCCGATATGGCTGCCTGGCGGGAGATGGTCGATAAGATTGTCTGTCCTTCCCATCTGGTTACCATCGCTGTAGTTGGGAAATATGTCGCCTTGCAGGATGCCTATATGAGTGTTACCGAGTCACTGCGTCATGCCGGCATCGCCAATGAAACGGCCATTCATATTAAGTGGATCAACTCTGAAGAGATTGAAGCCGCCGGTATTCAGCTTGCCGATTATTTTGGTGATGTTGACGGCATTTTGGTGCCGGGCGGTTTTGGCGATCGCGGTGTTGAGGGCAAAATTAAGGCGATTCAATATGCCCGGGAAAACGGGATACCATTTTTCGGGCTGTGTTTGGGTATGCAATGCGCGGTCATTGAGTTTGCCCGCAATGTCTGCCGGCTGGCCGATGCGCACAGCACTGAGTTTAATCCGGATACGCCGCATCCGGTGATTGATCTTATGCCTGATCAAGTGGCGATCGAAGCCAAAGGAGGGACCATGCGGCTGGGCGTTTATCCCTGTAAGGTGGCCGAGGGAACACTGACCTGTAAGGCCTATCAGGCGGAAATCATCTATGAACGTCATCGGCACAGGTTTGAGTTTAATAATGCCTACCGGGATACCTTGGAACAATGCGGTCTGATGATCGGGGGCACTCTGCCCAATGGACGGTTGGTGGAAATTGTCGAAGTAAAAGACCATCCGTGGTTTGTCGGCACACAATTTCATCCTGAGTTCAAATCGCGTCCGACCAACCCGCACCCCTTATTCAGAGATTTCGTCAAAGCTGCGCTGATCAATAAAAAGTAGTATTTATTACTGTTGGACAATCCAACAGTTTTCTTTTTAAATCCATCGATCTTGCAATGAATTTTGAGTAGTTTTATTGCTCTGGCGGGGCAAAATATAGCTACAAATAAAAAGGAGGTTGTATATGCACAAGAAGACTGTGGTTTTTATCCTGGCTGTAGTAATTATTATTTCACTGGGGGTACTGGCTTTTACCGGTTCCGGCATGAAGCGGCGGGATGGAGATACGGATAAGATAGCTGTTATCTATATTGACGGCGTTATTATCGGCGGGCGCGGTCAAAGCAGTCTGCTTGCCGAATCAGGCGGGACCGACTATTTAATCAGGCAATTGCATGAGGCGCGGGATGACAAAAGTGTCAAAGCCATCCTTTTGCGTATCAACAGTCCGGGCGGCAGCGCTCCGGCTTCTCAGGAAGTGGGTGAGGAAATTAAAAAAATCCGGGCGGGCGGCAAGCTCGTGGTTACTTCAATGGGCGATGTGGCGGCGTCCGGCGGCTACTGGCTGGCAGCTTGTTCCGATAAAATTTATGCCAATCCCTCGACCTTGACCGGCAGTATCGGCGTTTACATGCCTTATACGAACTGGGAAGAGTTGTATGAAAAAATTGGCGTCAGGCAGGAAAAGATAAAAAGCGGTCCGCATAAAGACATACTGTCGCCGGAGCGTCCGATGACCGTTGAAGAACGGGCTATTATTCAAACGATGGTTGACGATATGTATAACCAGTTTGTCGTTATTGTGTCTGAAGGCCGCAAAATGGAACCTGAGCGCGTTCGCCAGTTGGCCGACGGGCGTATTTATACCGGCAATCAGGCTAAAGAGCTGGGGTTGGTGGACGAACTTGGCAACATGTATGACGCAATTGACGGAACAGCGCAGCTTGCCGGCATTAAAGGCAAACCGGTGCTTAAGGAATTTGGCAAAAGCGGTCCGTGGCAGATGCTGCTTGGGGTCGGCAGTAAGCTGGAACTGATTGATAAAGTGTTGTTAAACCTGACGGAAAATCAATTGCCAATGACTGCCCCGCTGGCTATTCCGATAAAATGGTAGGTGGTTATATGGGAACAATATTAGACGATATCTATGATGTGCTGTTTCATCCCCGGTCGGCCCTGGGCAGAATTGCAGCGGAGAAAAAAGTAGCGGCAGCGCTGATTGTTTTTTTGTTTAGCGTCATTATTCCCATGTGGGCAATACACCTGGGGCTGCAGGCTGCCGGGAGTACAGGCTCTTTAAGTTTAATCATGGTATTTCAGGCGCTTGTCAGCCTGCTTGCCTGGCTGGCAGGGACGGCTGTATGGCACTTATGCGCGGAACTCTTGGGCGGGCGCGGCTCGGCGGTAAGTCTGCTGACAGCCTTTGGCTTCGCTCATTTTCCCCGAACCTTTATCGTACCTTTATGGGTGCTGGCCACACTGCTGCCTGATCCGCTTGTTCCGTTCTTTATGGTGCTTACCGGGCTGGCGGTTGCGTTATGGACGCTGTATCTGGAGGTTTTGGCAATTAGCGTTGTTCACGAAATCTCCGGGGCCAAAGCGTTGTTGGTTTTTTTAACTCCGCTCCTGGTGTTGATTGCAAGCGCGGTCATCATTACTTTTTTTGCCGGGGCGGCGCTGATCCAATGGCCGCTGGGCCTGGCAGGCTAAGCCGGAAGGTATGCCGGGCTGATCATTAAGCAATAGCTGCTATCCGGCGGCCGCGCCGGGGCGGTTCGCTGAAAAGGGGGCAGGGCTGGTTGGCCGGCCGCCAATGACCGGCAACCTGTCGAACTGGCTGACAGGCCGGGACGGCGGGATCGAAGATTTTACTCTCTAGAACAAAGAATTCTGAATTATTCAGAAAAAATGTCTTATATTTCCAATTAATAGGAGGATATTTTATTATCTGGTCGAATATACATATATTAGCAATAATTAAGGAAAAGTTCGTGACGAATAGTTTCTAGAGGGTAGGGTGAGCGAAGTATGTCTTTGGCAAGAAGCACAATCTTGATCGTTGATGACCAACCTGGTATTAGGCGTTTGCTTATGGAAGTTCTGACAGAGGAAGGTTATACGGTAGTTACAGCGCAAAACGGCTATGAAGGCTTGCAAAAAGCAAAAGAACTGGAACCCGCTCTGATTTTAATGGATATGAAAATGCCGGGTATGGACGGAATTGAGACGTTACGGGAATTGAGGAAAGTCGGGCAAGCAGGGAATGTTATTATGATGACAGCCTATGGTGAACTGGAACTGGTAAATCAGGCCAGAGAGCTGGGCGCGTATGCTTATATAACAAAGCCGTTTGACATTATTGCCCTGTGTGATATGGTTAGCAGTCATATTAATGATGATAAACACGATCAGCATCAATTGTTGATTGGCTAGCAAAAAACACCCAGCCTGGCTGGGTGTTTTTACTATTGCGCTGCTTTTCAGCAATATCAGGTTATACAACGCAGCTTTTTCCGCCCTGCTTCGTTGGCCGAACGGCATAAGGGCACAACGGTTTCTGCCTTCGCTGCGCTCGGTACAAACCGTGTTTTCTTTATCGTCACCTTACAGATACCCGGTCTGCGCGGCTCCTTCGCCTCGCAGGACGAAAAAATCTACATTGCCTAAACAACATCTAACTGTGCCAAGTCACTAGTAAATTGTAAAAACCAGGACAAGGCAGGATTTTTCGGGCGGCTGGCGAATCCCTTAGAAGGGAAGGGGGATGAGACGTGTTTGTCAATGCCAGTTCAACATTTGCCTTGTATTGCCAGGAATGCGGTAAAATACAGATGCATGATATTTCCCATTTTAGCATAAAAAAAACGGTACTTGAACTTAAATGCAGTTGCGGGCATGTGCAAGCCAGGCTTTCACGGGCAGGCGCCAGGCAATTTAAACTCACCATCCCCTGCGTAGTCTGTCAGTCAACGCATAGTGTATTTTTTAGCTTCAGGAAATTGTTGTATACCCTGGTGGATAAAATATATTGTGTTAAAGATAATTTTGAACTAGGTTATTTCGGCGCCCGGGCAGCAATTGAAAAGACGCTGGCCGATCAAAAGCAGGAGTGCGTGAGCTTAATTCGTGAAACCGACAAGGATGAACCGGAGGAGCACATTGAGCGGCAGCATATTGTATTGGGAATACTAAATAAAGTTCATGATATTGCCGAGCAGGGCGGGGTATATTGCCGCTGCGGCGGTGACGCGGTGGAAGCGGATTTGCTGCCGGATTGCATTATTCTGGAATGTATGCATTGCGGCGCTTATTATATCCTTGCGGCGCAGACCGAATATGACCTGCAATCCGCTCAGACGCTGGACAGTATTGAACTGGCGCCCCGGCGCTATTTGGTCAAAAGAATTGATTTTGATTAAACTGGGGTTATGAACGAGTTTACTATAAAAAAGGGGGGATAGTATGAAATTTTTCCTTGATACGGCTAACTTAACGGAGATTAAGGAGGCTGTAGCTCTCGGGGTTGTTGCAGGCGTAACAACCAATCCTTCGCTCATCGCCAGAGAGAAACGTAATATTCACGCGGTTATCAAAGAAATCGCCGGTCTGGTTACAGGGCCGGTAAGTGCGGAAGTAATTGCGACCACTTATGAGGAAATGCTGCCGGAAGCAAGGGAACTGGCCGGTTTGGCCGACAATGTCATCATTAAGGTTCCGGTAACGGCTGATGGTTTAAAAACGGCCAGCGCCTTGGCGGCTGAGGGCATTAAGACGAATGTCACCCTTGTTTTTTCGCCGAATCAGGCGCTGTTGGCGGCAAGGGCGGGTGCTGCCTATGTCAGTCCGTTTGTGGGCCGGCTGGATGATATCAGCCAGGATGGTATTGAGTTGGTTAAAACGATTGCCGATATTTTTGCCATTCATGGTGTGGAAACGGAAATTATTGCCGCCAGCATTCGTCATCCGCTGCATGTGACGCAGGCAGCTTTGGCCGGTGCGACCATAGCGACCGTTCCTTATAAGGTGTTGCTGGCCCTGCTTAAGCATCCGCTTACCGATGCCGGTATCAAGCAATTTCTGGAGGACTGGCGAAAGGCAAATATGTAGTAAAAGGTTGGGGGTTAATCAATGGATCGCGAACTAGCGTTAGAATTTGTACGGGTTACCGAAGCGGCGGCTATTGCATCAGGCCGCTGGATGGGCAAGGGAGAAAAGAATGCCGCCGATGGAGCCGCCGTAGATGCAATGCGGGAGGCTTTTGACAGTGTGGCGATTAGCGGCCGGGTTGTGATTGGCGAAGGTGAAATGGATGAAGCGCCAATGCTGTATATTGGTGAGGAAGTCGGCGGGGGCGGTATGGAAGTGGATATTGCCGTTGATCCGCTGGAAGGTACAAATTTGGTAGCCAAAGGATTGCCGGGATCAATTGCCGTACTGGCGATTGCTCCGCGGGGCGGCTTACTGCATGCGCCGGATATGTATATGGAGAAAATCTGTGTGGGTCCCAAAGCCGCCGGCAAAATTGATATTAACGCGCCGGTAGCGGAGAATCTGAAAGCTGTTGCTACGGCGCTGGACCGGAAAGTCGAAGATTTAACCATTGTGGTCCTGGATCGCGAACGTCATGCCAAAATCATCGGGGAAGCCCGCGAAGCAGGCGCCAGAATTAAGCTGATTACCGATGGCGATGTATCGCCGGCAATCAATGTCGCTATTGACGGAACCGGCGTTCATATGCTGATTGGCACCGGGGGAGCGCCGGAGGGCGTTATTGCCGCCGCTGCGCTGAAGTGTCTGGGCGGCGACATGCAGGCCCGGCTTTATCCGGAAAACCAGGCTGATATTGACCGGGCGATTAAGATGGGGATTACTGATGTGAATAAAGTGCTGACCATTGATGATATGGTCTATGGCGAGGACGCGTTTTTCGTGGCGACCGCCATCACCCAGGGCGATTTACTCAACGGCGTGCGCTATTTTGGCGGCGGGGCCAGAACTCATTCTATCGTTATGCGCTACAAATCGGGAACGGTCCGCTTTGTTGACGCCATTCATAAATTCGAACGCAAGCCGCTGTTTGTAAAACGCGTATAATAACGGGATAAACTAGTCTGCCGGCGAAAAATAATGCTGTGGCAATTAACCTATTTGCTTATACCTGCCGGCAGGTTATACAAGGGGGTGTCTTTAAATGTTTTGGCATTTTTAGACACCCCCTTTACCAAAGCTTTTTATTGATGCCTAATTTTGCCGCCGGCTGTAAGCTGTACAAATTGCTTTAAACATGCTATGGTACAGGAAAAGGATTTTTGCCGAATTTGACAAAAAGAGCAGAGGAGAGAGCATAAATGAAAAAGGTTAGAAAAGTGCTTGCCGGCCTGTTAACCATTCCCTTTTTACTGTTGCCGGCAGGAAGTTCTTCGGCTGCGGCCGGCAGCACGGCCAGCCAGGCTGCGTCGTCTGTTGTTGAGAAACAAAAGGCTTATTTTAAGTCTTTTCAGGGCGAGGTTAAAGAAGTGCAGTCTTGCTCCGGGAACGATTGCCCGCAAACTGTATTGGTAGAAGATAAAGAAGGACGGCAAGTGAATTTTATTGTGTCCAACGATACTTACCGGCTTAATGACGCTGAGATAAAAAAAGGAACAACCATCACCGGTTTTTATGATGCCAATGTCCCGGTGATCATGATTTATCCGCCGCAGTACAACGCGGAAGTTATTGTTGCCGGGGCCGGTAAGCACAACATTAAGGTTGATTTGTTTGACGATAGCTTAGTCAGTGGGGACAATTTGTTAAAGCTGAATATTTCTGATGATACCAAAATTGTGCTGGAGGATGGAACGGCGTTTAAAGGCGAGCTTGGCAACCAGCGGTTGGTGGTGCTTTACGGGCGGTCAACCAAAAGCATCCCCGCCCAAACTACGCCGGTCGAAATTATAGTATTGTTTGAACAAGCCGAACGTCCTGGTGTTTAAAGCGGGAATCGGGTCTCGCTGCTTGTAATAGGCAGAGAGCTTTTTAACCGCTAACGGCCTTGATAAGCAGGCCGCCGGATATCGAAAGCGCAAAGCCTTCCAGCAACTTGCTGGAAGGCTTTGCGCTTTCTGCATTATTAGGTGATGGGGATCAGATGCGGAAATAGAACCAAAACAGGCAAGGCTTATGTGCCGCAACAGGCGGCTGATTTGGTAAAAAAGGCAAGTTGAACTGAGCCGGACCGGGAGCAAGGGTCGTTGCAAGCAACGAACCGAAATAAGCGATAAACGCCAGAGCGGACTGCGGAGGTAATTTGCTTCCGGCAAGGAGAATCGCAGCGCTGGTGTAGAGAACTCCTGTCTATTGCCCGGTATGCATGGCAAAATGTTCAGTGGTCGCATTACTGAAATGGCAGGCAGGACAGGGGCGGGAGAGAAACGAAGTAATAAGGATAAATGCTCAAGGAGATCGGCAAGAGAAGGAGACGAAAGAATGGAGCTTATGAAAATTACCGGCATTCCAGGTATTCAAATTGGCAATGCCCAGAACCTGGAGGCTGCAACCGGCTGCACTGTTATTCTATGCGAACAGGGGGCTGTTGCCGGTGTTGATGTGCGGGGCGGAGCGCCGGGAACCCGCGAGACCGATCTTCTGAAGCCGGAGAATTACGTGGACAAGGTACATGCCGTGATGCTGGCGGGAGGCAGTGCATTTGGCCTTGATGCGGCTGCAGGCGTAATGCAGTATCTGGAGGAAAACGGCGTGGGCTTTGACGTAGGTGTGGCAAAGGTGCCGATTGTGCCCGGCGCGGTGCTTTTCGATCTGATGTGCGGAGATTCCCGTGTGCGTCCTGACAAGGCAATGGGCTATCAGGCCTGTATTGCCGCCCGGAACGGAGAGTTTTGCGAGGGATCTGCGGGAGCGGGAACGGGGGCGACGGTAGGAAAGTTTTTTGGAGCCCGGCATGCTATGAAAGGCGGACTGGGCGCAGCGTGTCTAAAGACCGGCGACCTTATGACGGGCGCAGTGGTGGCGGTCAACTGTCTGGGAGATGTGATTGATCCCGGCAGAGGCGTTGTTTTGGCGGGAGCGTACAGGGAAGACCCTTTTACCTTTATGTATACCGAGGAGGGCATGATCCGGCAATATGATAAGGCGGCCAATGTCTTCGCAGGCAATACAACCATCGGGACAATTATCACCAATGCGGCGCTGACCAAGGCCCAGGCCAACAAGGTGGCGTCTATGGCGCACAATGGTTATGGACGAACCATGCGTCCGGCGCACACGATGTTTGATGGCGATACCATCTTTGCTCTGTCGACGGGGCAGGTGGCAGCAGATGTCAATGTAGTCGGATTGCTGGCGGCAAGGGTCATGGAGCAGGCCGTCATCAATGCCGTGACAAAGGCGGTATCGCTGGCCGGTTTTAAATCGTATGGGGATATCCGTATGGAAAAGTAAACCTCGCGCTTCCCTGAGCTGCACAAATGCCGTCAAGCTGTAAAATCGCAATGACCAAGCTCGGCCGGTATGGTGCAGTCCCCCTTGCTTGGAGAGGAGACGGGCTGGCTACAGTAAAAACACAATAAAGCCTTCCGGCATAATCGCCGGAAGGCTTGGTTTTCCTGGAGCGGGCAACGAGACTCGAACTCGCGACCCACGGCTTGGGAAGCCGGTACTCTACCACTGAGCTACGCCCGCTTGATCAAATTACCAGTATAACAAAATAATTATACTTCAGACAGGAATAAAAGTCAATGTCAGAACAACGTTCCTTATGGAAAACGAGGACGCATGATCCCATGCTGGGCAGGAACGGAATTTCTCTCCGGCTGCATATTCGCATTTGCTAAAACGACAGGGCAGCCGGCTCTCCGAAGCCGGTAACAATGACGGCTTTTTTAACCTGGATTTCAAATACATCCAGTGTTCCGCCGATGGCCTCAAGCGTTTGGTCATAACCCGGCACCTTGGCGATAAACAAATCCTTTAAATCGTCGATGGTAAACCTGCTTTTTTGGACAAGCGCCTGCCGGGCCCGGACATGGGCCACGCCATCGACCGGAAAAGCTGCGTTGCTGTTTTGTTGAAATTCCAGTACTTTTTTGTTTTCCCGGTCTGACATAAAATAGAGAATGCCGGGCCGGTCAGGGGCATAAACAAAGTTAACAATCCGGACATTCGGGCGGTTATCAACCGCTGTCGCCAGAGCAAGCGCATTGGTTTGCGCTAAAACCCGATAATATTCTTTCTGAATGGTATTCATACTAAGCCTCCTAAGTTATTACTGGGGATATTCTAGCACAAATATTTGACAGCTATCCGTCAACAATATAAATTAAGAAATATAAATTAAGAATAAAAAGGCTGAAAGAAAAATGAAAATTGACCGGCTGATTGCGATTATTATCATTTTGCTGGACCGCAAAACCATCCGGGGCAAGGTCCTGGCCGATCGGTTTGAGGTTTCGCTCAGAACCATTTACCGGGATATTGACACTATCAACCTGGCTGGTATTCCGGTTGTAGCCACACCCGGGGTCAAGGGCGGTTTTGGCATTATGGACGAATATAAGGTGGATAAGAACGTATTTACCGCAACAGAGCTTGCCACTCTTTTGATGGGCCTCAGCAGCATTTCTCCAATGCTGACCGGCAAAGACACCGCAGGGACTTTCGCCAAGATCAAAAGTCTGATTCCCGCAGGCCAGGCTGATGAAATTGAGCTGAGGTCAAATCAGATCAGCATTGATTTACAGCCCTGGATCGGCAACGGCAATTTGCCGATGGCGCTGGTAAAGGATGCTTTAAACAGGCAGGTGGTGCTTGCCTTTCGGTATGCAGACCGGGCAGGCAAACCGAGTGTCCGGAGCATTGAGCCTTACCGGCTGATACTCAAGGAGAGCCACTGGTACATTTACGGCTTCTGTCTCGCCAGACAGAACTTCCGGCTGTTTAAGCTGTCACGGATGACAGACCTGGAGGTGATGAACGAAACCTTTACACTAAGGGACTTGCCGCCGCCGGTAGCGGAATTCCGCAGGCGGATGACAGACAGGCGGATAACGGTCAAGCTGCTGGTCCGCCAGTCTATAAAAGAGCGGGTCCTGGAATATTGCGGCAGTGAGAGGATGGAGGCCTGCGGCGAGGATCAGTGGACAGTTACCAATACAAGGACAAATCAAGGAGTGTTATGATGCAGGAATATCTTAGTAAAGAAGCGCTGATTGACGCCGTTAAAAAGACCTATGCGCTTTTTGACAAGGAGTTTGACGCTGTTCCGGAGCAGAAATTGAATGTCCGGTGCCCGGAGGTGGACAGAACGCCGCAGGAAATGCTGGCCTATCAGCTTGGCTGGCTGCAGCTGGTCATGGGCTGGGAGCAGGATGAAGCGGACGGAAAGACCGTGGTCACGCCATCTCCCGGCTACAAATGGAATCAGCTGGGACCGCTTTATCAACATTTTTATGCTGAATACAACGGTTATTCACTACAAGAATTACGTGAATTATTGAGCGGAAGTGTTGAAAAGTGGTGCAACTGGGTTGATCGATTGAGTGATAAGGAACTTTTTACGCCCAACATAAGAAAATGGACAGTAACAAATGCTAACTGGCCGCTGTGGAAATGGATCCATATTAATTCGGTTGCGCCATTTAAGACTTTCAGGACTAAGATTAGAAAGTGGAAAAAGCACGTTTGCAGCGTTGGCTGACAGAATGAATGCAAGCGGCTCTGCTGGGGTACAGTCAGGAATTGTCGCCCAGCCAGCTGTTACTAACAAACAAGCAACTGTCGCGCGGGGGCATTGAAACCTGTTCCGCCCATAGAAAACAGGCAGGAGGCAGCTAAATTAATTTAGCCGCCTCCTGCCTGTTTATACTTTAATGATTCCAATTTAGTCCATTCTGGAAGAGGCTTACCGCCACTATTCTGCTATAATCCGGTATACTATAGTGCATGGCAATCAATGCGGCAGTATCATAACAACAATAAGGGGTTGGAAAGCTGTGTTTTCAGCAAAAAGGGGTTGCTGCACAGGGATAGTGCTGTCTTGCTTAGTTTATTTGTTGCAGGCTGCGGCGGCGCGCAGACGGCAGTGCAGCACACTGAGGCAGCTCCTGGATGCTTAGAATTTTTACGCACAACAATAGAACTGCCGGAATGAGCGTCTTTTAAGCGCGATCATTCATCCGCCCAAAGGCAGGTTTTCTTTTTGGTTGTGCTGAAATGTTTAGCTTATCAGAGAAAAGGGGGTCGGTCGGCATGTATGATGTATGCATTATCGGCGCAGGCGTGGTTGGTCTGAATATCGCAAGGGAACTGGCCAAATATCGGGTATCGGTTTGCATACTGGAGCGTAATGATGATGTTGGCTGCGGCTGCTCGAAGGCCAATAGCGGCATTGTTCATGGCGGTTATTCGGATGAACCGGGAACGCTTAAAGCCCAATTGTGTGTTCGCGGCAATCGGATGTTTGAGCAGTTGGAGAAGGAGCTGAATTTCGGTTACCGTAATACAGGCTCGCTGGTGCTTGCCTTTGCCGAGGAAGATTTTTCAAAGCTGCAGCAGCTATATGAATATGGGACGGCAAACGGGGTGCAGGGCTTGGCGATCATTACCGGGGAACAGGCCCGCGCGAAGGAACCCTATCTGAGCGGTGAGGTGAAAGGCGCATTATATTGCGCCAACGCGGGCGTAACTTCGCCCTATGAGTTTGCTGTTGCTCTGGCCGAGAACGCCGTTCTGAACGGGGTAGAGCTGAAGCTGAACCAGGAAGTGACCCGCATTGAGCAGGCTGAGGACGGCCTCCGGGTTTTTACCGGTGCCGGTCAAGTTGCTGCGGCCCGTTATGTATTGAATGCCGCCGGTATTCATAGCGATACGGTCGCCAGGATGCTGGGCATAGACGATTACCGGATTACTCCCCGCCGGGGGCAGTATGTAGTCCTGGATAAAGATCAAAATTACCTGGTCAAGTCGGTCATTTTCCAGGTACCCACCAGGCTGGGCAAGGGAATTTTGCTTACTGCCACCTATCATGGAAATCTGATGATTGGACCCAATGCGGAAGAGGTTGACGATAAGGAAGATGTCGGCACAGATGAAAAAACACTGGCGTATATTGTACAGACTGCGCGCAAATCGGTTCCGGGCTTTAATATGAAACGCGCATTGCGTTCATTTGCCGGCAACCGGCCGGTGTCCAACCAAAAAGACTGGGTGATTGCCGCGAGCCGGGTCAAAGGATTCATTAACTTAGTGGGCATCGATTCCCCGGGGCTGACCGCATCACCGGCCATCGCCGTTAAGGTCACCGGACTTTTACAGGACAAAGGTCTTGCGCTGGTTCCCAATCCCGCTTTCCAGCCTTATCGAAAGCCGGTTATCGTTAAAAAGGGATCTGAGTTTGCCGGGGATGTTGATGCTGCTGATCCTGAGCGCCGTATCATTTGCCGGTGTGAAAAAGTGACGGAGGCTGAAATTATTGACAGCCTGTACCGGGGAATTGAGGTGCGCTCTGTGGGCGCAGTGGGGCGGCGTACCCGGGCGGGATACGGCAGCTGCCAGGGCGCTTTTTGCGGACCGAGGGTGAAGGAGCTGATCGCCCGTGAACTGCAGCTTGCTGTGGAAGAGGTGCAGCCAAGAGAGCAACCTGCAGCTGCGGCGCAAAGAGCCAAACGGCTGGAATTATACAAGCTGCATTAACCGCGTACTTCAGTGCGAGTCTTCGCGGGTATCCCGCAAAGACTGAAGCCTGGCCGGCCGTTTTGGCCGGCTGGGGCTTTTTTTGTCTGAATTTGGTGATCCGGCCTTAACGTCCGGCAATGATTATGGTATGCTACATAAGGAGGGAGGTGCAAGGTTATGTGCGCCGGGGGACTTAACGAAGGACTCCGCCCCGGGTGATTACATCGGCCGAACGGATGAAAAACAGAATTAAACTTGTAGACTACAGCATGGTATTTATATCGGTCTTGTGGCTGACAACGGTTGATTTTGATCATATGACAACGTTAAACTGGGTAGCCGGCGGCTCGATTATCGGCTATATTATCCTGTTTGTGATCAGGCGATTGATGAATAGATAGCTGTAAGTTATAACCAGTCCCAGAAAATTATGTAAATTTATGTATAAGAATATGAACAATCGTTTATGCTAATATTGGTCGTCCAATTATACGAATCCGAGGTGATGTAGTGGACTTAACCAGGGTCAGGAAGCAGCCGTTGCTGATGGCCGTATTGATAGGGATTATTTTGCTGGCGTTATTCGGGACCGTTTTGGGCAAGCGCGCTAAACCGCTGCCGTCCGAGCCGGTGCCGGAGATAGCGGTTGAGCAGCCGGTACAATCCGTACAACCCGTTCAACCCGTACAGCCCGCAGTCGCGGCAATCAAATCTCATACAGTCGGTGAGGGCGAGACGCTTAGCGGTATCGCTGAAGCTTATCATATTGATGTCGACACTTTACTGGGCGCTAATCCGGAGGCCGGAGCAACGCTTTATCCGGGCGATCAACTCGTGGTTTTGCCGCAGAAAGGGGTTCTGCATACCGTGACCGGCGGCGACACGTTATGGCGTGTTTCCAGCATCTACAATGTGGAAATTGCCGCAATACTGGCCGCCAATGCGAAACACGGCGAGGGGCTGGCCATCGGAGAGAAGCTGTTTGTGCCTGGCGGTAAACCGGTCGCTGTTGATTTACCTTCAGCTCCGGCGTCACGGGCGTCAGTCAGCCGGTTTGGCTGGCCAGCCAGCGGTGAAATCAGTTCACCGTTCGGCTCACGCTGGGGGCGGATGCACAGCGGGATTGATATTGCCAATGACATCGGCACGCCGGTTACAGCGGCATTGGCCGGCAGAGTAACTTACGCCGGCTGGTATGGCGGCTATGGCTATGCGCTGATGATTGCACATGGCAACGGGTATTCGACGTTATACGGGCATTTGTCGGCGATTTCGGTCAGCGCCGGCCAGTATGTGCGGACCGGCCAGCAAATTGCCTTGATGGGCAGTACCGGTTATTCAACCGGGCCGCATCTTCATTTTGAGGTGCGCAAAGACGGACAACCTCTCGACCCAATGAATTTTTTACCTTGAAAATAGTGACCGCAAGCTGCGTCCCATGAGCAGCTTGCGGTTTTTTTCATTATGCCGGTATATTTAGCCGATGGCCGGAGTATAAGCCGGCAATCCTGCGGTGATAATAGTTGATAAGAAGAATTCAGAGGTTAATTATGGGATATTTGATTGGCTGTCTGGTTGCGGCGCTGAGTTTTGGGTTAAACCAGGCGATGATCCGGCGTATTGGCCTTACTACGATGATCAGCTATGGTCCGTTATTGGAGGAAAGCAGCAAAACTTTGCCCGCATTTTTATTGGGTGCTGATATTCTGGCGGTGCATATTACGTTTGGTCTGGTAGAAGCCGGTTATGACTGGCGCCAAAATGGCCGTACCGGGCGTAAGGCTGCTTTGTTCAGTATCGCCGGGCATAGCTTATTTGGGGCGGCCACCCTGTTTATTTTGACGCTCAGCAGCAGTATCTGGCTGGCTTTGGCAGCCGGTATCGTGGCTCATCTGGTGTGGAATGTCACCGTTATTCGCAGATATGCATAGCGAAGTGTTACAGGAGGGTTTGACAATGAGGATTTATTACAATTGCAGCTGCTGCGGCGAAGCGATTGCCGAGCTGGACGTAGAACAGGTGGATGAAGTTAAGCTGGGGTTTGACTGCTTGACTGGCGATGAGCGTCAAGATATAATAAAAGCTGATCCTTTTTCAAATACGATGCACGTAAAATCGCTGTGCGACAGCTGCATCGAAGCGCTAGGGTTGGCTGATGAACAACAGTTATGGACACGAAGGCCAAATTATTTGCATTAGCAGATCGGCTGATTTAACACAACTAGTTTAAATATATAGGGCTTTAGCTATAGCTAAAGCCCCTTTTGGCATGGGTGAGGTGTAAGTATGAATAAACTTTTTGAAGCAATGAAGGCTGACGTAGCGTTTTCTAAGGCTTTGGAATGCTATCAGGCGCAAGGGCAGAACGTGGTGTACGGATTGACCGGAACACAAAAGAGCGCTGTTATTGCCGCGGCTTATCAGCAGAATCCCCGGGCAACGGTTATTGTTACCGGTAATAATGAGGGGCTGGAACAATTGCATACCGATCTTGGGACATTGCTGCCTGATGCGGTAATTGCCGACCTGCCGGCGCTGGATATTGTCACTTTTTCGGCAGCAGCCAAAAGTGTGGAATTGGCGGCCCGGCGGATGGATGTGCTGGGCAGGCTGGTACGTCAGGAGAAAATTATTGTGCTGGCGACCATTGAGGCTGCAATGCAAAAGGGGTTATCGCGGCAGGAATTCGAAAACAACCGTCTGAATATCGCGGTTGGCATCGAGATAACACGGGAGCAGGTACTGGAGAACCTGGTACGGTTCGGGTATGAGCGGGTGGATCAGGTTGGCAGTATTGGCCAGTTCAGCGCCCGCGGCGGGATTGTCGACGTTTTTCCGGTGAATGTGACCGCGCCGCTCAGGATTGAGTTTTTCGGTGATGAGATTGATTCGCTGCGGCAGTTTGATATTGTTACTCAGCGTTCCAGTCATAATGTTACGCAAGCCGATATTTTGCCGCTTACCGAACCGGAGCATAGCGCAAAACCAGCGGTATTTCTGTCTTATTTGCCTCAGCCGGCTACTATTATTTTTGATGAGCCGACCAGAATCAGAGAACAGCTTGGTAAGCTGATTAAGGAAAATCCGGAGCTTAAGCGACGTTCGTTTACCTGGGCGGATATTACGTCGGCCGCCAAGAATTACAATATTATTTATTTGTCGTTAATGCTGCAAAAAATTCCTTATACGGAACCAACGGAAATTATCAGTGTCGCCGCTAAAGGCATTGCCCCTTTTCACCGCCAGATGGATATGGTGATTAGTGAGCTTAACAATCTGCTGGAGCGAAACTTTACGCCGATTATTTTTTTGTCTAATGAAGATAAGGCGGTCGCTTTTCAACAAAGTTTAAGCGAGCAAGGGGTCAGCGCGAGTTATGCCAGCAAGATAAAGCAGCTGGCCGCCTCTACCGTTCTGGTTACTGTCGGCGTTTTATCGGGCGGATTTGAATTGCCGCAGGCCCGTCTGGCCGTTATTGTTGAAAAAGATATTTTCGGCCGTCAAAAGAAGCGTCCCCGGCCCCGCGCCGCCAAGGGACAGCAGATCACCTACTTCCGGGACATCAATCTGGGCGACTATGTCGTGCATGCCAATCATGGGATTGGCAAATATGTCGGTGTGGAAACGTTAAGCGTAGGCGGTGTAAATAAGGATTATTTGCATATCCGTTATGCCGGCGAGGATAAACTGTATGTGCCGACCGATCAGGTGCATTTGCTGCAAAAATATATCGGTTCAGAAGGTGAAGCGCCCAGACTGCATAAAATGGGCGGCGTCGAATGGCTAAAAGCCAAAAGCAAGGCCAAAGCGGCTGTCGCCGATATGGCCAAGGAATTGCTGGCTTTATACGCCGAACGGCAAGTTGGCGCCGGTTATGCTTTTGAACCTGATACGCCCTGGCAGAAAGAGTTTGAGGATACATTTCCGTTTGAAGAAACTCCGGATCAACTGGCGGCAATCGCCGAAATTAAAGCTGATATGGAAAAGCCCCGGCCAATGGACCGGTTGCTCTGCGGGGATGTTGGCTTTGGTAAAACCGAAGTAGCGATTAGAGCGGCCTTTAAGGCGGTAATGAGTGGGAAACAGGTAGCAGTGCTGGTACCGACAACGGTGTTGGCCCAGCAGCACTTTCAGACTTTTCTCAGCCGGTTTGCCGGTTTTGGCCCGGTGGTTGATGTGGTCAGCCGTTTTCGCAGCGCCAAAGAACAAAAAGCTACACTGGCCAAGGTGGCCAGCGGCCAGGTGGATGTACTGATCGGCACCCACCGGATGTTGAACGCGGATGTGGTATTTAAGGATTTAGGACTGCTGATCGTCGATGAGGAACAGCGGTTTGGGGTGGCGCAGAAGGAAAAGCTGAAAAAATGGCGCTGCAATATTGATGTGCTGACATTAAGCGCCACGCCAATTCCGCGGACTCTGCACATGTCACTGGTCAATGCCCGGGACATGAGTATTATTGAAACTCCGCCGGAAGACCGGTTTCCCGTACAAACCTATGTCGTCGAATATAACGAGCAGATCATCAGGGATGCCATTAAGCGGGAACTAAAACGCGGCGGACAGGTCTATTTTGTTTATAACCGGGTGGAAACCATCGATAAAGTGCAGCGGCAGCTGTCTGAAATGCTGCCTGACGCCAAAATTCAAAGCGCTCACGGGCAAATGCCGGAAGAATTGCTGGAGCAGGTTATGCTTGATTTCTATGAAGGTCATGATGAAGTGCTGGTGTGCACCAGTATTATTGAAAATGGCCTTGATGTTTCCAATGCCAATACGATTGTTATTTACGACGCCGATCATTTCGGGCTGTCTCAGCTTTACCAGATGCGCGGGCGGGTAGGGCGGTCACACCGGATGGCTTTTGCCTACTTTACCTACCGGGCCGATAAAGTGCTAACCGAGGTTGCTGAAAAAAGGCTGCAGGCCATTAAGGAATTTGCCGAGCTGGGAGCCGGTTTTAAAATTGCCATGCGCGATTTGGAAATTCGCGGCGCCGGTAATTTGCTGGGGGCCCAGCAGCACGGCCATATTGCCAGTGTAGGGTTTGAAATGTATTGCCGTCTGCTGGAGGAAGCGGTCCAGGAGCTTAGAACCGGCCGGCGGGTGGAATTGCCGGTTGAACCTGTTTTAGAATTAAATGTGGAAGCTTATTTAAGCGGCGACTATATTGGCGATGCCATGCATAAGATTGAAATATATCAGAGAATTGCCGCCATCCGCAATGAAGAGCATGTAAGCCAGCTGCTGGATGAACTGATTGACCGGTTTGGGGATCCGCCCAAACCAGTATTAAATTTGTTGACGGTGGCCCGCATTAAAAATATTGCCCGGCAGTTGGGCGTTAAATCTATTATTCAACAGCTCAGAGGACTGGAAATTATTTTTGGCGATCAACCGAATGTCAATATCACCGGCATTTTGGAACTTAAAGCGCAATTCGGCAGTAATGTGACAATGCTGCCGGGACCTCCGGAAATAATCAAGCTGCGGTTGACCAAATTAGCGGAAAATAATTTACTAGATGTTCTGCACAAATTGCTTAAAGTCCTGATAAAATAAGCACTTGCGGCCATTTTGGGCCGAAGGGCAATCAATGAATAAAAATGATTGGCGGGATATATACTATCACTGAGGCTAAATGTCAAAAACTGTAGAAAAGGGGGGATACTGGTGAAAGCGACAGGAATCGTTAGAAGAATTGATGACCTAGGAAGAGTGGTAATACCAAAAGAAATCCGTAGAACACTTAGAATACGTGAAGGAGACCCACTGGAAATTTATGTGGACCGTGAAGGTGAGGTTATCCTGAAAAAATACTCCCCGGTAGGTGAACTGGGTGATTTCGCTAAGGAATACTGCGATTCTTTATATGAAGCTATCGGCCAGATCATTCTTATCGCTGACCGCGACAATGTCGTCGCTGTCGCCGGCGCTTCAAAGAAAGAGTTCTTGAACAAGCCGATAGGCTCGATCTTAGAAAAAGTAATGGAAGACCGCAAAGCGGTGTTAATTAACAATCCAAGCGAGAATAAACATGGAAAAGCCAACCCAATTGATGTGGATGACGAGGATGACGATGCGGTGAAGTTTACCGCCGAAGTGATTGCGCCGATCATCGTCGAGGGCGATGCCATTGGTGCAGTAGTGATTTGCTCTAAACAAGCTGGCGTCCAAATGGGTGATATGGAAATTAAACTCGCCGAAACTGCTGCAGGTTTTCTAGCTAAACAAATGTCACAATAATTATTGCCTTCTGTTGTTTTATGAGTAGCGGACGCCGTTCGCTACTTTTCTATTACCGGAATATTTTACCGGATTTCTTTGGAATGAGGCCTGTTCTTTGCTATAATACTACCAGGTAGATAAAAACCTATTCTCCGGGTAAGGCTCACTTGACAAGTTTAATAGCGCTTTGGGAGAGGAATGACTTTAGTGAGTAAAGACACATTTTTGAGAGGTGCGCTGATTTTAACAATAGCAGGGATTATTGTTAAAATCATTGGGTCGGTGAACCGGATTCTGCTGTCCCGGCTGCTGGGGGGCGAGGGCATTGGCTTGTATCAGATGGCCTATCCCATTTATTTACTGGCGTTAAGTGTATCATCAGCCGGTATCCCAGTGGCAATTTCAATTATCGTGGCTGAAAAAATCGCCCGTTCTGATTATCGTGGCGCCAACCGGGTATTTCGTATTTCCTTAAGCGTGCTGGCGGTTACCGGGTTGATTTTTAGTTTTTTATTGTACTTCGGCGCCGGCTGGCTGGTGGAAAACCAGTATGTGCGTGATGCCAGAGCCTACTACGCGATAGCTGCGTTAGCGCCGGCGATATTCTTTGTCACCGTGCTATCGAGCTACCGCGGTTATTTCCAGGGATTGCAAATGATGACCCCTACCGCTGTTTCCCAGATTTTCGAGCAACTGGTGCGGGTAGTCACGATGATTGCCCTGGCTTTTATTCTGCTGCCGCAGGGACTGGAATATGCCGCCGCCGGGGCCAGCTTTGGCGCCGGGCCAGGTGCCGCCGCCGGCTTACTGGTGCTGCTTTATTATTACTGGCGTCAGCGTAAGGTCTATCAAATTCAGGCGCAACTGCAGGCCGACGTTAAACAGGAATCAAGTATCCGTATTATTTCCCGAATGGTTAAACTGGCTCTGCCGGTTTCGCTGGCCAATATTATGCTGCCCCTGGTATCGAATATTGATCTCCTGATTGTTCCGGCCAGACTGGAAGTTGCGGGCTTTACGGTTGAGCAGGCCACCGAGCTGTTTGGCTATTTAACCGGCATGGCGGTGGCATTGGTTAATTTACCGACCATTCTTACCGCATCGCTGGCCGCCAGCCTGGTGCCAGCGGTATCAGAAGCATTTACGCTAGGGGATCATAAGCGCATTTATCAGCGTACGGCCACAGCGATGCGGATTGCCAATCTGATTACCATTCCCAGTTTTGTAGGCATGTGGCTGCTGGCTGCGCCAATATCGCAAATGCTTTACGGCACACCCAACGCCGGCACCTCAATTGCGGTTCTATCGATTGGGATTGTTATGCTGGGGATGGGGCAGGTGACCACCGGTGTTTTGCAGGGACTGGGTCATACCACCATTCCACTGATCAACATGGCAATATCGGCTGCCGTAAAAGTGGTATTAAGCTGGGTGCTCACGGCAATTCCCTCGCTGGGCATTAAAGGCGCCGCCTGGGCTACCAATGCCGACTTCGCGGTGGCCGCCGTTTTGAATATTTATTTTGTCTACCGTTATGTGGGCTTTAGCATCAGTTTGCCGGATACCCTCAAAGCAATTTGTTCAGCCGCCATTATGGGCGGGGTGGTGCTCTTAACCTATGATGCGGTAATGGGACAGTTATTCAGCAACACTCTGGCTACCTTAATCGCCATTGTCATCGGCGTGGGCGTGTATGGCCTGTCCCTGCTGCTGCTGGGCGGCGTCAATGAACGCGATGTGGAACGGGTGCCGAAAGTAGGCGGCAAGCTGCTTGCTATACTGCGAAAATTACGGCTGTTAAAAAAATAAGGGGATGACTGGATTGGGAGAATTGATGATTGTTGGACTGGGGCCGGGCTCGCTCGGCCTGCTTACCCTGGAGACCTGGGATCTGCTGGCAGCGGCGGATTTAGTGCTGCTTAGGACGGCCAAGCATCCTACGGTTGACGGGCTGAAGGAGCGCGGCGTCAGCTTTGTAAGCTATGATGATGTTTATGATGCCCAGCCGACCTTTGACGCAGTCTATGATTTTATTGCCAGAGACTGCCTGGCGAAAGTTGAAAAAGGGCAAAAAGTAGTTTATGCCGTTCCGGGAAGTCCGCTTGTGGCGGAAAAAACAGTAAGCCTGATTCGATTACTAGCGGCTGAACGGAACATAGCGGTTAAGATTGCGCCGGGGATGAGCTTTCTGGAGGTGCTGTATGTCCGGCTGGGAGTGGACCCGGCAGCCGGTATGACCATTCTGGACAGCATTGATCTGGCGGTCTTGCGGGACAAGCCGTCAACCGGCCTGGTTGTTACGCAGATCTACAGCCGGCAGGTTGCTTCAGAAGCCAAGCTGTCGCTGATGGAATGGTATGCGGATGACGATGAAATTATCGTGGCGCGCAATCTGGGGCTTCCCGGTGAGGAAGTCCGTAAAATTCCCTTGTATGAACTGGACCGGCTGCCGGTCATTGATCATCTGACAAGCGTCTACGTTCCGCCAGGACAAGCCGGGCCGGGCCAATTTGAACTTTCCCCTGTCATTGACATAATGGCCCGTCTGAGGGCGCCTGGCGGCTGTCTGTGGGATATTGAGCAGACCCATCGGAGCCTGCGCCGTTATTTGGTTGAGGAAGTTTATGAGGTGCTTGAGGCGATTGATCTTAAATCCGCCGGTCAGCTTTGTGAAGAACTGGGCGATCTGTTGTTGCAAATCGTATTTCATGCCCGTATTGCTGAAGAGTGCGGTGATTTTACCATGCAGGAGGTCATTGATGGCGTCGCCGCCAAGCTGGTACGCCGCCATCCTCATGTTTTCGGCGATGTCACCGTACAGGATGCCGGTGAAGTGGTGCTGAACTGGGAACAGATCAAGCAGCAGGAAAAAGGGCATGAACGACCGTCGGTGCTTGACGGTATCCCGCCGGAGCTGCCCGGTTTGATGAAAGCCTGCAAGCTGCAGATAAAAGCTGCGAAAGTAGGTTTTGACTGGGATAATATTGCCCCGGTTTGGGAAAAGATAGAGGAAGAGATTGCTGAGCTTAAAACTGCGATTGAAAGTGGCGACACAGAGGCGATGGAAGGTGAACTGGGCGATATTTTATTTGCGGTTGTAAATTTAGCGCGATTTTTGAAGGTGGATGCGGAGATTGCGTTGAATGTAACCAATAGCAAATTTAAGCGCAGGTTTGTCCATATGGAAGCCGCCGTCGGCGAAAAAGGGCTTAACTGGGAGCAACTTACGCTGGCTGAGCTTGATCAGCTGTGGGATGAAGCAAAACTCGCGGAAGGATAAGCCAGTAATTTTTGCCAAATTTTTTCTGAGTAGACAGGAATAAAAACACAAATAGCGAATTATGCTATTCGTAACGATTTCACGAGGAGGATGAATTTGTGAATAAAACTGAATTGGTAGCCAGCATTGCCGAAAAAGCCGGCCTTACTAAAAAAGATGCCGAGAAAGCTGTAAACGCTTTGTTCGCCAGCATTGAAGAAGCTTTGGTACTCGAAGATAAAGTGCAGATTATCGGCTTTGGCACTTTCGAAGTGAAAACCCGCGAAGAAAGAAAAGGCCGCAATCCGCAAACCGGCGCTGAAATTACCATTCCAGCTTCCAAGAACCCTGTGTTCAAGGCTGGTAAAGGTTTGAAAGACGCCATTAATCAATAATATACAATAAAAACCAGGTTAATTTTTTTAACCTGGTTTTTATTTAACTATCATTCAGATAAATTATCTGTAGGGAGTGAGAAAATGACGGGAACAATATTAATTGTGGATGATGAAGCGTCAATCCGGGAGTTGCTGAAATTTAACCTGCAAAAAGAAGGCTATCATGTACTGGAAGCCGAGACGGGAACTGACGGCCTGAGCATCGCCAAAAACGAGAAGCCGGATTTAGTCGTGCTGGATCTGATGCTGCCTGGACTTGACGGTCTTGAAATCTGCCGGAACCTGAAAAGCCAGCAGAATACCGCCGGTATTCCAATCATCATGCTGACTGCAAAAAATGAGGAAATTGACAAAATTATCGGCCTGGAGCTGGGGGCAGACGATTATTTGACAAAACCGTTCAGTCCGCGTGAACTGGTGGCTAGAATTAAGGCGGTGCTCCGCCGCAGCAACAAGGAGAGCTTACCGGCCGGTGAGTTGATGATTGGGAAGCTCAGATTAAATTTCAGCCGGTATGAAGCCTTTCTAAGCAAGGATAAACTGGAGTTGACACCGAAAGAATATGAACTGCTTAAATTGTTTATTACCAA
The DNA here is from genome assembly GCF_900104455.1 of Dendrosporobacter quercicolus. Classification (NCBI taxonomy): domain Bacteria; kingdom Bacillati; phylum Bacillota; class Negativicutes; order Selenomonadales; family Sporomusaceae; genus Dendrosporobacter; species Dendrosporobacter quercicolus. The sequence goes on from NZ_FNHB01000006.1 coordinate 84,635, forward strand.
TTTAGGGCGGGTGTACAGTCGTGAGCAGCTGCTGGAAAAGGTCTGGGGCTACGAATACTTTGGCGACACCAGAACGGTTGATGTGCATGTTCGCCATCTCCGGGCAAAACTGGCGGCTGAACCGGAGATTGCTGAAGCTATTGAGACGGTGCGCGGGGTTGGTTACCGGTTTCGCGATATTTAATTACCGGCCATTGGCTGCCACCCGACCGGCGGCGTCAGCCGTTTTTTGCCGTTATTTAGCATGCACCTGCGCTAAATGCATGTCCCGCCAATTCATAAGAATGCCTGGGCCGGGAGTATCCGGAATAATAAGTTTCCACCTGGAAACTTATTATTCCGGCAAGTGTAAACAAAAGTTTCCCGGAAATACTAGTCGTACATCGCTCGAATTTTGAGATTAGAATGAGAGAATTTTTTTTTGCCCTGCGCGGCGGAAGAAGCCGCAATGATCGGACATGCAAGGCGCCGACGACGAAGCAGGGCGAAAAAAGACCGCATGATAAGCCGAATGCTTAGGTGGCGATCTATCCTAGGACTAACTGTCCTAGGGCTTTTGCGGTTTGGCATAGTTCTTGCATTATTTTTTCAGAGACGGGGAATGAAATTTATTTATGGAGGGACGTAATCATGATTATTGGGGTAGCGAAAGAAATTAAAAATAACGAGAACCGGGTGGGGCTTACTCCAGCGGGTACCGAAGCACTGTGCAAGGCCGGTCATACCGTCCTGATTGAAAAAAATGCCGGCGGCGGCAGCGGCTTTCAGGATGAAAGCTACCGTAAAGCCGGCGGCCTGATTATGAGTGATAAAAAAGCGTTATTTGCCGAAGCTGAGATGATCATTAAGGTAAAAGAACCGCTGCCGGAGGAATATGAATTGTTTCATGAGGGGCAGATCCTTTACACGTATCTGCATTTAGCGCCTGAACCGGCGCTGGCCAAAGCCCTGCTAAGCAAAAAAGTGGTCGGTATTGCTTATGAGACAATTGAAGGCCCTAACCATTCTTTGCCCCTGCTGTCGCCAATGAGTGAAGTAGCCGGCCGTATGGCAGTGCAGATTGGCGCGCAGTTTCTTGAAAAGCCCTATGGCGGCAAAGGCGTTTTGCTCGGGGGTGTGCCGGGGGTTGAGGCTGCGCAGGTAGTCATTATCGGCGGTGGTATTGTCGGCGCGAATGCAGCCAAAATGGCCGTTGGCCTAGGCGCCCGCGTGACGATCATCGACCGCTCGTTAGAACGGCTCCGCTATCTGGCCGATATTTTCGGCAGCCGTGTGGTGACCGTGATGTCCAACAGCTATAATATCGCCAATTGGGTGCGCAAGGCAGACCTGCTGGTAGGGGCGGTACTCATTCCGGGCGCCAAAGCGCCTAAGCTGGTAAGCCGGGAGATGGTTGAGACAATGGAAGTCGGTTCGGTAATTGTCGATGTGGCCATTGACCAGGGAGGCTCCATTGAAACGGTTGACCGGATTACTACCCATAGCGAGCCTACGTATACCCAGTATGGCGTCATTCATTATTCGGTAGCCAATATGCCGGGTGCTGTCGCCCGTACATCCACGCTTGCGCTGACGAACGCTACTTTGGATTATGCCCTGCAAATTGCCAATAAAGGCTGGAAACAGGCTGTCCTTGACCATCCGGGGTTGGCGAAAGGCGTTAATGTGCTCGATGGTAAGGTGACTTATCAGAGTGTTGCCGCTGCTCTGAACACCGTTTATTATCAATTGAATGAACTGCTGTAGGGAGCAGCCGGCAACAGGGTTCTATGTCAACAAATGGCGTTGTCCGAAACTACGCGCTGCTTCTTTGCTGACATAGAACCAATGTAATGCCGGACAATTAATTGAAGATTCGAATAAATTACAGGAGGATGTGTATGAACTTATTCAGAACGAAAAGCATAGAAACTTTAAGGGCCATGGCCGAAAAATCGGGAATGAAAAAAAGTCTGAGCGCTGTTGATTTGATATTTTTGGGGATCGGCAGTATTATTGGCACCGGAATTTTTGTTCTTACCGGGGTTGCAGCGGCCAATTACGCCGGCCCGGCGCTTATGCTGTCGTTTGTGCTTTCCGGTCTGGCCTGTGTATTTGCCGGTCTGGCCTACGCCGAATTTGCTTCCATTGTTCCCTCGGCGGGCAGCGCTTACACATATACTTATGCCTCACTTGGCGAGTTCATGGCTTTTTTAGTCGGCTGGAATCTGATTTTGGAGTACACGGTAACGGCCAGTGCTGTTGCCGCCGGCTGGTCAGGCTATGTAGTCGGGCTGCTCCGAGCCGGCGGCATTGATTTGCCGGCAGCGTATACTCTGGTACCGGCTGACGGCGGCATAATCAATATACCGGCAATTATCATCGTTATGTTTCTCAGCATTTTGCTGGTACGGGGAACAAGGGAAAGCACCAAGCTGAACAGGGTACTTGTTATCATTAAACTGGCCACCGTATTCATCTTTTTATTTCTGGCCGGTCCCAAAGTCAATCCGGCTAACTGGGAACCGTTCATGCCGTTTGGCTTTGCCGGAGTGGCCGGCGGCGCGGCAATTGTCTTTTTCGCTTATCTCGGCTTTGATGCTGTGGCGACCTCGGCTGAAGAGTGCCACAATCCAAGCAGGGATTTGCCAATTGGTATTATTGGTTCACTTGTGGTATGTACAATTTTATATATTGCTGTTTCCGGCGTTTTGACCGGTGTTGTCCCCTACACCCAGCTGAATAATCCCGAGCCGGTCGCTTACGCCCTGCGTTATATCGGCTATAATATTGGTTCAGCCTTGGTTGGGGTCGGCGCTATTTGCGGCATTACCACCGTGCTGCTGGTCTTTTTATACGGCCAGGCCCGGGTATTCTTTGCGATGTCCCGTGACGGCATGGTTCCTTCTTCCATCTGCAAAGTTCATCCGGTTTATAAAACTCCGTATCTGGTTACCATTGTTGGCGCAATCCTGGTCAGCGCCATCGCCGGTTTTGCGCCGATCGGCCTGATTGCCGAAATGGCGAATATCGGAACATTAAGCGCTTTTGTGGTTGCTGCGGTGGGCGTTTTGGTACTCAGGTATACGAAACCGGACATTCCCCGGTCTTTTAGATGTCCGGCGCTGATCGTTATATCTCCGCTTGCGGTGCTGTCCTGCGGGTTCTTAATGTACAATTTGCCCGCCGATACCTGGATTCGTTTTGTCGTCTGGTGCGTCATCGGGTTGGCGGTATATTTCGGTTATAGTTATAAACATAGTACCTTAAATCAGGATGAGGCAAAACATGCTTCCGGCAAACAATAACATTAAGCCGATGCCCGGCTTCGGTTGTTGCAGCTGATTGAAAAATGGTACGCAGGCTGAAAACGGCGGTTGCCTTGGCGACAGGGGTGCGTTACATATTCTTTATGTAACGGCGCCCCTTTTTATCATCGTTGCGTCCACCACGGTGCTGGTCTTTTACATGGTTGGACAGATTCGCTTATCTGTTCAAGCCGGCAGTTTCTTCAGGCCGGCGTAAAATGGTTGAGGGATAAACCGTGTTTGCGCAGCTTTTTGAGAACCGCTGTATGGGACAAACCGAGCAGTTTGCCGAGCTGCCGGGAAGTATGAGAATGCTGCAGGGCCAGGCATAATACTTCACGTTCTGTTTTTTCCAGCGCTTCTTCCAGGGTGTGAGGCGGCAATAGCGGTTTGCAGGCCGGTGTATCATGGTGCAGAATAATATGTTCGGCCAGCAGCGTAGAGCCAGTGACAATATTGACGGCGCGCTCAATAACATTCTCCAGTTCGCGGATGTTGCCGGGCCAGGCGTAGCCGCACAGCTTTTGCAAAGCTGTTTCGCTGACGGTATCCGCCTGCTTATGCAGCCTGGCCGAAAACCGGCGGAGAAAAAAATCGACCAGCAAAGGTATATCCTCCCGGCGTTCGCGCAGGGGCGGCAGGAATAAAGGGATAACGTTAAGGCGATAATATAAATCTTCCCGGAACCCGCCTGTGGCAATCATTTCCTCCAGATTACGGTTGGTTGCCGCTAAAATGCGGACATCGACGGCGATTTCCCGGCTGCTGCCAATCCGCCGTACTTTGCGGTCCTGGAGAACACGCAGCAATTTTGCCTGCAAGTGAGAAGAGGTTTCCCCAATCTCATCCAGAAACAACGTGCCTTTATTGGCTAATTCAAACAGGCCCTGCTTACCGCCCTTAACCGCTCCTGTAAAGGTGCCTTCTTCATAACCGAATAACTCGCTTTCCAGCAGGGCTCCGGGGATAGCCGCGCAATTTACTGGCAAAAATATATGATCGGCCCGTGAGGATGCAGTATGCAGGGCCCGGGCAAATAATTCCTTGCCGGTGCCGGTTTCGCCGCGGATAAGAACCGTGGAATTGCCCCTGGCATAATTTTTGGCCAACGCAATGACCTGTTGCATGGATTTGCTGCGATGGAGAATTTCCTGGAAAGTCAGGGCAGGCTGCTCGGTAAGTTGCTGAAAGAGTTTTCGTACATCATGAATGTCTTTCAGAATGGCCATTGCTCCGGCAATTTCACCGGACTTATCCAGTAAGGGACGACTGCTGACAAGATAGTGACTGTTTGTTTCTCCGACAAATACCTCGCGATTGGTATAGGCCAGACCGTTTTTCATTGATTCCACCAGCGAATGGCAATAGGGAAATACGGCCAGCAATTCCTGCCCCAAGGCCTTGCTGCAGGGAATGTGCATAATTTTTTCTGCGGCCGGGTTGTACTGGGTAATCCGTCCATGCCTGTCGATGGCTAAAATACCGTCATTGGCGGCGGCAAGCACCGTATTAAGCTGTTCCGATTTTTCCTGGTGAGGCATAAGGTCAACAGGCGCAAGATCCAAAACACCGGGGATTGTACGAAGCTCCCGGCACAGGTCTGCCGTCGTTTGCTCGTCCAGCGGCGCGGTTTCAAGATACACTATTTTTAATTCGACCTCCATGGAGATAATGTTGATTTGCCGGGCGGCAAGAATTTGGGCAATATCAAGCACCAGGCCCACGCGGTCGATGTTGGGAATTTTGATACGCATTTGTTTCACCTTCCCTCAGTAATAGCACGCATATCAATTCTAACACGAATAGACAATTTATTCTATATTATTACAATATTGAGATAATATTCCGGGCTGGCGGCCGCTGACCGCCAGCAGTTGCATTTAGCCATTCGGCGCAACAAGAGACAGGCGCAGCTCCGCTTAAGTTAACAAAAACGTAACGGAAAATTAACAATTACACCGGAGCTTTATGATATATTGCCGATAGGAACAGTTGTAATGGCAGCAGGAGGGATAGCTATGGAGTATAAGATACAGGCGAATAAACTTAAATTATATTATGGAAATGTTCTGGCGCTAAATAAAATCTCCATTCAGGTGGTAAAAAATAGCGTGTTGGCATTGATTGGGCCTTCCGGTTGCGGCAAGTCGACCTTTATTAAAACGCTCAACCGGATGAATGATTTGGTTGAAGGCGTTAAGATTGAGGGTGAAGTGCTGCTGGATCATATCAACATTTATCATCCTGACACTGATGTGGTCATGCTGAGAAAACGGATTGGCATGGTATTCCAACGGCCAAACCCATTTCCGATGTCGATTTATGATAACGTGGCTTACGGACCGCGCATTCATGGTTTGACCAATAAGTCCGCCCTTAATTCAATTGTTGAAAAGAGCTTACGTGGCGCTGCGTTGTGGGATGAGGTTAAGGACCGGCTGCATACCTCGGCGATGGGGATGTCCGGCGGCCAGCAGCAGCGGCTGTGTATTGCCAGGCTGCTGGCGGTCGAGCCGGAGGTTTTGCTGATGGATGAACCCTGCTCGGCGCTTGATCCTATCTCCACAATGAAGATTGAGGAACTGATCACTGAATTAAAGCAGAATTATACCATCGTTGTAGTTACTCATAATATGCAGCAGGCTGCCCGCGTATCAGATTATACGGCCTTCTTTTTGAATGGCGAACTGATTGAGCATGATCAAACCGATGCTATTTTCACCAGGCCGCAGGATAAGCGCACCGAGGACTATATCACCGGCCGGTTTGGCTAGCATAAATAACAATAAAACGCGGGAGGCGAGGGATTTGTCAAGTACCAGGCAGAGTTATAACCATGAGCTGGAGAATTTACGCTGCGATATATCCGAAATGGGAAATTTGGTTGGTTTGGCCATTGGTGAAGCGGTAAAGGCGCTGGCTGCTCAGGATAGGGAGCTGGCGCACAAAGTGATGGCCGGGGACGATATGATTGATGGTATGGAAGTGGATATTGAGGATAAGTGCATGGTGCTGATTGCCACCCAGCAGCCTTTGGCGCGGGATTTGAGGATTATCGGCACCGGTCTTAAAATAACAACCGATCTGGAGCGAATTGGCGATCATGCGTTTGATATTGCTAAAATTGCCTTGAAACTGGCTGGGGAACCATTCATTAAACCTCTGGTGGATTTGCCCCGCATGACCGATATGGCGCAGGCGATGCTTAAGGATTCACTGGCGGCCTACACCAGTCTCGACATTGCCCTGGCCGAACAGGTATGCCAGGCTGATGACGGTGTTGATAATCTTTATCAGCAAATCTTCCGTGAGCTGTTAACTTACATGCTGGAAGATCCGCGGACGATCAGCCAGGCAACCCAGCTGATATTTGTCGCCCGTTATCTGGAGCGGGTAGCCGATCATGCCACGAATATCGCCGAGTGGGTTATTTACCTGGCAACCGGCCGGCGAATGCGAAAGAAGTAAGGAAAGCGGACTGCTGGCGAACGAAGAATAGTGCGCCGAAAACCGGGGCCGGTTCCTGCTCGTTAAAAACGAGCAGGAACCGGCCCCGGTTTTCGGCGGGATTGGGAAGGTGAGAAGCCTTGCCTTGGCAAATGATATTAATAAGGCGCAAGGCAGGATTTAATATTTAGCAACGAGAAGGTACTAATGTCTTGGCAAATACAGGATGATAAAGACTGGTGTATGGGTGGAACGCGGTTGACGGCACCAAGATTTCTGAACACAGCGTGGCCCGGTAATTCATTTGAATTACCGGGCCACGCACAGCGACTGACTGGAGAATCAAGCTTTGCCGGAATTATTGGCGCCAGCAAATGGGATCGTTCGTCCAGCCCGCAATGATGCCGTGATCCCTTACATGCGCAGGGCGGCCTCAGCGGCCAGGGGCGAACGTTCGCATTCATCATGCGTTAGGGTAACCTGATAGCAGAGGCTGCTGCCCAGCATTTTTTCACTGGCATAGACCAAACCGTTGGTTTGACTGTCGAGATAGGGGTGGTCGATTTGGGCCGGATCGCCCAGCAGGATAATCTTTGTTCCCAAACCAGGACGGGTAATCACCCCTTTGGCCTGTTTGGGGGTCGAGTTTTGCATTTCGTCCAGAATCATCCAGTATTTCTGCAAGGAACGGCCGCGTTGGTAAGCGAGCGCCTCGGCTTGAATAATCCGCTTGTCAAACAGCATCTGAACGGTGTCTTCAATTTGGGCCACTTCTTTGGAGTCGGCTGCCGCCGGCCCGGACATAAGGGTGAACAGATTGTCTCTGATGCCTCGCATATAAGGACTGATTTTTTCGCTCTCCGAGCCGGGTAAAAAGCCTATTTCCTCATCCATTGGGATATTGGGCCGGCAGATGAGGATATGATGATATTGCCGGGGGCGGCAGTCCAGGTTATGATATAGTCCGACAGCCAGTGAATAAAAAGTTTTGGCAGTACCGGCCGGCCCCTTGATGATGACCAGCGGCGCTTCTTCCGGACTGGTCATCAGGCACTCCTGCATGAAGATTTGTCCGACATTGCGCGGGTTGACGCCAAATGGGTTGCGGCTGCGGTATTTGAGATGAACAATATGCTTGCCGTCAAATCTGCCCAAGGCAGTATGCCGGCTGTTGTCGGGAGAGCGTAAAAGTAAAAACTGATTCGGCACCAATACCGGATTGGACATGGTATGTGACGCCGTGTCATATATTTTGATGCATTCCGGACTAATCGAATTTTGATCATCGCGGTGAAATTCATTGATGACGTCTGAGGCCGCATAGGCCTCCAGCCGGCCGGTGTATTGCTGTTCAATGGCCGGTACACGGTCATTGTTGAAATCCTCGGCCTGAATAGTAAGAATGGTTGATTTTACCCGGAGGTTTGTATCCCGGCTGACCAGAACAGTGGGCTGACCATTTTCGACAAGACCTTTACATACCTGGAGTATGCGGTTATCGGCTTTCTTCCTGTCCCAATGGATAGGAATCGGGATATCCAGATGGTTGGCCTCAATTTTTAGAATACCACCGAGTTCATTTAGCTTCACCCCATCCAGCAGGTTGCCTGTTACCCGGAAAGCATCAATCATTCGGCTTACCTGGCGGCTGTTGGCTCCCCGTTCGGTTGCTTCGGCCTTAAATTTGTCCAGTTCCTCCAACACCACTTCAGGAATGACGACGGTGTGTTCGCTGAAGGCGAATAAGGCATGCGGGGAATGAAGCAAAACATTGGTGTCAAGTACATAGTGTTTAGCCAAATCCGTGACCCCCTTTAGATTTATCCAGAGTTTTATATAAGAAGACCTGATTTCAGCCGGGGGTTTTAACTCCAGCTGATCTTAGCCGTTCTTATCCAGGACTTAGCCGCTCTTAACTCCCTGAGAAGGGGGCGGCGGAGCGGAGCAGGGTAAGCGTAAATCCTCCTTATTAGATATCTTAATCCATTATATGCATGACTGGCAGTGGTGCAGTAAAAAATAATGAAATATTTAGCCGGCCGGCGGCAGTCTGAAGGTAAAGGTTGTGCCGAGATTAACCTGGCTTTCCACCTGGATGGCGCCGCCGAGCATTTCAATAATGAACTTTACCAGGGCCAGACCCAGGCCACTGCCCCCGGCCGTCCGGGTACGGGAGCGATCCACCCGGTAGAAACGGTCAAAGATGAACGGCAGATCCTTGGCCGGGATGCCGATGCCCGTATCCCGGACTTCTACCAGCACGCCAGCGGCCGTCGACTGGCATTTAAGCATTATTTTACCATTGGCCGGAGTGTATTTAACCGCATTTTCCACCAGATTAACCATTACCTGCTTGAGCCAGTCATAATTGGCCAAAGCCACGGCTTCAGCATCAGAAGCCGGGTCAATGATAATTTCCTGTTGTTGGAGGCCGGCCTGAACGCTCAGTTCCTGGGCAACTGTTTGCAGCAGCGGCTGAAGGGCAATTGGTTCAAGCTGAATCTGCCGCCGGTATTCCTGGGAGTCCAGTTTGGCCAGCTGCAGCAGGGCTTTAAGCAGGCGGTTCATGCGTTCTGCTTCCGTGTGAATAATCGAAACAAATTTGTGACGCAGTTCAGGTGTTTCCAGTGCGCCGTCCAGCAGTGTTTCGGCAAAGCCCCGGATTGCCGTCAGCGGTGTGCCCAGCTCATGAGAAGCGTTGGCGACAAAATCAATTTGCCGTTCATGGAGTTCCTGCAAGGCGGTTATGTCATGGAAAACGCTGAGTACGCCTGCCGCCGGCTGACCGCTGTTGGTAATCGGGGCAAAAAACACCTGGAAAATACGCTGGCTGCCCTGAATATTTGTTTTTAATTCAATGGTTTTGGTATGGTTTTCAGCAATAACGGCTTGTACTGTCTGATTGAGCAAGCTATTGCCGATTACCTCAAGACTGTGCCTGCCAATCATCGCATCGGCAATGTTGAAGATCTCCCGGGCTTTTTTATTCGCTCCGGTAACCTGGCCGTAATGATCAAGGAGAATTACGGCATTATCCATATGGGTGAGAATTAAAGACAGCTTTTTTGCTTCGGCTGAGGTTTCATTGATTTTATCATCAAGATTGGAGGTTAGCTGGTTAATGGTATGGGCCAGCAGTTCGAGTTCGTCACCGGTGCGGATGTGGATACGACGGCTCAGATCGCCATCGGCAATTTGTTTGGCGGCGGCGGTTATTTCCTCAATTGGCGCAGTATATTTGCGGGCCAGACGTATGCTCAGTAAAATGGTTAGCAAGGCCGCAGCGAAAATCGCCGCCAGCAAGGTCGAGCGAATTTGGGAGAAATCGGCTTCGACCGGGGCCAGCGTACTGGCTGTGCGAACAATGCCGATCAGTTCATTGCCGCGTTTGATGGGAAGCGCGGCATAAAGCATATTTTGACCGGTGGTTGCACTATAGCGAATGGCTGTGCCATAGTCGCCAGTCAGTGCAGCCCGGATTTCCGTACGCTCCAGATGGTTTTCCATCGTGCCGGGATGCTCCCATGAATCAGCCAATACTGTGCCGGTGATATCAAGGATGGTAATGCGAAGATCAATTTTACCGCTCAGCTCTTTAATTTTTTCGTCAATACCGGCTTTTTCGCGGGGACCGTTCATGTATTCTTCCAGCAATTGTTCGGTTATTTTGGCGTTGGTTACCAGGTGGGCGGTTTGCCATTCTAAATTTTGCCGGTAAAAAAACCATAACAGATAACTGCCTAACAGCGCTAAGGCAACAGTAACCAGGATCAAAAAAGAGATTAGAATTCTGGTGCGGAAGCTCCATTTTATCAAACCCATCCCTCCTTAGGTAATTCCATTATAGTGGGATAAAGCTTCGCACCGCAACCCTGAAATGATTGTCAAAATTAGACACGTGTTTAATTTACAAATAAATAACCTGTCGTTAACCGGACTTAACCTCTTTTTAACAAGAGAGCGGTTTGTCCTGTATTATACTGAGGTTGAAATGGAGGAGAGAACAATGCGGCCAAATCCTAAAAGAGTCCTGATTGTCTCAGCTTCTATTGGTTCAGGGCATAATCAGGCGGCTGAGGCTATTGCCGGCCGGATTGCCTGGGAAAATCCGGGAGCCACGGTGAAGATCGTGGACTTTATGGATCAGGAGAATTCTTACTTTAACACGCTGCTGAAAGAGACTTATTTAAAGATGCTGCATTTGTCGCCAAGCATGTACGATGTTTTATACCGCTGGACCAAGTTGTCCGGCAGCGGCTTGCCGGTACAGAATCTGATGGCGGTCATCATGAAAAAGACGATGGAAAAATTGATCCGTAAATACCGCCCTCACCTGGTCATCTGTACGCACCCTTTTCCCTGCGGAGCCGCTGCATATCTGAAAAAAACGCGCGGCATTAAAACAACGCTGGCCGCCGTCATTACCGATTTTGCCATTCACCGGCTGTGGGTTTATCCCGAAGTCGATTTGTACTTTGTCGGCGTTCCCGAGCTGCGTACTGAACTCTTAGCCCAGGGGATCCCCGGCCGGAGCATTCATGTGAGCGGTATTCCGATTGCGGCGGCTTTTGAGCAGCTTTATGATAAGCAGTCCATCGCAGCGGAACTGGGGTTAAGCAAAGACCTGCCAACGGTATTGGTGATGGGAGGCGGCCTGGGCCTTGGCGGGGTTAAGCACGCGCTGGAAAACTTAGCGGCCGGCGGCAGTGTCCTGCAGTTGATCGTGCTGACAGGCCGAAACCCAAAACTGCAGCAAGCCTTGCGCCAATATAGTCCGGCCTCGCCTCATATTGTCCGGCTGTTGGGTTATTCCCACCGGGTACCGGAATTAATGGCTTGCGCCGATCTATTAATCACCAAACCGGGTGCACTGACCATTTGCGAGGCTCTGGCAATGAAGCTGCCGCTGGTGTTATATGAGTCCATCCCCGGTCAGGAGAAGGATAATGCCGGCTATATGAGCCGGAAAGGCGCGGCTGTGTGGGTCCAAAGCGATGACCAACTGCAACCCACGGTGAGCAGGCTGCTCAATAATCCGGACCAGCTGCAGCGGATGCAGGCCATCGCCCGTGAGTTGCGTCAGCCGCAGGCCGCCAGGAACATAGCGGCCATTCTTGAGCGGTATTTCCGCACGCGGTATTTTACAGCAGCCAACCTGTAGTAAGTGATAAAAGGAGGATTTATTATGAGCTTCCCTGCCTTGGGCAATGCATCCATGCTTCTTGGCGCTAAAGTTTTGCTGGCCGCGGTAAGCCCGCTGCAGGGCTTTTTCGATCAGCCGGGCATAGCGCATGAATTTTGCAACCGCCAAGCGGTAACCATTCTGGCCCGCGATGGCAATACCGGCTATGCCCGGCTGCTCAGCACCTATATGACTGAGCTGAATGCCGGTGTATACTGGGCCGATAAAGGCTGGAAGAATGTCGGCCATTATTATGAGCCGGTTGGCGGCAGGGGGCTATGGCAGTTTAGTAATGCTCTGGAGAGTTTCAACAGTTATTATTACCGCTGTCTAACCGCGCTGGGCGGCGGCAAAATAAGAGACGCGGTATTTTTTCTAGGTGCGGCGGCGCATTTATTGCAGGATTTGTGTGTGCCCCATCATGCCCGGGCTAAAGTATTCAATGGACACAAAGAATATGAAGGCTGGGTAAAAGCACATTATTTCAGTTATGCAGTTGACCGTTTCAGCGGGTTTAACTGTCGGCCGGACAATCAAAGGCTGCTGCTGGATAATGCTGCTATGGCGGCTGATCTGTATGATTTGGTCGACAGCGAGCGAGGCAATGCCCGATATCATGAAGTGACTGCCATTGCGTTGCCTCAGGCCCAGCGGGCAACGGCCAGGCTGTTTGAGCAATTTTGCCAGTGCGTTCAGTCCATGGCGTCGTTCAAGCTGATTACCGTAGCATGACAAAGAACTATAAGAATGCCGGCCGGTTTAACCGGTTGGCGGGCCGAGACGGGCAGTAATCTACATCATTGGGGGAAGTGCTGTGTGGGATACTAGCTGGGGAAAGATCGCGACCTTTGCCGGATTTTTTACAAATATCGGCCCAGGCGCAGGTATGGCAGACCCGGATGCCGCAGAGCTGTTTCATGCTATATTGGAACAAAATGAAATCAATACGGTGTTTCAACCCGTGATTTCTTTAACCGACGGCACTGTTATCGGGTATGAAGCGTTAAGCCGCGGTCCGCAGGGGTCGGCCCTGGAACGGCCGAGTGTTTTGTTTGAGACCGCCCAGCGGCTGAATAAGCTTTGGGAGCTGGAACTGCTCTGCCGGACGGCGGCCCTGGAACAGGCTAAGTATATGCCGCCTGACAAAATGCTGTTTCTTAATGTTGATCCTAAAATTATTCACGATGTCCGGTTTCAAAAGGGTTTAACCACAGATTTGCTGGACAAGTACCAGCTTGATCCTACCGGCATTATTTTTGAAATTACGGAGAAGACCTCGGTGGAGGATTATCGCAGCTTTCGCCGGGTGCTTGATCATTACACCGGCCAAGGGTATAAAATTGCCATTGACGACACCGGCTCGGGCTATTCGGGACTGCGCATGCTGGCTGAGACCAGACCGCAATTCATTAAGATGGATATGCAGCTGGTGCGGGATATTGACAAGGATCATTTAAAACAGGCGTTAATTAAGGCTTTTTATGATTTTGCAATTTTGACAAATATGAAAATAATTGCTGAAGGCATTGAAACCGTCAGTGAATTATATACGTTAATTGACATTGGCATTCACTATGGACAGGGGTTTTTGCTGCAAAAGCCAATGCCGCAGTTTCTGGATCTCCGCCCGGACATCAGAGAACTAATTCAGCGTAAAAATAAACAAAAAAAGAAAGAAACGTTTTATACGGCAATTACCATGCCGGTAGGTGAAATTGCCAGGTGTGACCCGCCGCATAATCCTGATTGCAGCGGAGCACAGGCGATTGAGGCTTTTAATCACAACCTGTCACTGCGCGGCATCCCGGTAGTAGAGGACGGTCGGCCGGTCGGCCTGTTAATGAAAGACCGGTTTTTGGCCAATCTGGCTACACAGTACGGGGTAGCTATTTATATGAACCGGCCAATCCGCCTGCTGATGGACCGGGACCCGCTGGTTGTCGATTATCATACTTCGCTGGAACAGGTGGCCAAACTGGTTGTGGCCCGAACAGACGATACCCTGTATGATTACATTATCGTGACCAAGAATGAAAGCTATTACGGGGTGACCAGCGTCCGGCGGCTGCTGGAAAAAACCACGCAACTGGAGATCACCCGGGCCAAGCATTGCAATCCGCTGAGCGGGTTGCCCGGCAATATTATTATTGAAGACAAAATTAACCGGGCTCTGGACGGCAAGAGCGATTTTTCCATTTTGTATTTTGACCTGGATAATTTTAAGCCGTATAACGATACTTACGGCTTTGAGCACGGCGATAAGATTCTATGCCTGACAGCCGAGGTTATCCGCCAGCAGCTGACACTTCTGGGGCCGCCCGATTCTTTTATTGGACATATCGGCGGCGACGATTTTATTGCCGTTGTTCACTCCGCCAACGTGGATCAGTTGTGCCAAGCCGTTATTGACAATTTCGATTTGCGGATCAGAGGTTTTTATACCGAGGAACATCTGACCAACGGCTTTATTATCGCCAAAAACCGGCACGGCAGGGAAGAACGTTATCCCATTATGGCCATATCGATTGCCGTGGTTACCAGTAAAGGCCGGAAATTCACCAATGCCACGCAATTGGCGGAAGCCGCCGGTGAAGTCAAAAAGCAGTGTAAGCTTACCTGGCACAGCTGCTATAAAGTAGCCGAGTAACCGGTGAAGGACGCTGATAAGCGGTCTGGCAAACCTTTAACCGGCCGGTTATGCAATCAAAAATAAGGTATTAAATCCAGCCAATGATGAAAAACTAGCAATAGAATAGAATTAACAAAAACGTAACACCGGCTTAACACAAAAGCCTGGGTGGAGGCTTAAAATTAGGTTGTATGATTTTTACAATATGGGAGGGTATTTTAAATGAAGTTTTTCCGTAAATCCAGAATGATGATTGCTGCTGTAGCTTTGATGCTGGGCGTAACCTTTGTCGCCGGCTGTGGCGGTGAAAAGAAAGAAGCTGCCGCTGATTTGCAGGGTACGGTGACGGCTTCAGGTTCTACCGCACTTTTGCCGCTGTTAAAGCCGGCCCAGGAGGAATTCCAGAAGAAAAATGCTAAAGTAACGGTAAATATCTCCGGAGGCGGTTCCTTCACCGGAATGAATCAGGTTGCCGCCGGCGCTGTCAATATCGGCAATTCCGACGTTAATCTGCCGGCCGATTTTAAAGACAAAGGCCTGGTAGACCACCGGGTAGCGGTTATTCCGTTTGTATTTATCACCAATCCTGATGTAACTGTGGATAATTTGACTCAGCAACAATATGTGGATGTACTGACCGGTAAAATCAGCAACTGGCAGGAAGTTGGCGGCAAAGACCAGAAAATTACGCTGATTCACCGGGCGAAGTCTTCCGGTTCCCGGGCTACGATTGCCGAGGTGGTGTTGAAAGACGCGGCATTCACCGATAATGCCGTTATTCAGGATTCCAACGGTGCGGTAAGAGCTGCTGTGGCCAGCACACCGGGGGCAATCGGTTATGTTGATGCTCCTTATGCCGACAATACAGTAAAGGTTTTGGCTTTTAACGGCGTTAAATACAGCCCCGAGGCAATCATTGGCGGCCAATACCCGGTATATACTTATGGACATATGTACACTAAGGGTGAGCCAACCGGTCCGGTCAAGGCTTTTATCGACTATGTCATGAGCAAGGACTTCCAGGAAAGCTTTGCCGAAAAGAGTGGTTTTATTCCAGTGACAAAAATGAAAAAATAATCTTTTCCAAAAGAGTCAGGCATTCGTGCCGGCTCTTTTTTGCGCCATTTATTCCGCCTGCTGCGCCGGGCGTCAGGCAAATATTTCCTGCTTAATAATTTAACGAAAAATTAACACTATCCTAACAATGAGAGTTTCTGTTATTGTTTATAATTCTAGATATACTAAACATAGAGCAGGGATGTGAAGCTGTTATGGCATTAGCGGCAAAGGAGCTTAACGTAATGGGCGCAGGCGGGAATCGCGACCATAAAATGAAGCTGTTATACGACCGTTATATCCGCTATTTATTTATTGCCAGCGCCTTTCTCATGACGGTGATTATTTTGGCGATCATCGTATTTGTCGGGCAGCAGGGGCTGATGACGTTTACTGAAGTAAGCCCGCTGGAGTTTTTTCTGACCGCTAAATGGGATCCCATGGAGGGACAGTACGGGGCGCTGAGTTTTATTGTCGGTTCAGTGTCGGTTACCATGCTGGCTATATTTTTTGGTGCGCCGCTGGGGCTGGCCGGAGCGGTGTTTATGGCTAAAATCGCCCCGGGCTGGCTGCGGGAAGTCATGCGGCCGGCAACCGATTTATATGTGGCCATACCATCGGTCGTATATGGTTATGTGGGACTGACTATTCTGGTGCCGTTTATCCGGGAGTTTTTTAACGTCAGTATCGGGTTCGGCTTATTGGCTGCCTCCATCATATTGGCGGTAATGATTTTACCAACCATTATCAGCATTTCAGAGGATGCGCTGCGGTCGGTGCCGCGCCCCCTGGAGGAAGCATCCCTGGCGCTTGGAGCAACCCGCTGGCAGACAATCTGGCTGGTTTTACTGCCGGCGGCGCTGCCGGGAATTCTTACGTCAATTATTCTGGCCATGGCCAGGGCTGTCGGTGAAACAATGGCCGTGCAAATGGTGATTGGCAATACCCCGCAGCTGGCCTATTCCTTATTTATGCCAACCGCTACGCTGCCCAGCGAAATTGTTGTGGAAATGGGCAATACTCCTTTTGGTTCAGCCTGGGGCAATGCCTTGTTTTTGATGGCGCTGGTACTGCTGCTGATTTCACTGGCCATGATTTTAATTATTCGGCGGATTGCCCAAAGGAGAGTGGTCTAAGTGCCGGCGAGACTGGTAAATCAACTGGCCACCATAATGATGTGGCTGGCGGGAATGCTGATTATCGGCATTCTGACCGTGTTTTTAGGTTATATTTTATATAAAGGGCTGCCGGTATTATCGTTTGGTTTTCTCTTTGGAATGCCCAGTGAGATTAGCGCAGGCGGCGGGGTCGGCCCGCAACTGTTTAATTCCTTTTATATCCTGTTTTTATCGATGGCCTGTTCGATTCCGGTGGCCATTGGCGCGGGAATTTATCTGGCCGAATATGCCGGCAATAACCGGCTGACTGATTTAATCCGCCTTAGTACGGAAAGTCTGGCCAGTGTGCCGTCCATTGTACTGGGATTATTCGGGATGATTATTTTTGTAAATTATTTTGGACTGGGCTTTAGCATTCTTGGCGGGGCTTTGACTCTGATGCTGCTTAATTTGCCGGTGCTGGTCCGGGTGACGGAAGAGTCGGTGCGTACTGTGCCAAGCCATTACCGTGAGGCCAGCCTGGCGTTGGGCGCTACCAAATGGCAGACCATCTGGCGGGTTATACTGCCCAATGCCTTACCGGGCATTATGACCGGTATAACCCTGACCGCCGGCCGGGCGCTGGGTGAAACCGCCATTCTGATCTTTACCGCCGGGACGACAGTGTCGCGGGTGGTGCCGGATTTTGAGGTTACCGCCGCCGGGGAAACCCTGGCCGTTCATCTGTGGTATGTCATGGCCGTTGGCCTGGTTCCCGACCGAATAAGCATTGCCGACGGCATTGGCGCATTATTGATCCTAACTATTCTGGTGATTAACCTGGTGGTGCTCATTCCAGGAAAATTACTGCAAAGAAAACTTGGCGCTTCTGGTCACTAACATGAAAAATACGCCCCGGCCGGGGCGTTTTTTAAACAGAATGCAGTACTGCGCCAACCCAGAAACTGCAAGCGATGGCGAGATGATTTTTCGTAAGACAAGGCGGAGGAATGAGGCATACCGGACGTATGCCAATTGACGACAACGCAGTATTACGGAAAATCATCCGGCAGCAATTGTAGAATTCTGGGTTGGTGCAGTACTAGTATGGAGGTGCGATTTGTGTTCAAGCGAATGGTCACAATGCTCAGCACTAAGCGGCAATTACTCCAGGGAGCGGTTCGCGCCAAAATCAAGCCGGCGGCACTGCGAAGCTTTATGACCGGGCAGGGCAGGCTGCACGGCATCGACAGGCAAACCTTGGTTAAATCAGCGACTTCATTGCGGGCCAAAGCTGCGTTATATACAGTAGTCACCTGCATGATCCCGGTGGCGGCAGTAGGCTGGTATTTTATTCATGAAACAGCGGCGGGCCTGACTGAGGCTGCAATTGAGCGAAATAGCCAGGTCGCCGAACGGATTGCAAGCGATATCGGGAGCCTGCTGCAAACGAAAAAGAATTTTTTAATGCTTGCCAGCGCTGATGCTGCCATCAGGTCCCTGGATCGTGAAGCCGGCCGGCGGCAGTTGTCAATGCTGCAGCCTTTTTACGGCAGCAATGACCCGTTGTTTATCGTCGGGTCCGACGGGCAACAAATTTTACGGACCGATGAGAAGCCGCTGGTGAATGTGGCCGATCATGAATATTTTAAACAGGGAATCAAAGGGCGCGCCGGCTTTGCCGGACCGGTCAAAAGCGAGGCTGACGGCAGTTTGACCTTGATTGGCGCAGCGCCCATTTATGGCGCTGACCACAAGGTTGAGGGCCTGCTCGGGGCGAATATCGAGCTGGCCAACCTCCGGTTTATGGTGGAGCAGGTGTTGTCGCAAAACCCGGGTTATGGGGTAACGATTCTTGACGCAAACCTGATTCCGGTATTTCATCAGGGTGATTCGTCGGCAGTTGAGGAACAGCGGGCCTTAACCGAACCGTTATACAGTACAGCGGTGGAAGAGCAAAGCGGCAGCAGTGTGGGAATTTTGCGCGGTCAGGAATATTTTACCTCATACCGCCCCATCGCCGACAGCGGCTGGATTGCTGTTGTCACCTATCCCAAAGCTGTGGTTTCGGAGAGAATTGCGGCAATGATTGAACGCGGCGCGGCGGTAACGCTATTGATCATTGCCGTTTTTGCGGCAGCCGGTCTGTATTTTACCAAACAGGCGCTCGCGCCTTTACAGCAGTTGGCAAACGGAGTGGAAAATGTCGCAAAAGGAAATTTAACCTACCGGCTGAACTACCGGCGGCAGGATGAATTGGGACAGGTATCCGCCGCCTTTGATGAAATGACTGCCAGATTGCAGGAAATCGTTTTGTCGGTAAAGCAATCGTCGGCCTTGGTATTTGAAGCCAGCGGCAGTGTCGCCGCGGCCTGCGCCCAGTCGCAGGCCGGCAGTGCGCAGGTGGCGGCCGCTGTTGGCAGCATTGCCGGTAAACTGGCTGATCAGGGACAAACGACTGCCGACGCCCAACGGCAATTGCAGGAGCTGGCCAAGCTTACCGCCGGCGTTGATGAAGCTATGGTCAGCATTGCCCGGTCTGCTGGTCAATGCGCCTTTTTCGCCAACGACGGACAGGCTGTCATTGCGCGGACTCTGGGAAATATGGGGCAGCTAAAACAGCTGATGGAGAAAGCCGGACAGATGGTCGGCAGTTTGGGTGAAAGCACCCGGGAGATTGGCAATATCTCCACCGCAATAGCAGCCATTGCCAGCCAGACCAATTTATTAGCGCTTAATGCGGCGATAGAAGCCGCCCGGGCGGGCGAAGCCGGCCGGGGCTTTGCTGTTGTTGCCGATGAAGTGCGCAAGCTGGCCGAGCAGTCGGCGGGGGCCACGAAAAATATTGCCGAAATTACCCGTAAGGTAGCTGCTGAAACCGAAAGTGTGCTGGCGGCGATGCAGGACAGTTATACTCATGTTGATGAAGGCGTTAACATAGCCCAAATCAGCAGCACTGCTTTCGCGAATATTATCGGAGCGGCCCAGGGGGTCCAGCAACAGGCGGAGGCCGGCAAACAGCAGACAGGCGGACAACTGGGGCATTGCCGGAGTGCATTGCAGGCGGTTGAGGGCATTCATTGTCTGGCCGGGGAAAACACGCACAGCGCCCAGGATATTGCAGCCGTAAGTGAAGAACAGGCTGCTGCTGCCCAGGACATTAACGGGTCCATTGAAAAGCTCAAGGTCATGGCCCGGCAATTGGACTGTCTGGTAGAGCAATTTAGAATTAGCTGAATAAGCACAGACCGCAATAAATACCAAAAAGCTTGCCGCAAGGCAAGCTTTTTGGTATTTATTTGAGCGCCTCTGCCATACTAAGAGTAAACGCCGAAGGAGGAAAATTATGAACAATAAAAATCGCAAGGCCTATTTACTGGTGGTGCTGCTGACCGTGAGCGCTCTAATTTTCGCTGCCTGCTCCCGGCAGCCGCAGAAGATGCCGGAACCGGGAGATCAGGGAGCGCCACAGCAAAATACTCAGGGAACTGAGCCGGATATTTCCGTTTATATGCACGAATCAGGCGAAAAAAAATCAATGAAGATGGAGGACTATATTGCCGGAGTAGTGGCCGGTGAGATGAAATCCGACTGGCCCGTCACAGCGCTGGCGGCGCAGGCCATCATTGCCCGGACCTTTACCGTCCAGGCGATTGAGGAAAAAGGCGGCGTTCCCGAACGGGGAACTCAGGCTTCAACCGATATCAAGGAATTTCAGGCTTACAGCGCCGCCGCTGTCAATGACAATGTGCGAAAAGCAGTAGAAATGACCCGCGGCATGATCATCACTTATCAGGGCAAGCCGGCGCAAACCTGGTTTCACGCTTCAGCCGGAGGAATGACGGCCACGGCCAAAGAAGGCCTGGATTATCAACAAGCCGAACCGCCCTATATTCAGTCAGTTCAGTCGCCGGATGAGCTTGCGCCGGCTGATGTGAAAAACTGGACAGCGGCTTTTTCCAAACAGCAGGTAATGGCTGTACTGGCCGGGAAAGGCCAAACCGTTAACCGTATTGACAGTATTGAGATTGGTCAAAAAGGCCCGTCGGGGCGGGCGATGACTTTGGTCATTAATAAAAATATCAATATATCAGGTCCCCAAATGCGTCTTGGACTGGGCAGTACGGAGTTGAAATCTATGCTGCTTGATAAAATTGAGGTAACCGGAGACCGGGTGACATTTTCCGGCCGAGGCTATGGCCACGGCGTCGGCCTGTCGCAATGGGGGGCGAATAAGCTGGCGACTATGGGAAAAACCCCTGAAGAAATCATTGCCCACTATTTTACAGGGGTAACAGTGGAAAAACGCTGGAACTGACAAGACCGCACAGCGGCGGAAAGGTTATGACGGAGGGAAACAAGTCATAACCTTTCCGCTATTCCGGACTGCCGGAGGGCTGCAGCCGGTGCATAATAAATCCATTAGCTGTAAAACCTTATAGAATAAGGCTTTCGCTGAAAAAAGCAAAGCAGGGGTGCCGAATAAAACGGCTAAGGAGTGGGCAATGGACGGTAATTCTAAAATGAAGGTTCATAAACTGTCGGCAGCTGTCCCGCACGCTGCAATGAATAAAGCCCGGGAAAGGCTGCATGCCTTGCGGCGGCTCACGTCACAGGGAGCCGAACTGGGCGAGGAATTGTCGCAGGTGGTCGAACGGATCCGCCAGGTCGCGGCGCCGGCTGACCAGCCGTTTCTGTTTACCGGGCAGTTGGCTGAGAATCAGCATTTATTACAGGCTGCGCTGCGGGACTGTGATGACGTCAAATACCGCACCTTTGAGACTATAGGCCGCAAAGCCCTGCTGGTCTATCTGGATGGCATGACCGATACCGTCATGCTGGAAAAAAACGTGCTGGAGACCTTGATGCAGGCTGAGGAGCCGCAGTCCGCAGCAGGCTTTGAGCTGGAAAAAACGCTGTCGACGCTGTTTACCACCAGTTCACTGACGGTCGTTACCAATACGGCGGTAGCACTGGAGGCAATTTTGATCGGCCATGCTTTAATCCTCCTGGACGGCGTTGCCAAGGGAATCGTGATCGGTTCGATTAAACACGTCAAACGCAATGTGGAAACAGCCAGAAGTGAAGGCAGCGTCAGAGCGCCGTTCGACGCCTTTAACGAGACCTTGCAGGACAATATCGTACTCATTCGCCGGCGTTCACGCGACCCTCAGCTTAAGGTGCGGATCATCAGGGTGGGTGAGCGGACGAAAACCGCGCTGGCTGTCATTTATGTCGCCAATCTTGTCAAGCCCGGGTTGGTCGAAGAGTTGTTCCGCCGGCTTGAGGCGATCCACACGGACCGTATTCTGCTGGCCACCAATTTGTCTGAAGCTATTACAGATCATCCCTGGACGCCCTTTCCTCAGGTCATCGATACGGAAATGCCGGAACGGGTGGTGGCTTCGTTATATGAGGGGCGGGTAGCCATCCTGACCGACAATACGCCCTTTTGTCTGATTGTTCCCTGCACCTATACCGCCATCATGCAGTCGACCGACGATTTTTCGGTTCAGCCGGTCATTGGCAGCCTGCTGCGCCTGACCCGGCATGTAGCGGCCTTTGTCGCCATCTACCTGCCGGCGATTTACATTGCCATTGTCTCTTATCATCCGGGCATATTGCCCACTCCGCTGGCCATATCCATTGCCGAGCTGCGGGCCAAGACGCCGTTTCCGTCTTTTCTGGAGGCGGTGATGA
Source organism: Dendrosporobacter quercicolus (assembly GCF_900104455.1). Taxonomy (NCBI): domain Bacteria; kingdom Bacillati; phylum Bacillota; class Negativicutes; order Selenomonadales; family Sporomusaceae; genus Dendrosporobacter; species Dendrosporobacter quercicolus. Next base: position 107,033 of record NZ_FNHB01000006.1, read on the forward strand.
TGGAGGTGCTGCTGGAGCTGATTCAGGAGGCTGTCGTGCGGCTGCCGAATAAGCTGGTCGGCGTTGCCAGTATGCTTGGCGCTTTTGTTATTGGCACAACCGTAGTACAGGCCGGCCTAATCAATCCTCTGCTGGTCGTGGTGACTTCGGTCACCGCCATCGCTTCTTTCAGCATCAGCAGTTACAATTTCGGCATTGCCCTGCGGGCGCTGCGGATCCCCATGTTTATTGCCGCGTCGGTGCTGGGCTTGTACGGTGTAATCATCAGCGCCTTGCTGGTGACCATTCATTTATGCTCACTGCGCAGCTTTGGCGAATCCTGGCTGGGCGGAGCCGGCGACATTACTTTACTGCAGGACTGGAAGGACGGCATCGTGCGGCTGCCGGCCAGATATCTGCGCAGCAGGCCCAAGGAAATGGGCGGTCAGGAGCTGAGCCGGGCTGGTGACGACAGTGGCTAATTTAGAGGCCAAATTTCAGATTTCCCCCTGGCAGTTAGCTTTGCTGGTGACCGCCACGGCGTTCGGGCCAGGGATCATCATTGGCGGCCGGGCGCTAGCCGAAGCCGCCGGCGTTCACCAATGGCTGGTTTTGTTGATGGGATCAGCCGTTCATTGTGTATTTGCGCTCATGATGCTCCAGCTGGGGCTGAGCCATCCCGGCCTTGGCTTAGTGGAAATTATGCCCAGCCTGTGGGGCCGTTTCTGGGGCAATATCATTACCCTGGCTTATATTGGCCTGTACATCACCTATTTTACAGTCACTTTGGGGGTGTTCAGCCGGATCATTACCGTTTTTATGTTTGACCGGACGCCGCCGGAAATTCTGGCGATGGGGATGCTGATTGCCTGTACTTATTGCGCCGTCCAGGATTTTGGCACGATATTACGAATCCTGCAATTTGTGTTCCTTACCACTGTGCTGGTCTTTGTCCTCATTTTTTTCACCGGCATATTAAGCGCCCAGCCCGAACATTTGCTGCCGTTCTGGCCTCAGGATTTCGGCAGCCTGTTAACAGCGGTGCCTACGATCTGGCACGTGTACGCCGGTTATGAGGTGATCCTGCTGATCCTGCCCCTGCTGGTCTGCCGTACGACCAAACCCGGTAAAACAGTGGCGATGGCATTTGGCTTTATGGGGTGCATTCATGTTGCCTTTGCTCTGCTCACCGTTAGTGTGTTATCAGCTGAAAATGCCAAAAACCTGGCTTTTCCAGCCATGGAAGTGGTCCGGTTTGTCGAACTGCCGGGCACCTTTGTCGAGCGGCTGGAGACCTATCTGCTGGGCGCCTGGATTCCCAATGTGTTCACTTCACTGTCCGTTTTTTTGTACATGCCGGCTTTTGCGTTAATGAAGCTCTGCGGGCACAGTGATCACCGGCCCTGGGTGCTGCTGCTGGGGCCCTGGCTGTTGTTTGTTTCCACCTTTTTCAGCGACATGATGATCCTGATCCAATCTGTTTCCAGCATGATGCAGAAGCTGGCCTGGCTGCTGTCGGCGGTGATTGTGCCGGCCAGTCTGGTTTTGACTTGGCGCAAGAAACGGAGGGCAAAGCATGATTCAACAGGCTAACGTCCGGATTTCGGCGGTTACCGCCGTTTTGGCTGTGCTGCTGGTGGGGTTCAGTTTGCTGCTCAGCGGCTGCTGGGACCGGCGGGAACTGCAGGAGCGCAATTTTGTGCTGGCGGTAGGCGTTGATTACGCCGAGCCGCCGGCGGACAGCGCGGAACAGGCTGAACGTCAAACGGAAACTTTTGTCCAGCCCAAAGGCCGGAAGGTTTATCTGCTTAGTTTGCAGGTGCTGAATTTATCAGCATCCGATAATAATGCGGAAAGCGGCCCCGGCGGGGCTGAAAAGTATTTTGTCATAGCCAACAGCGGCCAGACGCTGTTTGAAATCGTCCGGGATATGGCCGGTCAGGTAAGCCGGACTTTGTGGTTTGAGCATATTCAGACTATTGTTATTAATGAAGAAGTGCTGAAAGAGGACGGCCTCAATCCGATTGTCGACTTTTTTTCCCGCGATTCGGAAATGCGGGCCAGGATCAGGGTAATTACTACGCCTGGCCAAGCCCGCAAAGTGCTTGAGTTTAAAACGCCGAACGGTGAGCCCAGCGGGATTTTTCTGAACGGATTATTGCGCAATCATGTCAAAGATGCCCATTTGATGGGAGCGCGTACCGATATGGGATTTGTGCTGCAGTTCCTGGCCAACAAAATGGACTTTCTTTTACCCCGGGTTGTGCTGAGCGGCGATGTGCTGAAGGTGGGCGGCGGCATAGCGATAAAACAGGATAAAATGGTCGGAATTACGGATGAATATACCACCAAAGGCATAAAGCTCATCCGGGCAACCGAGAAATCGGTCCTGATTACCGTTAACTGTCCGGACCATCCGGAAATGATTTTTACTTTTGAGCTGTTTCAGCATCATACCAAGCTGACGCCGCGTATCGACGGCGATAAAATCACCTTTACGCTGGACATTTACATGATTGGCAATATTGGCGAGCTGCAGCGTTGTCCTGACCCCGGACACAAGGCTTCCGATCCGGAGTTTGTCAAACAGCTTGAGGTGCTGTTTGCCGATGAGGTCAAACGGAATGTCCTGCACTCCTGGCAGGAGATGCAGAAAATGGAGGCGGATGTGCTGGCGGCGGGCAAAACGCTCAAAGGATACCGGCCTGAGGTCTGGGAGAAAGTCCAGGACCGCTGGCCGGAGGTTTTCGCAACCATACCGCTGGAACCATCGGTTAATGTCACAATTCGCGGTTCGGGTGAACGAATCTGATGCAGGGCTGTTTAGTCGTACATCAGGCCAAACAGCCAGAAAATCAGGCAGGCTGCAAGGTAGGCGACGGCGGTTTGGCGCGCCAGCTTTGTTTCTCTCAGGCGGGGGCTGTTATGTCTTTCCAGTACGTTGCCCAATACCGACAGGGCAAAGGCGGTGGCCAGAAAATAACAGATTACCCAAACCGTTAAATACTTGTTGAGGATAAAAGCGGTTTTGGCCCACAGGTAATACCAGTCAAAGTTCATAGATAAGCCCTTCTTTTCATGTTTTGTTAGAGTTAGTATGCCCGCTAAAGGGTACTATTTTAACCATGTCAGGCATATAGTTAACTAAAAATGTGGCGAGGAGGGCGGATATGCCAATAGATAAAACGCCAGTCTGGCGGCACCAGCTGACTTTGGTGGACCGCGAAGAGCTGAATGTCGACGGAGTAATCAGTTTAGGCAGTTATGATGAAAAAGAAGTTGTTATGGAAACTGAGCAGGGCATGATGCTGGTACGGGGCGACGGACTCAATATCAAGCAGTTAAATCTGGATCAGGGCAATATTATTATTGACGGAATCATTAAGGCCATCAGTTATGAGGAGGCCGGCCAGTCCAAAAAAGGCCTGCTCAACCGGCTGTTGAAGTAAGGTTAGGCTGTGCGGAGCCGCTGGCTGTCGGTATGGTATGCATTGTTAATCCTTCTGGCGGTTGAAATCATTGCCTATGGTTTAGCCGGTATCGCCGTCAATCTTTATCGCAGCAGCGTTTGGCGAAACTTTAACGCCGGGGTCAGGGAGATGCGGGAAGTTGACGAAAAAACTCCCTATGCCGAATATATTAACCGCTATGCCCGGGAGCAAGGGGTCAGCCCGGCAATTGTCGCCGCAGTCATGCAAGCGGAGAGTTCTTTTCAGCCGCGGGCCTTATCACCCAGCGGCGCGTATGGTTTAATGCAGGTAATACCCGGGACCTGGCGTCAGGTCAATCAGCAATTAAAGGTGTGCAGCAGCCGGCATGCCGGCGACTGCACAGTAGAATGCTATTATAACCCGGAGCTTAATACCCGCATTGGAACCGCCTATCTGGGACAGCTTAACCAACAGTTTGCAGGGGACATGGTACTGGCCCTGGCGGCTTATAACGCCGGTCCGGGGGCTGTCGAAGCTTATGGCGGCATACCGCCGTATGAGGAAACCCAAAGCTATGTTCAGCGGGTTATTGGCTATTGGTATCAAACCGTAGGCAAGGGTTTGCCTGCTGACAGCGGCTATGCCGGCCAGTGGGAGTCAATACAGGCTGGTTTAGGCTGGCTGACGGTGATAACTGTGGGGCTGGCGGTTTTGGCAGGCCGGCGTTTGTACCGGTCGGCAGGTTCGTGGCGGTGGAGGTGATAAGATGGATTTTACCGGCCAGGCCGCAACTTTTTTGACCACTTTGGTTCTTGGGGCGCTGTTGAGCGTTATTTTTGACTTTTACCGGGTGCTGCGCGGTATTTTCAAGCCCCGCTCCGCCATTACGTATGTATTTGATTTGCTATACTGGCTGCTGGCGATTTTTCTGGCCTTTAGCGCTCTGTTGATCAGCAACTGGGGGGAGTTGCGCTTTTATATCTTTATCGGACTGGCCGGCGGAGCCCTCCTGTATTTCCGGTTACTCAGCCGTTATGTGCTGTTTGCCCTCATTCGTTCCATTCGCCTGCTGCTGCTGACCATTACCTGGTTCAAGGCGCTGGCGGTAAAACTCATTGTTCAACCGGTTGTTTACTGCGCCGGCTTCGCCTGCAGGCCGTTTGTTTATGGAGCAGGAAGAACGGCCGCAGTCCGGCGGCGGCTGGCCGGCTGGCTCCGGGCCAGACTGCGGCGGCCGCCCAATCAGGATGTCCCGCCTAAATAGCCGGGTATTTATTGGCTAAATCCTCTTTTTTTCTGAAAAAAGAGGAAATAACAGTCAGGCTGACGAACTAGAACAGCACATTAAAGTATTAGGCGGTGTGATGATGCAACGGCGACGTACGTTCCGGGTTAAATGGTTCCGTTTGATTGTTGTAACGTTATCTGCTTATTTAATCTACGCCGGCGTTAACCAGTACAACCAATTAAGCGCTATTCAGCAGGAACAGACAATGATTAAGCTGCAACTGGAACAGGCCCGTGAGGTTAATGCCAGTCTGACCGAGGAACGAAAGCGGCTGAATGACCGCGCCTATATTGAAAAACTGGCCAGGGAAGAACTGGGGCTGGCCAAACCGGGCGAAACTCTTTATATGCCGGCAGATAAAAATTAAGTTGGGTCTATTTCTTGACACGTTTTACAGGGCAAGAGTATAATATGTTTGCAAAACCATGATTTTTTAAGGAGGAAATTTGATTAGTATGTCCATCGAAGTTGGCAGTGTGGTAGAGGGCGTTGTAACCGGAATCACAAATTTTGGTGCATTTGTCGAGCTGCCGGGAGGAAAAGTAGGTCTTATTCATATTTCGGAAGTTGCTGACGTTTATGTCCGCGATGTAAAAGATTTTCTTAAGGAACAGGATAAAGTCAAAGTAAAGGTATTATCAGTTGATGAACGCGGGAAAATTGGATTGTCCATTAAGCAGCTTCAACAAGCTAGTTCTAACTCCGCACCACCACCAAGGCGAACGCACGCCAACGACCATCGGCGTCCTAATCGTTTCAACAGCGTTACTTTCGAGGATAAACTGAACAAGTTTCTGAAAGATAGTGATGAACGTCTGTCTGATTTGAAGAAAAACACCGATTCCAAACGCGGCGGACGCGGCGGCGCCCGCCGGGCTGAGTAAGCTGAACAGCCTGCTAAGAAATGTCCTGATGCTGAACAAATCGCCATTCCCCGGCGGGACTTAACACCCAAAAAGATTGCCGGTTATTGTTTAACAATAACCGGCAATCTTTTTGGGTGTTTGTCATTCGTCCGATTGACGCTCAACCCTCGCGGAATTCCACGCCGCAGCCGTTCCGGGGGTAAGAAAAATCGATGTTTGGGCAGATCAGCCGGCAGGCGCCGCACTCCAGGCACTGGCGATAGCATACGGCCACCGGCTGGCTGTCGGTCTGTCCGCCGGAAAACACACCGACCGGGCAGAAGGTAAGGCAGGGCTTGTCCCGGCAGTCCTGACACAGCGCCGGGTCGGCGATGCAAATGTGCTGATGCTGTTCATCAGGGGTGAAATGCAATAGTCCCAGCCAGTAATCAAGCTTGTTCATCAGCGAACCGCCTTAAAAATATTCCAGGCATCACCTGCCATTTTGAGCAGCGGCTGCATGCTGGTAATTTTTTTAAAAATAAATTTTCGTTTGGCCTGTTTCGGCATGGTATATACTTTGGAAACCTGATAGGCTGTTTCGTTGGTTATACGACTGTATAAATTAAACAGGTAAGGCAGGCGGCGTTCAAGGCCGGCCAGACCGGCATTGGCTTTTAAATCCTGCAGGACAAAGCTTTCCTCCAGCAAGGTACGGTACAGTGACAGTTTGGCAGTGGAAAAATCACGGCTGAGCCTGGCCTGGCAGGCAGCCTTGGCGGCAAAGAACCCTGACCACATCGCCAGGTTGAAGCCGTGGGTGCCATTGACCAGTGAAGCGGCGTCGCCGATGATAACCAGACCCGGGTGTACCAGCCTGGGGACTGCCTGGTAGCCGCCTTCGGGAATGACTGCGCTGCCGTATTCTATTGTTTCACTTCCGTCAAGCAGGGATTTGATAAAGGGATGCTGTTTAAGCCGGTCCAGCAACTGGTATGGTCTGATGCCGGATCTGGCAAAATTAGCGACAGACATGCCAATATTGATATTGAGGCTGTCCTTAAACGTATGGATAGATCCTGTACCGTTTAAACCGGCTGTTGGATAACCGATTAAACCGATAATTGCGCCCTGGCCCGGCGGCAGATTAAAGCGATCCTCAATTATTTTGGCCGGCAGGGCGATTGTTTCTTTTACATAAAGCGACAAATTAAGCGGCGACAGCCTGGGCGTCAGGCCGGAGCGTTCAGCAACCAGGGAATTAGCGCCGTCGGCCAGGATAACGATATCCGCTTCAAAGCAGTCGGCCTGCGGCAGTGCAAGACGGACGCCGATCGCCTGTTCTCCTTCAAATAACACTGTTTCCACTTGGTGGTTGAATTTCAGGGTGGCGCCGGCGTTAACCGCTTTATCGCATAGCCAGCGGTACAAATTACGGCGTTTGACGGTAAACCGGTTATACGGGGCTGCGGCCAGTTTCATACTGTGAAATGAGCCCGACAGTACCGCATCCTCGGTCATGCACCAGTAAGCCTGCTGCGTTACCACGCGCTCGCATTCGCATTCATTCCAGAAGTCGGGAAAAAGCTTATGGGTGTGTTCGGCAATAAGCGAAGCCCCGCCGCAGTTTTTGGCGCCCGGCCAGGGGCCGCGTTCGAGCAATAGTACATTAAGGCCTTCCCTGGCCATGAAGTAGGCGGCTGTGGCTCCGCCCGGCCCGGCGCCAACGACGATTGCGTCATATTTAGGCTGGACTGCCGGTTTGCCTGACGGTTTTTTAATTATTTTGAGCGGTTTTTTAAACCGGTACCAATGGTTCAGCATAGTTCATCACCTGGAGTATAGTGTTTACCAACATGGTTGTTCATACTCGTTGCGAGCGGTACATAACATTACCAATTTTGGGGATTTTAAAAAATAGCGGCAGTGAATGAAAGGAATTAAATTTCATGATTACGCGACGCGATTTTATTAAGTTATGTATGTCGACAGCAGTTTCCTTTAGTCTTACCGACCGGATTGCGCCGTTCATCCAGCAGGCTTTTGCAACAAGCCAGGCAGTGCGGCCGCCGGTAATCTGGCTGGAACTGGGCTCCTGCACCGGCAATTCGGTGTCGCTGGAGAATGCCTTTAATCCGTCAATCGATCAGTTATTGTTTGATATGCTGGATTTGCGCTATCACTGGCTGCTGTGCGCCGAGCAGGGAGCAGCCAGTGTGCAGGCAATGCTGGATACGGTCAAACAGGAGCAGGGCCAATTTTGGCTGATTGTGGAGGGGGCGGTAATGACTGCGGACAACGGCCGGTATAACGAGTTGTTTATCCGGGACGGGAAAACGGTTACCGGACTGGCGGCTTTGCAGGAAATTGCCCCGCAGGCGAAACATATTATTGCGGTTGGCGACTGCGCCTGTTTTGGCGGTCCGGCCGCCGCTCATCCCAACCCGTGCGGAGCCAAAGGGGTGTGGGAGGTCATCCGGCAGCCGGTCATCAACATTCCCGGCTGTCCGGCTCATCCTGACTGGATGAGCGGCACTTTGGGACATCTGCTGCTGTATGGCCGGCCTGAACTGGACAGCTATCAGCGGCCGGTGATGTTTTTCGGCCAAACCATTCATGATTTATGCCAGCGGCGGCAGCAATATGAGGACGGGGTTTTCGCCCGATACCCCGGTGAGGCCGGCTGTTTATATAAGGTCGGCTGTAAAGGTCCGGTGACCCATGCCGACTGCCCGCTCCGGCAATGGAATCATTATGTCAATTGGCCGGTGAAAGCCGGAGCGCCGTGCATTGGCTGCGCGAGCCCGCAGTTTCCGGACGGACTGATGCCGTTTTTTCATCATCTCCCGGAACTGCAGGCCGGCCTGATGCCCCTGAATGTGAAAAAAATTGGTGCAGCCCTGGCAGCTGCCGGCGCAGGCGGTGTTGTTACCCATTTGGCGGCCAGTATATTTGCCCGCCGCATTCATCGGCATTACCTTAAGGGGACAAAACCGGAACAACCCCTGCCGCCGGAGAATCTGGAGCAGGTTAAGCAAGAGCTTGATGATTTGATTAAACGGCAGCAGTCCTTGCTGGCTGAGGCCAAAAAGCTGGCCCGGCCGGGTAAGCGCCGGAACAAGAAACGGCTGTTGAAGAAAATAAGTGGCTTTTTGCAACCCCAAGCTCCGAAGAAGGATGAAACCGAATGACAATAAAAACAATATTTCCCATGACCCGCGTCCATGAGCCGCTGAAAGTGGAGGTGGATGTACAAAACGGCCAAGTGGTTGACGCCTGGATCGGCGCAACCCTGTTCCGCGGTTTTGAGGCCATGATGCAGGGCCGCGACCCGCAGGATGCCGCGTTATTCACGCAGCGGATCTGCGGCATCTGTTCGACCGCCCATGCCGTGGCTGCGGCCTATGCCTTGCAGCAGGCCTACAGGGTTGAACCGCCGCCCAACGGGCAGCAGCTTACCAACCTGATCTTTGCTGCTGATATCATTCAAAACCATCTGCGCCATTTTTATATTCTGGCTCTTTTGGATTATGTAAAAGGGCCGGATAAGCCGCCCTTCACGCCCCGGCTCCAGGGCGATTACCGGCTGCCCGGAAAATTGAATGATGAATTAATGCTCCACTACCGGGAGTCAATCCCCAAAGCGGCGCGGGCTCATGAGATGATGGCCCTGTTCGGGGCCAAGGCGCCAATGGCCCAGTCAATCATGATTAGCGGGGTGACCGAACGGGCGACCGCCGACAGAATCACCGCTTACGGCGCAATCCTGAAAGAAATCAGCGAGTGGGTTGATTCGGTCTATCTGGCTGATGTAATGACAATTGCCGAGTATTATCCGGACTATTACCAGATCGGGGCCGGTTATGGCAATATGCTGTCCTATGGTCTGTTTGTCCAGCCGGTTACCGGTAAGTATCAATTTGCCCCTGGCGTTGTGATTGAAGGCGGCCAGGCCGGCCCGCTGGACGTCAATCAAATTGGTGAAGAAATCCGCTACAGCTGGTACCGGGATCAAACCGGCAATCTGCCCCCGTCCGCTGGCCGGACCGTCCCTGACCGTGATAAGCCGGAAGCTTATTCCTGGGTGAAAGCGCCTCGCTATGAAGGCCGGTGCTTTGAAGGTGGTCCATTGGCCCGGGGCTGGATTAACGGTGATTACCGGCGGGGCATATCGGTGATGGACCGGCTGGTGGCCAGAGCCCAAGAAACGCAAAAAATTTGTAAGCTGGCTGCCGGCTGGCTGCAGCAGCTAACGCCTGACGGACCGGCCATCCGGCCGTTCACTCCGCCGCCGGATGGTGACGGCGCCGGTTTAACTGATGCGATGCGCGGACCGCTGGGGCACTGGATCAGCGTCCGCAAAGGCAGGCTTAGCCATTATCAGGTGGTTACACCGACAGCCTGGAATTTTTCCCCGCGGGATGACCGCGGCTTACGGGGGCCGGTGGAACAGGCGCTGATTGGCACCCCGGTGGCCAATACCGACAGCTTAATTGAAGTAGGCCGGGTCATCCGGTCCTATGATCCCTGTTTTACCTGTGCGGTTCATCTTCTGGCGGCGCCGGAGGCAAGCCGGTAGTAAATTCCGTCAGGCCTGCCGCTGGTTCGGAATTTACATAACCGGTAAACATTGATTGGAGCCTGGCCGGACTTTCAGTAAACACCAGATAAAGGTGGACCGGAATAGAGGCGGCAAAGAGCAGGGCAACGCTAAAGTGCATCAGGCGGATGGCGTTCAGGCCGCCCAGCAATCGTTGGAATCCAATGGCGTCAGACGGGAAAAACAGGGCGGCGCCGGTAGCGGCGGCGCATAGGATACCCAGCAGCCAGGCACTGTAGAGCAGTTTTTGTCCGGGGTTGTAGCGGCCGTAATTGGGCATGCCGTCGGTGATGAACAGCAGATACCGGGCGAGGCTGGGGAGGTTGGCGAAATCCCGCCGCAGGAACAGGATTTCCGGCCATTTAGCGGTAAGGAAATAGTAATAGATTTGGACGGTCAGGTTCGCGATCAGTATAGCGCCGCAGAACGAATGCAGTTTCCGGACAAGCCCCGCTTTCAGCTGTATTGTTTCAGCCGGGCTGTTCAGGTATAGGCCGGTCAACAGCAGAACGGTTACAGCGGCTGCCAGCGTCCAGTGGCATATTCGTACCGGCAGAGGGTGAACAAGCAATTTCATTTTTTTCTCTCCCTTGTTATAGTAAGAGCAGCAGGCCGTTGGTACTCTTTGTCATAAAATTCCCCGCCGACCGGTTAATTAAACGCCTGTTTCGACACAACCGCGTTGACCCGCCGCAGGCAATGGCTGTCTCAGCCGGTAAATCAAGAGTTTTTTTGTATGATAAAGCCGGGTAATGTCAGTTTTTTTTTATTTTGGGCTGACTTGTTAAGACAAATATTTGCTTACCGGTATAGGTACAATTAATAGCACATATATTGTACGTTAAGGCTATTGGTTAGGGGTGAATACTATGCCGAAAGTAACTGTTGTAACTATGCCGGAACAGGTTTTTCACGGGCCTAAGCAGCCGCCGGCGGCCGGTCCTAAACCGCAGCGTCGGAAACTGGCCTGGAGAAAGGCCCTGCTTAAATTGCACGGCTTCATCGCGCCGGTATTTTACTGGGAGTATTTGCCGCTTAATGTACTGGCGCTGCTGCTCAGCCGTCTGACTATTCTGGGGGAAATGTCCCCTTTCGGACTGGCGCTGTTTGCCGCTGTCGCCCAGGTTGCGCGCGAGCGGGCGTCCATTGTAGCGGTCTGGGCCATTGCCGGGGTATTAAGTACCGGCCAGTTTGGCGAAGCCGGGGTATATCTATGGGCTGTAGCGCTGTATTTGCGCTGGCGGAACAAAATTACGCGCCTGCACCGCAAAATGCTGGCAGTACCGTTATTGATGTTTTGCGCAGTCATGAGCGGCGGTTTGCTGCTGAATTATCTTGAACAAGGGACGCTTTATCACAGTGTGACGGTGTTATTCAATGCCGCCATATGTTTGATTGCCTCTTATCTGTTTATGTATGGCGTGCCGTTAATGGTCAGCCGGAAAAAGATTGCCGCAGCTTGTCTGCAGGCGGCCAGTGAAGGCCTGGTTTGCCTGATGGTTGTTTTGGCCCTGGCTGTTGCGGGCTTTGGCGGGGCAACAATCTTTGAATACAGTTTGCGCAACATTGCCGGCAGTGTGCTGGTATTGCTGCTTGCTCTGGGAGGCGGCGCCGGGCTTGGCGCTGCGGCCGGGGTAGCGGTTGGTTTTGTGTCCGGGCTGCATGACGGCAATGTACCGCTGGCCATATCCTTATATGCCGGCGCCGGCGCTGCCGGAGGAGCTTTCAAGTCCTGGGGGAAATATGCTGTCATTTTAGGTTTCATTTTGGGCAGCGTTGCGATTAATCTATGTTTTACGCAAATCAATCTGCTGATGCAGGCGCTGGTTGAGACTGTCCTGGCGGCGGCATTGTTTTTGTTTATTCCGGCCGGAAGACTGATTCTACTCCGGGACAACGCCGCCGCCCGCGCAGCGGATGCAGGTACTGGCGCGCAGGTCGATGAAGCTGTGGTCAAAATGAACCGTATCGCCGGGATGTTTGATGAACTGGCCGGGGCGTTTGGTATGATCGTGGCCCAAAATCAGGCCAGAATCCGGGATGAGGAACTGGCCAGGGTGCTGACCGCGGTTGGCGAAAAGGTATGTGAGAAGTGCGACCGGCGGGCCAGATGCTGGGAGCAGGATTTTTACCGTACTTATCAGGCCGTGCTGGATATGCTGGGACAAGCCGAGCATACGAAGCTGACGGTTGACGGCATGCCTGGCGGACTCAGGGAGAACTGCGTACGGCGGAAAGCTTTGACCGAAGTTGTCAATGCCGTAATTGAGAAAAATAAAGCCGGCTCCTATTGGCAGAAACGAATGATTGACCACCGCCAGTTAGTTACCGAACAAATGAAGGCCACCAGCAGCATCATTACCAACTTAGTGCAGGAAATGACCAAAGAACCGCTTTCGGACCGGGAACTGGCGGCTGCGTTTAAAACCAAGGCAGCAATGATCGACTGCCGTTTGGATCAGGTACGGATTACCGGCGCTCCGGGAAGCGGGATGATTGAGGTCTGCAAACAGCCCTGCAGTGGGACCAGGGAGTGCGTGAATACCATACTGCCTCTTGCCGCCGGTATGATGCAGGAAAAAATGACGCTGCAGGCTGCATGCGGCAACAAGGCCAGGCAGGAAAAGTGCCGGCTGAATATCCAGACAGCCAAACGGTTTGCAGTGGAAAGCGGAGTCGCCAGAACCGCTAAAGAGAGTCAGGATATCTGCGGCGATACCTGTGCGGTGGTCCCGTTAAACAAAGGCAGAATAGCATTGATGCTCAGCGACGGCATGGGCAGTGGCGCTAAAGCCGCCGGCCAGAGCGCTATGGCGGTCGGTTTTCTGGAAAAGCTGCTGGCGTCGGGGTTCGAGGTTGATGTAGCGGTCAGAACGGTAAATTCCATGCTGCTGCTTCGTAATCCGGAGGAAACCTTTGCCACGATTGACATTGCAGTCATTGATACCTATTCAGGCAAAGCAGAGTTTCTTAAAGTTGGTTCAGCGCCCAGTTTTGTAAAAAGAGTGCGGGAAGTCAGCACAATTACGTCGGTTTCGCTGCCTATGGGAATTGTAAACCATCTGGAAATTGAACCGGTAAAAGCGACGCTGGTCGGCGGCGATGTTGTGGTCATGGTGAGTGACGGCATTGCCGATGCGCAGCAGCCTGCCGCCGGCAAAGAAAACTGGGTGGCAAACTTTTTGCGAAGAACAGGCACTATTGATCCCCAGGAACTGGCTGACCGGATTTTGCAGGAGGCAGTGGCTTTGTCCGGCAACACGGTCCGAGATGACATGAGCGTGGTGGTTGCCCGAATAACCGACAGGTCCGAACTGCCGTAAGGCAGTTCTTTTTTTGCCCTTTCGCCGGCTTGTCCATCCTGCTTCGTTGACATCGCCCAACAGATTCGAGCTGTGACGGCTCCTTCGCCTCGCCGGTGGAAAAATTTCCGGCAAAACATCCTTGTTTGACTGAATTACGGCAGCAGAAGGTATGAATTGTTTGAAAAATGTGGTATAAATAAAAAGTCTTAAGGCTAAGTTATCATTGCAGGGGATAGGAGGAATTGCGGCGGTCAGGGAGAACCTTTAATAAATATATGCTGTGTGAGAGGTGATATGGTGGAAGCTCACCTGGAGGGAATGCTGGACACGGCGGTTTTGGCCGGGGAGATTCTATTAAAAAACGGAGCTGAGACTTACCGGGTGGAAGAAACGATGATCCATATCGCCAAAGCGTGCGGCGCCGTCAATGTTGAAAGCTTTGTCATTCCTACCGGTGTTTTTTTAACGGTCACTGATGCGGCGGGACGTTCGGCAACGACGATGCGGCGGGTAAGAAACCGGACCATAAATCTTGACAGGGTAGCCAAAATCAACGCATTGTCCCGCCGGCTGGCCGAACGGCGAATAACCTGCCGGGACGCGGCGCTGGCATTAAAGCGGATTGCCAGGGAACGCACCGGGTTTTCCCTGGGACCGTCGATGATTGCCTCCGGGCTGGTGGGCGGCAGTACGGCAATCCTGCAAAATGGCGGCGTTTATGAGATGCTGGCTGCTTTTGCAGCGGCTGCGCTGGTGCGCTATATCGCCCACGTTGTGTCAAGGCTGCATGGCGTTCAGGTTACTTATGAATTTCTGGGCGGGATGACCGCTGCGCTGAGCGGAGTTTTGTTTTATAAGCTTTGGCCGTTCCTGGGGCGGGATGCAGTCATCATCGGCGGAATTATGCCGCTGGTGCCTGGAATGGCAATTACTAATGCCATACGCGATGTCATGGCCGGTGATTTGCTGAGCGGTATATCCAGGGGCATGGAAGCTGCTTTAACGGCCGGTGCAGTGGCAATGGGCGTGGTTCTTGTCCTGGCTACTCATACGTGGTAACCCGGTTGGCGGAGAGGTATGAGGTAATTGCTATGGTTTTAAAAATGGTGGCCGTTTTTTTTATGTCGGCGGCGTTCGGGGTATTATATCGTATTCCCGGCCGGCTGGTCGCAGCGGCCAGCCTGGTGGGGGTTGCGGCCTGGCTGACTGTCATGCTGATCAAAAGCATTGGCGGCAGCTTGATTATGGCTAATTTTGCGGGAAGCGTAATAATCGGCCTTGGCGCTGAAACTCTGGCCCGGCGGCTGAAACAGCCAGCCGCTGTTTTTATTATTCCGGGCTTTATCCCTCTGGTGCCGGGCGGCGAAGCCTATACGACAATGCTGTATATGGTAGAAGGCCATTATGTTGAAGGCGTATCGATGTTTATGCGGACCGTGTTGACCGCCGGTGCGATTGCCTTCGGCATTTTTATCAGTTCTACAATATATCGCTTGTTGATAAACTATAACACAGAGAGAAAGATGCATAATGCTGGAAAAGATTGAAAGCTGGATTAACCGGTATGAGTTGCTCAATTCCGGTGATTTTGTCCTGGCGGCGTGTTCCGGCGGGCCGGATTCGCTGGCTTTGGTGCATAGCTTGGTTCGACTGCGCTCAAAATACAAGATAAGACTGGCTGTCGCCCATGTCGATCATATGCTGCGCGGCGAGGATTCCGAGGCTGATGCCGAGTTTGTGGCTAAATTCTGCCGGCAGCTCAATCTGGCGTGTTACCGGACGGCGGTCGATGTGCCTGGCTATATTGCCGAAACGGGCAGGTCGCTCCAGGATGCGGCCAGAAAACTGCGGTATGAGTACTTGCGGCAGACTGCACTCGGGATCGGCCAGGCTAAAATTGCAACCGGGCATCATCGGGATGACCAGGCGGAAACGATCTTAATCAACTTATTGCGCGGGGCCGGCAGTACCGGCCTAAGCGGTATGAAACCGTATCATGCGGGAATTATCCGGCCGCTTTTGGGGATCAGCCGGGCCGAAATCGAACAATATTGTCAAAACCAGGGCTTGATTCCCCGCCAGGACAGTTCCAATTTTAAAACTGATTATCTTCGCAACCGGATCAGGCTGAATTTACTGCCTGAATTGGAGCAAAACTACAACCAGGCGATTAAGGAAACTTTATGCCGGACGGCTGAGCTTATTGGCGGCGAGCTTGACTTTATCCGGCAAACGCTGGTGGATGTCTGGCCGCAGATTGTCCGGGAAGAGCAGGACCGTTTTTTTGTCAGGCGTTCCGGATTGGCCGGCCTGCATATTGCCCAGCAACGGGAAATCATCCGGCTGGCTATTGAAAAAAAACAGGGCAGCTCAAGAGGAATTACATTTGTACATGTGGAAAAGTTGATAGAAATGGCTTTAACGGGAAGAACGGGCAGTGTGCTGGAATTACCCGGCCGCCTGCGGGCCAGGGCCGGGTATGACGAGGTGGAGGTATACCGCCAAGCTGAACCGGAGCTATCGCCGCCGGTTGCAGCGCGCCGGCTGAATCTGCCTGGTAAAACTTATGTGCCTGAGCTTCATTTGACCATTGTGGCTGAACTGTGTACTGCCGTACCGGAAAAGCTGCCGCCGGCTTCGGCGGTTTTTGCATGGTCGGAGCTGGAACCGCCGCTTTACATCCGTACCAGAAGGGACGGAGACCGGTTTCGGCCGAAGGGGTTTAACGGCAGTAAGAAAGTCAAGGATTTTTTTATTGATGCTAAAATTCCGCGTGAAAAAAGGGCGATTACCCCAATCATTTATGATGGAAAAGGCATTCTGTGGGTAGGCGGATACCGTCAGGCTGAACGGGGCGGTATCCCGGTGGATACTCAGCAATTTTTACAGCTTAGTTTATGTACGGGGGAGGAACATCATGATTAACGATGTGGAACGAATATTAATTAGCGAGGCGCAACTGGCGGAACGCATCAAAGAGTTAGGCGCGCAGATTACCGCCGATTATGCGGGAAAGGAAATTCTAGCCATTGGCGTACTGCGCGGCGCAGTGGTATTTATGGCCGATCTGACCAGAGCTATAAAGGTTCCGGTTGCGATTGACTTTATGGCGGTATCAAGTTACGGCGCCGGGACGGATTCCAGCGGTGTAGTGAGAATCTTAAAGGATCTTGACGAGAATATTGAGGGCCGCCATCTGCTGATTGTTGAGGATATTATTGATTCAGGCCTGACTCTTACGTATTTACTGGAAAATCTCAAATCGCGCAAACCGGCCAGCATAAAGCTTTGCACTTTACTGAATAAGCCCGAACGCCGCAAGGCCGAGGTGCAGATTGATTACAATGGTTTTACTGTTCCTGATTATTTTGTCGTTGGCTATGGACTGGATTTTGCGGAGAAATATCGCAATTTACCATTTATTGGCATACTGAAACCGGAAGTATATAAATAAATCAGCCTAGTACCTTGATTGTTAATTCTTAGATTTGGTGTTATAATATTTTTCTATGGAGAACATTCTGGTGTTATGTGATCTAGTGAGAGGAGGGCTACTTGTTGAACAAATTTTTCCGTAATGTGAGTTTCTATTTGCTTATTATCATTATCGCCATTTCTATTATTGACTACTATTCAACACGCACAACCAATAAGCAAGAAATAACCTATACGCAGTTCTTACAGCAAATGGATGAACAGAAGGTGGAGCGGGTAACGATTGTTGAAAATTCAATTCGCGGTTGGCTTAAAGATGGTACGGAGTTTACCACAATTACACCAAACGATCCTACTCTCATTAATACGCTGCGCGAAAAAAATGTTAATATTAAAGCTGAGCAGCCACCGCAACCGCCTTGGTGGACAACGATTTTTTCGTCAATTTTACCAATCCTGCTGTTGATCGGGGTTTGGTTTTTTATCATGCAGCAAACGCAGGGCGGCGGCAACCGGGTGATGTCTTTCGGCAAAAGCCGGGCGAAGCTGCACAGTGAAGAGAAAATCAAAATAACCTTTACCGATGTGGCCGGTGCTGATGAAGCAAAACAGGAATTACAGGAGGTTGTCGAGTTTCTCAAGCATCCGAAGAAGTTTAACGATTTGGGCGCCCGGATTCCCAAGGGCGTATTATTGTTTGGTCCTCCCGGTACCGGCAAGACCCTCCTGGCAAAAGCCGTAGCCGGTGAGGCCGGCGTACCTTTCTTTAGTATCAGCGGTTCCGACTTTGTGGAAATGTTTGTCGGCGTTGGGGCGTCAAGGGTCCGGGATCTCTTTGAGCAGGCCAAGAAAAATGCGCCGTGTATTGTATTTATTGATGAGATTGATGCTGTTGGCCGTCAGCGCGGAGCCGGACTGGGCGGCGGCCACGATGAACGCGAGCAGACCTTAAACCAGCTGCTGGTGGAGATGGATGGGTTCGCCGCCAATGAAGGGATTATTATCATTGCCGCCACCAACCGTCCTGACATTCTTGATCCCGCTTTATTGCGGCCGGGGCGTTTTGACCGGCAGATTGTTGTTGATAAGCCGGATGTTAAAGGCCGCGCGGAAATTCTTAAAGTTCACACCAAGGGCAAGCCTGTGGACAAAGAGGCGAATCTGGAAGTCTTGGCCCGGCGTACACCGGGGTTTACAGGAGCTGATCTTAGCAACCTGATTAATGAGGCGGCGTTGCTGGCGGCCCGCCGCAATAAAAAGCGTATCGAGATGCCCGAACTGGAAGAATCAATTGAACGGGTAGTTGCGGGACCGGAACGTAAAAGCAAGGTGATCAGCAACAGGGAAAAGAGGCTGACTGCTTATCATGAAGCAGGCCATGCCCTGATCGGCATGTTGTTGCCGCATACCGACCCGGTACACAAAGTATCCATCATACCCAGAGGCCGGGCCGGCGGTTACACCCTGATGCTGCCGAAAGAGGACCGTTATTACGCCACAAGATCGGAACTGCTCGATCAGCTTAAAACGCTTCTGGGCGGCCGGGTGGCTGAAGAGGTGGTGCTGGCTGAAATTAGCACCGGCGCGCAAAATGATTTGGAGCGGGCGACCGATTTGGTCCGTAAAATGATTACCGAGTATGGCATGAGTGAAGCCCTGGGGCCGATTACTTTCGGCCGGCGTCAGGATCAGCAGGTGTTTTTAGGACGGGATATTTCCCGGGATCGAAATTACAGCGAAGAAGTGGCGTATGCCATTGACAAGGAAGTTCGCAAATTGATCGAAACCGCATATGATGAGTGCCGGACAATGCTGAAAGAAAATATTGATAAACTGCATCTGCTGGCCAATACTCTGATTGAACGGGAAACGCTGGAAGCTGAGGAACTGGAACAGCTGATGAAAGAAGGAGCCATTGCAAAGAAGGCCGAAATCGCCGACAGCGGGCAGCCTGTCCAGAGCGATGGCGAGGGACCTAGAATTGTTTATATCAGTCGTAACTAGTTAGTCACGGCAACTGTTACAGCGTCAGCCTTAAACTGTGCGGCGGCGGGGCGGGAAGCCCGTCAGCCCTCCGGCTTAGGGTTGATGCTGTATTAGCGTACCGCCTAAACGCACTGTCAGGAGCGCTGGCTGGGCCATTTGTTTTTTATTGTATGGGACGGGAGGAAAACCAAATGAGTGAAATCTTGTTGCATTATACCCGGGCGGGCAGAGTGGAAAGTATCCACCGGGGCGATATTGTGGCTGTAGATGTAACCGGTAAAGTAATTGATTGTGTTGGCAATGCTGAGAAGCCGATGTTTTGGCGATCCGCCGCCAAGCCATTCCAGATTCTTCCTTTTGTACGGCAAGGTGGATTGGAAAAATACGGTATCAAGGAAGAGGAACTGGCCGTTATGGTATCTTCTCACAGCGGCGAACCCCGGCATGTGGAATTGGTAAAACAAATTCTGGCGAAAGTCGGGCTAACCGTTGATGCTCTGGCTTGCGGCGCTGTCCGCCCCATGGATGGGCGGACGTCACGGGAATTGGTAAAGCTTGGTCTAAAACCGCAGGCTGTGCATAATCCCTGCTCCGGCAAGCATGCCGGAATGCTGGCTTTATGCCGGCTGCTCAATTTGCCGGTGGCGGGTTATACCGAGCCGGAGCACGAGGTTCAACAAATCATGCACCGGTCGGTTGCCCAAAGCGCCGGCCTGACTGTTCAGCAGGTTGATATTGGCATTGATGGCTGTGGTGTACCCGTCTTTTACCTGCCTTTAGCCAATATGGCGCTGGCCTATGCCCGCCTGGCATTGCCGGAGCAGGCCGGCTGGGGCGAAAACGAACAGGCGGTTACCGCCATCAGGGATGCAATGCTGGGTTATCCGCAGGTTGTCGCCGGTACCGGCCGGGTTGACACCGTACTGATGCAGCTGACCAAAGGCCGGATTCTGGCCAAAGTTGGGGCTGAGGCTGTTTACTGCCTGGCTTCGGTAGCGGCCGGAATTGGCATAACCTTCAAAATAGAGGATGGCGGGCACCGGGCAATTAATCCGGTAATTCTTGGTATGCTAAAGCGTCTGGGACTGATTACCCAGGCTGAATACGACGAGCTTGCCGCCCAATATCCGCCGGTTTTAAGGAACCACCGGGGCGATGTTATTGGGACAATTGAAACTGTGTTCTAAAAAATGAGAGGTGTGTTTAAGTGCCGGGGGCAGTTAAACACACCTCTTTTCTATGCGAAGGAGAGACAATTACCGGCGACTTTAAAGATTGCCCGTTACCGGTAAACATGTTATGATAGCTGGTGATAATATGTCAGTGCTGGGCGGCATCGCTATGAGCCGCACCCGGATTTTCAAAATACGAATAGCTCTGCGTCCGCTTAGATCTATCAGGCTGAGACGGAATCGGATGATCGGTTATCATGCAAAGTCGTTCCAAGCTGAAACAGGGAAGTCTTTTATTGAATTGATACTGGTCAGACAGTGGAGGGCTGGCGTTTTTTAAAAATTCGGCTTGTACTAGAATTACTTACTAGGAGGTCGATATTTTTATGAAAATCGTTCATCAGATTAATCAGGTTAAAGGGATGATTCGCGAAGTAAGACAGAAGGGCGGGACGATTGGCTTTGTTCCTACCATGGGCTATTTGCATGAGGGCCATTTGTCCCTTATGCGCCGGGCCAAGGTCGAACAGGCGGTGGTCGTTGCCAGTATTTTTGTCAATCCGCTGCAGTTTGGACCCAAGGAGGATTTGGCGGTTTATCCGCGCGATCTGGAACGGGACAGTGTCCTGGCGGAAAGCGCCGATGTCGATATTTTATTTGTTCCGGCGGTAGAAGAGATGTATCCTCAGGGCGTTAAGCGGTTTCTTACGGTTGTTGATGTTGCTGCAATTACCGGGGTCTTATGCGGCGCAGCACGTCCCGGCCATTTCCGGGGCGTAACGACAGTTGTGAATAAATTGTTTCATATCGTTGAACCCGATGCCGCTTATTTCGGACAGAAGGATGCGCAGCAAGTGACTGTGATTAAGCGGATGGTTGAAGATTTAAATATGAATATATCGATTGTGACGGTGCCAACGGTCCGCGAGGCCGACGGTTTGGCGCTGTCTTCCCGCAATGTTTTTTTGAACGTCGCCGAACGGCGGGCGGCCTTGGTTCTACATCAATCACTGCAAGCGGCTGTACGCCTGCTGGCCGGTGGCTGCCGCAGCGCTGCGGCTATTCGTGCTGCAATGACTGCGCTTATCGCGGCCGAGCCACTGGCAAGCATTGATTATATTGCTGTGGTTGACAGGGACAGCTTAGCTGAAATCGCTGCCATCTCCGGACCGGTATTAATTGCTCTGGCGGTTCGAATCGGGAAAACCAGATTAATTGATAATATGGTGTGGGAGGGGTAGCGATGTTCAGGACAATGCTTAAATCCAAATTGCACCGGGCAACAGTAACCCAGTCCTGCCTTAATTATATTGGCAGCATAACCATTGATGCCGATCTTATGGCGGCGGCCGACATTTACGCCGGCGAGAAAGTGCAGGTTGTGAATAATAACAATGGCGCGCGGCTGGAAACTTACGCGATTGCCGGTGAACGCGGTTCAGGAATTATCTGTTTGAATGGAGCGGCAGCCAGGCTGGTGCAGCCTGGCGATACAGTAATTATTATCACCTATGTGCAGCTTGATGACCAGACGGCGCAGAACTATCAGCCGACGGTGGTCTTTTTAAACGAGAATAATACCATTGCCGAAATTCAGAGCGGCGAACAGCATGGTGAAATTCGCTGATTGACAGATTGAGCCGGGATGTTTATCATTTAGTATTAGAGACTTATGCAGGGAATACTGGTTTATGCGGGCTTAACTGACTAAACCTGACGGTAGTTCCTAAAACTGGGAGGAAGTATTGGTGCGTTCTAGTATTCTTCATTTACTGCGTCAGCATTCGGGCGATTACCTGTCAGGTGAGGAGATTGCCAGGCAACTGGCCGTTTCCCGCACAGCAGTCTGGAAGCATATGCAGGAGCTAAAACAGGAAGGCTATGCCATTGACGCGCACTCCAGGCGCGGTTATCGTTTGCGGCAGGTTCCCGACCTGCTGTTGCCGGCTGAAATTCGCTCGGCGGCCAGGACCCGCAGACTAGGGCGGGAAATCCATTATTTTACACATATTGATTCGACGAATAATGAAGCAAAGAAATTAGCTTTCGCCGGCGCTGCAGAAGGAACTCTGGTCGTGTCGGAAGCGCAGAACAGCGGCCGGGGACGGTTGTCGCGCGGCTGGTTTTCCCCTGAGCAGCTGGGAATCTGGCTGTCGGTAGTTTTACGTCCGCCGTTTAGTCCGCAGGACGCGCCTAAATGTACGTTGCTGGCGGCGGTTGCCATCACCAGGGCAATCGGCAGTGTCTGCCAGGTAACCTGCGGCATAAAATGGCCCAATGATATTTTATATGAGGGCCGGAAGCTTGTGGGCATTCTTACTGAAATGAGCGCGGAGATGGATGCCATCAATCATATCATTATCGGCATGGGTATAAATGTGAATATGAGGAGCAGCGACTTTCCGCCCGACTTAAGACCCATTGCCACTTCACTGGCCGAAATAACCGGGCAGCCGGTTTCCCGGTTAAAGTTGTTGACGGCCGTATTAATGGAACTGGAAGAATTGTATCAGGCGGCAGTTACGTGCGGTTTTACCGAGGTTTTGAACGAATGGCGCAAGTATTCCGTTACACTTGGACAAACTGTTGATATCACCGGCATTAACCGGCAGTATTCCGGCTTGGCCGTCGATATTGATGAAGACGGGGCATTACTGGTCGAAACAGCAACCGGCATTCAGAAAGTACTGGCCGGCGATGTTTCTCTTCGACCGAAAAAAACTGAAACCAAACGGGAATAGGCGATTAATTACTTTTTTGGGGGATTCATTACATATGCTGTTAGTATTTGACATAGGCAACACGAATATTGTGCTGGGTACCTATGAAGGGGAACGGCTGCTGCAACATTGGCGAATATCTACCGACCGGGGCAAGACCGGTGATGAATATGGAATGCTGATCAATGAATTATTTAATTTCCACAATTTAAGTATTAAAGATATTGATGCGGTGATTATCTCTTCGGTTGTACCACCTCTGGTTGTTCCGTTAGTCAGAATGTGTCAGCGCTATTTTAATGTCGAGCCGCTGGTGGTAGGACCCGGCATAAAAACCGGTATTTGCCTCAGATATGAAAATCCCCGCGAAATCGGCGCCGACCGGATTGTAAATGCTGTGGCTGCGCTGGACCGCTATGGCGGACCGCTGATTATTGTTGACTTTGGAACTGCAACCACTTTTTGCGCGGTGGCGAAAAATGGCGATTATCTGGGCGGAGCCATTGCCCCCGGTATTGGCATATCGACTGAGGCTCTGTTCCAGCGGGCGGCGAAGCTGCCGCGGATTGAACTGGCCAAGCCCAAAACGGTGATTTGCCGCAACACGGTCGCCAGTATGCAGTCAGGCATTATTTTCGGGTTTACCGGCCAGGTGGATGAAATTGTCCGCCGGATGAGGGAAGAACTTGGCAGCAATGCCAAGGTAGTGGCGACAGGCGGGCTTGCCAATATGATTGCCCAGCAGTCCCGGACGATTGATGTTGTAGAGCATTTTTTGACTTTGGAAGGATTAAGGATTTTATATGAACGCAATTCATAGCAGCCAACGGCGCGATAACCAGTCGCGCCGTTCGTTATGAGAGGAGTAGCGAACCACAGAGGACACGGAGGGCACAGAGGGATGACGAGGGAAAACGCGTCCTTGCGGTATCCTCTGTGGTTAAACTATTTTTTCGTCTGTTTGCGGTTATAATAAATTGTATTTACATCGGTAAGGAGCGATACTATGAGAATCGGTAGTCTTGAACTGGTCAATCCGGTGATTTTAGCGCCGATGGCCGGGGTGACCGATTTGCCGTTTCGTCTGTTGGCCAGGGAAATGGGCTGTGGTCTGGTCTATTCGGAAATGATCAGTGACAAAGGCTTGCTTTATCAAAACCGCCACACCCTGGAGATGCTGAAAAGCCATGACCGGGAACGGCCGGTTGCCGTCCAGATATTTGGCGCTGATCCGGCTTGTATGGCCCAGGCCGCCAAAATTGTCGCGGCCACCGGGGCGGCTGATGTCATTGATATTAATATGGGATGTCCGACACCAAAAATTGTTAAAAACGGCGAGGGATCGGCGCTTTTGCGCCAGCCTGAGTCAGCCTATGAAATTATGGCTGCTGTAGCCGCTGCTGTGGATTTACCGGTAACCGTAAAAATTCGCAAAGGCTGGGACGACAAGTCGGTAAACGCCGTTCAAATGGCCAGGCTGGCCGAACGGGCGGGTATTGCCGCAATTGCTGTTCACGGCCGGACCCGGGAACAGTTTTACAGCGGCCAGGCTGACTGGGGGATTATTCGTGAGGTCAAGCAAAGCGTTGGTATTCCGGTCATTGGCAACGGCGATGTTCGTTCACCGCAGGATGCGGCGCAAATGCTGGCTCAAACCAACTGTGACGCCATTATGATTGGTCGCGGCAGTCAGGGCAATCCCTGGTTGTTTAAACAAGTGGTGCATTATTTGGCTACCGGGCAATTCTTAGCAGCTCCGTCGTTAGATGAGCGGCTGACAGTTCTATTTCGACATTTGGACAGGCTTGTTGCGTATAAAGGAGAATATGTCGGTATCAGAGAAATGCGGCGCCATGCCGCCTGGTACACAAAAGGGCTGCCTCATTCGGCCGAATTGCGGCTAAGGTTTAATCAGGCGGAGTCCGAAGCGGAGTTCAGGAAAATTTTACTCCAGATACCGGCGCTTACCGGCTTGGCATACGACGGCAATCATTGACTGAAAGAGGTATCAATCAGAGTAGTTTACCGGCGAGGCTTGTTCTGCAGCCGGGGGAGCTATTTGCTGTACAGGTTTGTGAATTTCCAGTTTTAGTGTTAAAATATGTATATCACGTATGTACACAACATTGTGTACATATACTATAGCTGGAACTGGATTTTGCTGATGATATTGAGTACATAGCGGGAGTTGAGTCTGGATGCTGCTGAGGATTGGCGATAAGATAATCAACCGTCAAAAGATTTATCAGGTGATTGATGAGGCGCTGGAGCTGCGGAGTAAAGGCTCGTCTCAGCAGGATACGGCCAAGCGGGTTGGCCTTGACCGGACGGTGATATCCAAACTTGAGAGTCTGGGAGAAATACGCAAAGGCGGCCGGATTGCCCTGGTTGGTTTCCCGATCGAAAACTGCGAGGAACTGGGCCGAATTGCCGGCCAGCAGGGAATTGATTATTGTCTGTTGATGTCGGAACGCGAACGCTGGGATTATGTTGAGAGTAAATCCGGCGTGCAGTTGTTTAATCAGGTAATGGAGATTGTTGCCATGCTCCGGCAGTACGATGTTGTCATCATAATTGGTTCCAATATGCGTATTAAGCTAATGGAGGCCTTGCTGGACAAGGAAGTCATCGGTATAAACATTGGCGAGTCGCCGATTGCAGAGGATAAATATGTTGAGCCGGAGCAATTAATGCATATTGTCAGGCAGCTCAGGTTTTAATAAGGGCTAAGGGGGCAATCATGAAGCGTGTGGTAAGTATCAGCCTGGGCTCGTCCAAACGTAATCATAAAACGGTTGTAAAGCTTGGCAGGGATACTTTTTGTATTGAACGTATCGGCGTCGACGGGGATAAACAAAAGGCGATTGAGCTGATCGGCAATTTGGACGGAAGCGTTGATGCATTCGGATTGGGCGGTACCGACCTCTATATTTATGCCGGCAACCGGCGTTATACTTTCCGGGAGTCGGCGAAGATTGCGGCTGCAGCTAAAATTACGCCGATTGTTGACGGCAGCGGATTGAAAAACACACTGGAACGGCGGGTGGTAAATTATTTAGCCCGTCACGAGGATATCAGGTTTAAGCGCAAGCCGGTACTGGTTATGTGCGCGGTTGACCGTTTCGGGCTGGCTGAGGCTCTGGTTGAGGCCGGCAGCCAGACCGTTTTCGGTGATCTCATGTTTGGGTTAGGCCTCGAACTGCCCATTCGTACATTGGACGGCTTAGCACGATTAGCCCGGGTCATTGCGCCGGTGATAACGAAGCTGCCGGTCCGCTGGTTTTATCCGACCGGCGACCGGCAAAATGAAACAAAGCCACGCTTCCGGGCCTATTTTGCGGCAGCCGAGATGATCGCCGGCGACTTTCATTTTATTCGCCGGCATATGCCGGAGTGTTTAGACGGCAAGCTGATCATTACCAACACTGTGACTGCCGAAGATGAATTACTGCTGAAAGAGCGCGGGGTTCGTACACTGGTAACAACCACTCCCGATATGGGCGGGCGTTCTTTTGGCACCAATGCCCTGGAAGGAATGCTTGTGGCCGCCGCCGGTAAGCGACCGGAAGAACTGACGGCTAATGAGTATGAAAATTTATTAAATGAGTTTGGCATTGCGCCCCGGATCAAGCACTTTGACCGGTGAAAGGGGGATTCACCTTTGGAGAGGTTTGCATTTATATTGCATCCGCTGACAGCGAAAGATTTTGCCCGTAAATTTCCCATTGCAAAAAAATGCTCTGATGGGTTTCTTGAAGGGATTATGAAGCATATTCCGCCGATAAAGGTTTCGCATATTACGGGACTGAGATCCCCTTACGCACAGGGCGAGGGCTGGTTTGTGGCTTGCCCGCTGACGTCCCGGCAAATGCTGGACCTGCCGGAGCAATATGTATTGAATAAAATTATCAAAGCAGGACGAATGGCTGAGAAATTAGGAGCAAAAATTGTCGGACTGGGGGCTTTTTCATCTATTGTCGGCGATGCAGGGGTTACCATTGCCAAAAACCTTAATATTGCCGTAACGACAGGCAACAGCTATACGGTAGCGACAGCACTGGAGGGTACGCGCGAAGCGGCGAAGGTGATGGGAGTGGAACTGGAACGGGCCAATGTGCTCATTCTTGGAGCGACCGGCTCAATCGGCGCAGCCTGCGCCCAGATTTTAGCGCAGGAGATCAGATTTCTTACCTTGGCGGCCAGGAATGAAGCCAAGCTGGAAAAAATTGCCGAGCAAATTTTACGGACGACAGGTTTAGCGGTCAGGGTGACGGCAAATACTAAGGCTGCAATAAAAGCAGCCGATATCATCATTGCTGTAACCAGTGCAGTTGACAGTATTATTGAGCCTGAGGACCTAAAGCCGGGCGCTATTGTCTGTGACGTATCCCGGCCGCGCAATGTTTCCCGCAGTGTGGCGCAAATGCGCAATGATGTGTTGGTTATTGAAGGCGGAGTTGTTGAAGTACCGGGAGATATCAGTTTTGGCCTTAATTTTGGTTTTCCTGAAGGCACCGCCTATGCCTGCATGGCCGAAACAATGATTCTAGCTCTTGAACAGCGCTATGAGAATTTCACGATAGGCCGCAATTTAACGGTCAAACAAATTGAAACAATCACGCAGCTGGCAAAAAAGCATGGGTTCAAGCTTGCCGGTCTGCGAAGCTTTGAATGCGCCCTGACCTACGAGGAAATTAGTTCAATAAAAAATAACGCCATGATTGCTATGGAAGCCAAATGCCGGAGTATTAGCTAGAAATTATTGACAAAAGCTGTTTTTAAACATATAATATTGCAATAAGTAAGTAAGGAAGGAATAGCCTGGCATGTTTAGCACAGGTCTGGTTGTTTACAGATCATCCTAAGTAGCAGCAGTTTTGGTCATTCTTGTACTGTAGGAAAGCGCATAGCTTCCGATAGTATGAAAAGTGTCAAGTTATACTTGACACTATTTATATTGTCTGTCAGGCTTATATTCAAAGAATTTTACTGTCATAACAGGTTTGGTCCGAATACTATAGTAGAGATTAACATGCACAAAAGGAGAGCAATACCATGGCTGAAAAGCAGATTATGCTTACTTTAGAAGGATTAAAAAAGCTGGAGCAAAAGCTGGAGCATCTGAAAACCGTTCGCCGCACCGATGTGGCGGAGCGAATTAAACAAGCGATTGAGTTTGGCGATATCAGCGAAAATTCCGAGTATGAAGATGCTAAAAATGAGCAGGCTTTTATTGAAGGGGAAATCATGACCCTGGAAAAAATGCTTCGCAACAGCAAGATTATTGAGGAAGGCGATATTGGCACCGATGTCGTCAGCATTGGTTGTATAGTCAGACTCAAAGATTTGGAATTTGATGAGGATCTGGAGTATTCAATTGTAGGTTCAGCCGAGGCCGATCCTACGGAGTTTAAAATATCCAACGAATCACCGGTGGGCCAGGCTATTTTAGGCCAAAAGGTCGGCAGCGTTGTCGAAGTAAATGTTCCGGCCGGTGTGCTGAAATATGAAGTATTAGAAATTAAGCGGCAGTAACGCGGCATCATTGGGGGAGAGCTTTAGCAATGTCAGAAGTAAATGAGCAAGAAATTCAACGCGAAGAACTGAATGAAATTATGCAGGTCAGACGGGAAAAAATGTCAGCTATTGCGGCGCAGGGGATTGAGCCGTTTGGCCGTAAATTTCATTTTACGCATCACGCGGCCGATATCCTGGCCGGTTTTGAAAGCCTGGAAGGTCAAACGGTACGTTTAGCGGGGCGCATTACGGCCATCCGCGGGCATGGCAAGGCCAGTTTTATTCATTTGATGGACATGTCCGGTAAGATTCAATTGTATCTGCGTCAGGATGTTTTAGGCAAAGAAGCCTATGCCCAATTCCAGTTATGGGACATTGGCGATATCATTGGCGTAGAAGGCGTTGTATTCAGAACGCAGCGCGGTGAAATAAGCGTTAAGGCCGTCAGTGTGGAATTCCAGGCTAAATCCCTGCGCCCGCTGCCCGAAAAGTGGCATGGCCTAAAGGATGTTGAAACCCGCTACCGGCAAAGATACCTGGATCTTATTGTCAACCCTGACGTACGGAATACTTTTGTATTGCGCAGTAAAATTGTGAAAAGCCTGAGACAGTTTCTCGACAATGAGGGCTTTTTGGAAGTTGAAACTCCAATGATGCAGCCAATCGCCGGCGGAGCGGCCGCCCGGCCCTTTATCACCTATCACAATGCGCTGGATATGAATTTATATTTGCGGATAGCGCCGGAGCTTTATCTAAAACGGCTAATTGTCGGCGGCTTTGAGAAAGTTTATGAAGTTAACCGCTCTTTCCGGAATGAAGGCATTTCCATTCGCCATAATCCTGAATTTACGATGGCTGAAATTTATCAGGCCTTTACCGATTACGAGGATGTCATGCGACTAACTGAGCGGATTATCGCCAGCATCGCCCAGGATGTACTGGGGACTACGAAAATTACCTACCAGGAGCAGGAAATTGAACTGGCCCCGCCCTGGAACCGGCTGAGTATGACCGAGGCGGTAAAAAAATATACCGGCGCTGATTTTTCTGTTGTTATAACATTGGAGGAAGCGCGGGCGGCCGCCGACCGGCTGGGAGTTAAATATGAGAAAAAAGACGGCATTGGCGGTATATTAAATCGCGTGTTTGAAGAGAAGGTTGAGGAACATCTGATTCAGCCGACCTTTATTACCGGCCATCCAACCGAAATTTCGCCGCTGGCTAAACGCAATAAGGACAATCCGGAAATTACCGACCGGTTTGAGGCCTTTGTCTTTGCCCGTGAAATGGCGAATGGTTTTTCTGAGCTGAATGATCCCATTGATCAGGAGAGCCGTTTTTCAGCCCAGGCGGCTCAGCGTGAATCCGGCGACGATGAAGCCCATATGATGGATGCCGATTATATCACCGCTCTGGAATACGGCATGCCCCCAACGGGAGGGCTCGGCATTGGCATTGACCGTCTGGTTATGTTATTGACCAACAGTTACTCCATCCGGGATGTATTGCTTTTCCCGCATATGCGCCACCGGGATTAATCTGCTTTCTGTATACACCGAAACACTCATCGGCTGATGAGTGTTTCGATGTATACGATAAACGATGAAATTCTCAGACTTTTCCGGCTGTTTATGCTTCCATTTACACCTGAAAGTTTTTTATATATAATTTGAATATACTGCATTTTTAGAGGCATGATGGAGGATTGGCGATGAATATACTGGAACAAATCCTACAGGCAAATAAAAGCTTTATTAAGAATCTGCCTTCTGATCCGCTGCGAACTTACTCGCCAAACAGTAAGTTTCCCAACCGGCGTTTAGCGCTGTTCACCTGTATGGATACAAGGTTGGTGGAATTTCTGGAACCGGCTTTGGGCATTGGCCGCGGTGAGGCCAAAATTATAAAAAATGCCGGCAATACCATTACCGGGCCATTCGAGGCTACCATCCGCAGCTTGATTGTGGGCATTTTTGAGCTGGATGTCAATGAAGTGATTGTGATTGGTCATTATGACTGCGGCATAGCCCATACCAGCTCCCGGGAGCTAACAGCCAAAATGCTGGCCCGCGGCATTGCGCCTGAGGCTATTAAAATGGTTGAAGGGGAACTGGAGCAATGGCTTGACAAATTCCATCATCCGGTTGAGAATGTGGAACAGGCAGTAGCTAAAATCAGAACCAATCCTTTAATCCCGGACGATGTGCCTATTCATGGCCTGATGTTCGATCCGGCAATTGGCGAAATCGAAATTGTAGTTGATGGCTACAAGGTTATCGCTGACCGCGCCTAATTGGCATTGAGGCCAAGCTGGAGGATTGTCTTCGGTTTGGCTATTATTGTCGTAGCGCCCTTACTGCTGGTCATAGAAAAAACCACCGCTCTGGCAGTGGTCGGCAACTGGAACTTTTTTACTTGGAACGGGACAGCATTTTGATTACTCTGGCTCCGGTGTTGCGAATGCGGCGCAACGGGGCGACGCTTATTTTGATTTTGGGCCTCATGTCTTTTTCTGACCCAAAATCACCGCGTTTGATATGCGTTGTTTTTGTTTTTTCCGGTTTAAGGAAAGTTTTCAGCACTGCCACGGCTCTATCCGGGCGGCTATGGTCGCCGCAGGTAAAAACATCAACTGCCGCATAGCCCAGCTCAGGGTAGGTATGAATACTCATATGACTTTCAGCCAATAGCGCCAGAGCCGTCAGTCCCTGCGGCTCAAACTTAAAGGAAGAAAAATCCAGCAAGGTCATATTTGCTTCTTTTACAGCAGTAAGCATGGCATTTTTAACAAACTCAAGATTATTTAAGGCGTCAAAATTACAGCCGTACATATCAACAGTAAGATGTTTGCCAATGATTTTCATCACATCGCCCCTTTTTAAGATCCTGATGGTGAAGGCCTGATAAAATAACAAGTTTTACCGGGATAATGAGTATAAGTGCAGTTGCTTTTCAGTATTATACAATTTTTCATTATAGATTGCTTGACCATAATTGTAAAGAAGATTTTTTAATTCCTCGTTCAGCAGCTGATTTTGCATTGGCAGGAATACACGCTGTTGTATAAAAATTACCCATAAAATACTATGTTTAATCAAAGGAGATATGTTCATGAACACAGCATTAACTGCATTGTTGAAGATTAAGTATCCGGTTTTTCAGGGCGCTATGGCCTGGATTTCCGACGGGAAGCTGGCGGCTGCGGTATCCGAGGCCGGCGGCGCCGGCATTATTTCCACTGGCGGACGCGATACTGCTTTCGTCCGTGAGCAGATAAGGCTGGCTAAGTCCCTGACCGATAAGCCGTTTGGCGTTAATATTATGCTGATGGCTCCGAATAAAGAGGAAGTTGTTGATGTCATCTGCGAAGAGAAGGTGGCTTTTGTCACCTTGGGGGCCGGCAATCCTGTGCCGTTTTTTGAAAAACTGGATCAGGCCGGTGTGAAAAAAATCCCGGTGGTGCCCAATGTTAAGCTGGCGAAGAGAGTGCAGGACGCCGGCGCTGATGCGGTAGTGATTGAGGGCATGGAGGCTGGCGGCCATATTGGCGCTTTGACCAGCATGGCGCTCATGACCCAGGTAATTCCTGAGGTTAGCATACCGGTGGTGGCTGCGGGCGGTTTTGCCGATGGCCGCGGTTTGGCGGCTGCTCTGGTTATGGGAGCCGCCGGTGTGCAGATCGGCACAAGATTCCTGTTAGCTGTAGAATGCGCAGTTCATTCCAAAGTTAAACAAAAACTGATTGATGCAGTGGATACCGACACCATCGTAACCGGACAAAGTATCGGGCATGCTGTTCGCGGGCTGAAAAATAAATTCTCTCTGAATTTTGTTGAATTGGAGCAACAGGGAACGCCTGAGGAGCAATTGATTAAGCTTGCAACCGGCACTAACCGTCTGGCGGCTGTGGACGGAGATATTGAGAATGGCATGATTCAGGCCGGCCAGTCCTTGCTGCCGCTCAAACAGATAGAGCCGGCCAGGGATATCCTTGAACGCATCGTCAGGGAAGCGCAGGCTGTATTGGTTAAAGCGCCTGAACTTGTATAAAGGGAAGCTTATAGCCTGGCTGTTAACAATAGGTGACGGCGCAATAAATATGGGTAAAGGGAAGAGGGCGCAGGCCCTCTTTTTTTACGAATAGCAGGGGACGTATCTGCCACACTATAATAGTACTACTAAATTTCAGCCTCTGGCGGCATAACAAGCTCCGTCCCGGACTGCGGCAGTTCATAATTTGAGGGCATTCCGGCAATAATGAGGAAAGAATTTGAATATAGTTCCCTTTTTTTGAAAAAATACTTGATAAAGGTCAAAAAGTCAAATATAATATAGGCAAAGGTCAAAAAGTCAAAAAATGATCTTAATGCAATACAGACAGAAGGTGATATGGATGAGCAACCTTGCTGATTTTATTGAAGAATATATTTTGCGGCGCATATCAGCAGAACAAAATAATATAGTTATATTGCGACGTAATGAGATTGCTGAGGAAATTGAGTGTGCACCGTCTCAGATCAGCTATGTGCTTAATACCCGCTTTACCATTGACCGCGGCTTTTTGGTGGAATCAAGGCGGGGGTCGGGCGGCTTTATCCGGATTGCCCGCGTGCCCATTCAAAATATGATTTATCAAAATATAGCCGAGCAAATAGATGACGCCACTTCTTTTGCTGAAATTAAAGAAATTGTGCGTTATCTGACTGCCAATAGTCTGATTAACGGCCGGGAAGCGGCGCTGATTATGCAGGTGGCAACGTTTATGTTTCAAAAAGCGGCGCCGCAGGAACGGGTTGGCTTATTACGTTCAGTCTTTTTGACTTTAGCTGATTTTACGTGAGGAGGCATCAGATATGCTTTGCGATGATTGCAAGAAAAGACCGGCCTGTGTACACATTACGAAAATAACCAATAATCAAAAAATGGATAAATATTTATGTGAACAATGTGCAAGGGAAAGCGGTGAGCTGGTTTTTTCCACAGATCATACATTTTCCGTACATGATTTTCTTAAAGGCATGTTCAGCAATAGTCTGGCTGAAACGGCTCAGCCGCAGGATAAAGCCTGCGCAAATTGCGGCATGACCTACCGTGATTTCAGCCGGACAGGAAAAATTGGCTGCAGTTCGTGTTATGGTGTTTTTGGCGACAAGCTTGAGCCGTTATTGCGCCGTATTCATGGCGCCAGCAGCCATATTGGCAAAGTGCCAAAACGATCGGAAGGCGATCTCAAGCTCAGGCAGCGGGTGAAGGGGCTGCGGGAACGCCTGGAACAATATGTGTTGAATGAAGAGTACGAACAGGCGGCCGGTCTCAGGGATGAAATAAGGCAATTGGAGAAAGAACTCAATGCTAAGGATTAGGAGGAGCGAGCATGGCTTATGAATATTTATTGGATCAACCCCTTACTCCCTGGATGAACCATCCGGGCAAGGATGGCGACGTTGTATTGTCCAGCCGTATTCGCCTGGCGCGCAATATTTGTGAGCTTCCTTTTCCCAATAAGGCTGAAGCGGCCCAGTTAAGCAAGGTTGAGGACAAACTGGAGGGGCTGACTGAGGACTTGATGGCCGATACCGGTGATGACTATTTGTTCATTGCACTTGATAAATTAACGTCACTGGAACGGAATGTGCTTGTTGAGAAGCATATCATCAGTCCCAATCATGCCGCTCAGCCGGAAAACCGGGCGCTGCTTGTGAGCAATGACGCCACCGTCAGTGTGATGGTAAATGAAGAGGATCATTTGCGCATCCAATGCATGTTTCCGGGCTTGAACCTGGGTGATGCTTTGGTATTGGCTCATAAAATTGATGATACGCTGGAGGCCAGGCTCGATATCGCTTTCAATGAGCAGCTTGGTTATTTGACCGCCTGCCCGACCAATCTCGGTACAGGCCTGAGAGCTTCAGTCATGATGCATTTGCCTGGCCTGGTATTTACCAGGCAGATAACCAGGATTGTCAATGCCGCTACGCAGCTGGGCCTGGCGGTCCGGGGCTTTTACGGCGAAGGCACCGAGGCGGCAGGAAATATTTTTCAAATATCCAATCAAATAACGCTTGGCTTCAGCGAGCAGGAAATCATTGATAACCTGACCAGCGCCGTCAGGCAGATCCTTAATCATGAGCGGTCGGCGCGGCAGGCGTTATATAAGCACTCGCCGGTTGCGCTGACCGATAAAGTCTGGCGGGCCTATGGACTGCTTAAATATGCCCGCAGCATGTCCGGGCAAGAGGCGTTGTCCTTGTTAAGTGAGCTCAGGCTGGGCGTTGATCTGAATATCATTGACGCAATACGCCCCGCGCTGTTCAATGAACTGGTGGTGACAACCAGGCCCAATTATTTGCAGAAAATAATTGGCAATGACGACTTAAATCAATCGGAGTTAAACCGTTTTCGCGCCCAGCTTATCCGGGAGACGCTGGAGGCAATGGATCAAGACAATGCTAAAGGAGTGGTATAATATGTACAACAGATTTACCGGTAGAGCGATAAAAGTTCTGGAGTTAGCCCAGCAGGAAGCCGGAAGGCTGGGGCATGGGTATGTGGGCACTGAGCATTTGCTGCTGGGCCTGGTTCATGAAGGCGAAGGCGTGGCGGCCAAAGCGCTTGCCTCGATTCATATCAATCTCGCCGCAGTGCGGGCACAGACCGAGGCCTTAATCGGGCGGGGCGACAGCGCTTCCACTGAGATTGGCTATACGCCGCGGGCCAAGCAGGTGATGGAGCTGGCGGTAGAGGAGGCCAAGCTGCTGGGGCATAATTATATCGGGACTGAACATATCCTGCTTGGTCTGATCAGAGAAGGCGAAGGCGTTGCCGGCCGGGTGCTGGCAAGCCTGGGCGCTGATTTGAATGTGGTCAGGCAGGTGGTGATCAAAATGCTGGGCGGCGCCGATCATGCCGGGGCGGCTCCTCAGGCTAATAACGGCGCCCGCCCGGAGAACGCCAACGGCAATACGCCGAATTTAAACGAATTCGGCCGGGATTTGAATAGTCTAGCGAAAGAGGGCAAAATTGATCCGGTGGTGGGCCGGGATAATGAAATTGACCGGGTAATCCAAATCCTAAGCCGCCGGACCAAAAATAATCCGGTGCTGATTGGCGAGCCTGGCGTCGGTAAAACCGCGATTGCGGAGGGGCTGGCCCAGCGTATCGTTCAGGGTGCGGTTCCGGAGGTTTTGCGCGGCAAACGGGTTGTTTCGCTCAATATGGCTTCCCTGGTGGCCGGATCAAAATATCGCGGTGAATTTGAAGAACGCCTGAAAAAGGTGATGGAAGAAATCCGTACAGCCGGCAATGTGATTTTGTTTATTGATGAAATGCATACCTTGATTGGGGCCGGAGCGGCCGAGGGAGCAATCGATGCGGCGAATATCCTGAAACCGGCTCTGGCCAGGGGTGAATTGCAAGCCATTGGCGCAACCACCTTAAATGAATATAAAAAATACATTGAAAAAGACGCTGCCCTGGAGAGACGTTTCCAGCCCATTGTTGTAGGCGAACCGTCGGTAGAGGATGCCATTACCATTTTGCAGGGGATCCGCGACAAATACGAAGCGTTTCACCGGGCGCAGATTACTGATGAAGCAATTGACGCGGCCGTCAAATTATCCCATCGTTATATTTCAGACCGGTTTTTACCTGATAAGGCCATCGATTTAATGGATGAGGCGGCTTCCCGGGTGCGTTTGCAGTCTTTCTCGGCTCCGCCCGATATTCAGGATAGCGAAAAGAAGCTGGAAAAACTGCGGGCTGAAAAAGAAGCTGCCATTACTGCCCAGGAATATGAACGGGCGGCGCAGCTGCGCGATGAGGAAGGCCGGCTGAAAGCCGAGCTGGAAAGCAAACAGAAACAATGGCGGGAACGGCAGAGCGGGCGCAGTGTGGTTACCGCCGAGGATATTGCTCATGTGGTGGCGGCCTGGACAGGCATTCCGGTCGCACGAATGGCTGAAGGCGAGGCCGAGCGGCTGTTGAAACTGGAAGCTGTATTGCACAACCGTCTGATTGGACAGGAGGATGCCGTCAAGTCTGTAGCCCGGGCTGTGCGCAGAGCGCGGGCCGGCCTAAAAGATCCCAAACGCCCCATTGGTTCGTTTATCTTCCTGGGACCGACCGGCGTAGGCAAGACCGAACTGGCCAGAGCGCTGGCGGAAGCGTTGTTTGGCGACGAAAGTGCGATGATCAGACTGGATATGTCGGAATACATGGAAAAACATACGGTATCGCGGCTGGTGGGAGCTCCCCCCGGTTATGTCGGGTTTGATGAAGGCGGCCAGCTGACCGACGCGATCCGCCGGAAACCGTATGCCGTAATCCTGCTGGATGAAATCGAAAAGGCCCATTACGATGTCTTTAACATTCTGTTGCAGGTGCTGGAGGATGGGCGGCTGACTGACAGTCAGGGCAGAACGGTCGATTTTAAAAATACGGTGATTATTATGACTTCCAATGTTGGAGCCAAACACCTTAAGCAGGACAGCGGTACAATGGGTTTTTTAACCGACAGCCGGGCCGCTTCCGACCAAAATGCCAAGACACGGGTTCTCGATGAAGTAAAACGGACGTTCCGGCCTGAATTTCTCAACCGGGTTGACGAGCTGATTGTATTTAGCAGCCTGACCGATCATGAGCTGATCAAAATTGTGGACATTATGCTGGGCAGCGTTGCCGAACGGCTGGCTGATAACGGTATCGGGCTTACGATTACTGATAAAGCCAAAGGTGAGCTATTGAAGGAAGGCCGGGATTATGCCTATGGCGCCCGCCCGCTGCGCCGGGCTATTCAAAGGCTGATTGAAGATGAAATTGCCGATATGCTGCTGCGTCAGGAAGCTGTGGCCGGCGTTACGGTGGTTGTTGATGCCGATAGTGACGGCAAGCTGGTCTTCTCCCGTAGGGATTCCCAACCGGAATCGCCCGCAGTGCAGGAAATAAAATAACAAACAACGAAAAGCACTCTAATAAGAGTGCTTTTCGTTATTGAAGGGAGTTAACCTATGGGTAAACGTAAGACAGCTTTTTGTTGCCAGCAATGCGGTTATGATTCGCCCAAATGGCTGGGGCGCTGTCCGGGCTGCGGGGCCTGGAATACTATGGTGGAAGAAACGGTCAGGACTGAGCCGGTTCGGGGCGGGACGGGCGGTTTGGCCGGCGGTCGGCCGCCGGTGCCGATTGCGGAGGTGGAGGTGGCCGATATGCCCCGGTTTGCTACAGGCTCAGGTGAGCTGGACCGGGTGCTTGGCGGCGGGATTATCCCGGGTTCCATGGTGCTTATTGTTGGCGATCCCGGTGTCGGCAAATCCAGCCTGACCTTAAAAAACTGCGCCTATGTTGCTAAACACTCCGGCAAGGTGCTATACGTAACCGGGGAGGAAAGTGTCCGGCAGGTGCGTTTGCGGGCTGATCGCTTGGCTGCAATTGATGATCAGCTATATGTGTTAAGCGAAACCAATCTGGAGGTTATCGAACAGCAAACAATGAAGATGAATCCGAAGCTGCTGGTCATTGATTCCATTCAGACGATGTTCCGGCCGGAGCTGTCAAGCGCGCCCGGCAGTGTAAGCCAGGTGAGGGAAAGTGCGGTGCAGTTATTGCGTCTGGCGAAAAATAACGCTGTTGCAATCTTTGTGGTAGGGCATGTGACAAAAGACGGAGCGTTGGCCGGACCGCGCGTGCTGGAGCATATTGTAGATACGGTGTTATATTTTGAAGGGGAGCGCAATGCCCAGTTCAGGGTATTGCGGGCGGTGAAAAACCGGTTCGGCAGCACCAATGAAATTGGTCTGTTCGAGATGCGAAGCGAAGGTTTACTTGATGTACCTGACGCTTCCAAATTATTTTTATCCGAGCGGCCGATGGCTGTGCCGGGCAGTGTGGTTATTCCCACCGTTGAGGGTACCCGGCCGCTATTGGTGGAAATTCAGGCGCTTGTCAGCGACTCACCCTTCATGCCGCCGCGCCGAACGGCGGATTACGTTGATATCAAACGGATTCAGCTGCTGCTGGCGGTTTTGGAGAAACGGGTTGGAATGCTGCTGGGCACTTCCGACGTTTATGTTAAAATAGCCGGGGGCATTAAGGTGGATGAACCGGCAGTCGATTTAGGCCTTATCCTGGCGCTGGCGTCAAGCTTCCGCAACCGGCGTACGGCCGCTAACACCGTTCTTGTCGGTGAGGTGGGCCTGGCCGGTGAGGTCAGGGCGGTGTCGCAGGTTGAAGTGCGCCTGCGCGAGGCTGCTAAGATGGGTTTTAGCCGGATGATACTACCTAAAGGAAATTTAAAAAATTTACCCGATGGCGGGTCAATTGCCTTGGTGGGAGTGGAAACAGTGGCTGAAGCGCTGGAGGCCGGACTGGAATAAAGATTAAGTGAAAAAATTTAAAATCCGGAAGGATTTTTTAAAAATTTGGTGTAATGTTAAGCTATTATGAAAAATTTGGTAATGATTTGACCATAGCTGGATAAATAGTGCCTTGGCGTCATTTAAAACAGTGAGTATAAGTTTGCAAGGTACTGTGGCGATGATTATGAATGCAGCAAAGAGCGGTGTTGGAGGCAGTTAATATGACAATTATTAGAGTTGAACGGTTATGGGATGCGAAATTTATCAATATTATTAAGTCGCTGGCTCCGGGAATGCCGCTTAGAGAGGGTCTTGAAAATATTTTACGGGCAAAGATGGGGGCTTTGGTAGTCGTCGGCGACAGCCCGACCATTATGGATCTGGTCGATGGCGGTTTCTTGCTGAATTGCGATTATACCCCTTCTGCATTTTACGAATTGGCAAAAATGGATGGCGCAATTATTTTGTCGCATGACGCCAAAAGAATTCTATCGGCCAATGCTCAGCTGGTACCCGATTCGGCTATTGCCACTTCTGAGACCGGCACAAGACATAGAACCGCCGAGCGGGTGGCGCGCCAGACCGGAGCTTTGGTTGTTTCCATTTCCCAGCGGCGCAACCTTATTTCGGTGTATGTGGGCAATATAAGGTATGTGTTAAAGGACATCACGGTGATTTTAAACCGGGCGAATCAAGCCTTGCAAACGTTTGAAAAATATCAGGCTGTGCTGATGAAGGGGCTTACCCATTTGAATGGCCTGGAATTTGAAGATCTGGCGACAATGGCTGATGTTGCCGGCCCGCTTATCCGGGCTGAACAAGTCAGCAGAATCGCCAGAGAAGTGGAACGCAATATTATCGAACTGGGCACCGAAGGCCGTCTGGTTAGTATGCAGATGGCTGAGCTGGTTTCGGACGAAAATGACATTTATTATTTAATCAAGGATTACTGTCTGAGTGCGGACGAAAAAACGCATCATTCCATCCGGGAGCAGCTAGCCGCGCTGCCGGAGGAAACTTTGGATCCGCACACCGTCTGCCGTATTTTAGGTTTTGGGGTAACTGCCAATTCGGTGGATATGCCGGTGGTACCCCGTGGTTACCGGCTGCTGAGGCGTATTCCGCGCTTGCCGATGGCGGTGGTGGAAAACCTGGTGGAACGTTTTAAAACGCTCCACCACATTTATAACGCCAGTATTGCCGAACTGGACGATGTCGAGGGAATCGGCGAGGTTCGGGCCAAGTCAATAAAAGACGGTCTGAGAAGGCTGCGTGAGCAGGCCGTTCTGGACCGTTGTACGTGAGCTATTGATTTAAGTCGACATCCCGGACAAACCGGGCATAAGCCTGATTTCCTTCCACCCTGACGACCTGGTACAGTTTATTATCTTCCGACAGCACCTCATCGCCAATTCCGACGACCAATGGCACATACATCAAATGATTGCCTGTTTCTTCATCAACAATGATATAGTAATCGTACACTTTTTGCGGTGTTTGCTCAGGTTTCTGCTGGATGAGCAAAAAGTTTTCCAAAGGCAGGAGATGAATTGAACTAACCGCGATGCACCCAATCAGCAGCAGCGCTCCCGCGATTAGTAAAAGTCGCCGTTTGAGCATGCGAAGGCCTCCCTTCTTTACTTTCGCCGCCGGCGGGAGTTGAAAATATCCCTGAACTCGTATTTTATAAAACGATTTAATTTGTTTATTGCTTCGTTCCAGCTGCCGGTGCTAAGATACAGATAGCCAAGCCCGCCAATCACCACTGCGCCAATGATATACAGCAGGTCGCCGGCATAAGACTCTTCCGCCGGCGACTCCGCTGCGCCGGGCTGATCCGCCGCTCCTTCAACCGGCGAGGCGGAGGCGCTGTTGCGCGCGCTTATCTGCAAAATAGAAGGGACGACATCGGCCAGTAAAGCCACACTGTGCTCGGCGGCATCGCGGGAGTTATACTGTGTGCCAACTTCGACCAGCATGGCGCGGGGATTGAGGTCCTGGTTGTAATTGCCCCGGGCGACGAATATTCCTCTGATCAGGCCGCGATATTTGGCGTCAGCGGCTGCTTTGATCCGTTTGGCATAGTTTAACGTTGTCCGGCGGTTCTGGTTCTGCCATCCAACAACCAGCAGGATTTTTGCTGTCGGCTTGCCGTTAATTGTAACGCTGTAAGCACTTAACGGCCCGCTGTCGCGATGGAGATCAAATAAGGCGACCGGCTGATTTTGAAGCAGTTTCATAAAGGTCCGGCGGGAGCGGTGGTAAGCATTGGCGTCATGCGGATCATGCAGGGTCTTGCTGTGATTGACCTCATATCCAAGCTCTCTCAGCCGGTTGGTAAAAACATCGCCAACCAGCATAATGGTCCCCCGGCCGGGTATGGACGACCGTCCGTCGGTAGGGATGTAGGATTCGTCGGTATGCGTGTGATAGACGCTGATGATTGGCAAAGCCGGATTCGACTGGGTTTGAGCCGGTATGGCAGAGGCCTCCATTGCAATATCTGTTTCGGTTCGGATAAATCGGGCTTTGGCTGACAGGCCTTCTACGGCAGTCACTTCATACAGGTGGTTTTCTTCACTGATATATTGATCGCCAGGCCTGACGTTACGGCCGGTTTGCATAACAATCTCTCCGGCCTCATCAATAATGGTGATATAACCGGATTCAAGTTCATCACTGTCGCCGTCCGGCAAGCTGGCGTTGGCCGGTGCGCTGCAGATCAGCAGCAAGGCAATGAGAAAAGCAAAACAGCGCATGATAACACCTCTTCCTAGTACGGTGTCAGCTCAATCCAGGGAGGAATGCACCGGATTTAAAACTGCAACAGCACTAGCTATTGTTAGTCTTATCATGTCCTTTCGTTCGGCCGTTTATGTAATAAAAATGCAGCCGTGCGGCTGCATTACCGTTCAGGTCAAATGAAATACCCCGAGCGTATTGACATTTTTACATTCCTGCTGCATTACTTCAGCCAGGCTTACGCCGCCTAAGTTGCATAACGCTGTTAAGTAAAAAATACTATGCCCCAATTCCTTGCCAATGATTTCCTGACAGTGACTACACGGCTTGCCTGACAAATGGGAAGACATAAATTGCTTAATATTGCTATAGTCGGTATCGGAGGGTACTTGTTGACGGGAAGCGGTAACCTGCACACAACCGCATTCGGTTACGGCCTTGGCAAAGGCCCGATTAACGCGGGCGGCGGATTCCTGGTATTTCGTCAGTACATCTAAGACACTGCGATGACGGATAAGATAATCATCAACAGCGTTTTGAAAGTCAATGCAGCATTTATCATGCACGGTGAACACCTCGCTTTGAAATTATTATATATACATAAAACTACCGTTGTCAATGGCGCTAAATGAAAATCGACAATTGACAATAATCCCGTCATTGTGCTAAAATATAAAATTTTGACAAAAACGTTTATTCATGGTATAATCATAGTCAACGTCAGGAGGTGCTGCGATGTTGACGGTGGGAGATAAGGTAGTGTATCCTATGCATGGCGCTGGGATTATCGAAGGTATCGAAGAACATGAAGTGATGGGACAGCGGCAGCTCTATTTTATACTTACCATGCCTTTCGGCGGGATGCGGGTCATGATACCGATGAACAATGTCGAAAATATTGGTCTGAGGGAAGTCATCGGTCAACCGGAGGTAGAAAAAGTCATCGACATTCTCCGGACGCCTCCAGGTCAGGTCAATGGAAGCTGGAACAGGCGATTTAACGCAAATTTATTAAAAATCAAAAGCGGCAGTATTTATGAAGTTGCGGAGGTAGTGCGTAACCTGATGCTGCAGGATAGGGTCAAGAAAATTTCGACAGGTGAAAGAAGGCTTTTGGATACTGCCCGGCAAATATTAGTTAGTGAATTGGTATTGGCTTGTGATAAGGATGCTGAAAGTATCGAAGCATGGGTATATGAACTGTTAAAAGAAAATACGCCAGGCGACTGACGTATTTTTTTATTAATTTTGGGGTAAACTATTTTTAGATTTCCACAATTTGGTGGAAACGCTCCGCCTTTGTATTTTGCTTTGGTGAAAAAATCGAACAATGGAAGGGGGTGAGACTTTGTTGGATAAAGTATTGAGATTTATTATTACGATTTTAACGGCTATTGCCGGGCTAATGCTGGTTAAGCTAATCAATCCGTTTTTAACGTCAATTATTGGCGCGGAGTTTTTGCAAATGGGATTGTTTGGTTTGACGATGACCGCTATTCTATCATTTTTGATTGGCGGTATTTTGGGTGGTTTTGTTGGTTTTCTTGTAGCGCCATTTTTAATTAAGCATCTTTGGCAATTTACGTATTGGGTGGAAGCGCGGCTGAATAAAATGCCGGTCTACGATGTTTTAGCCGGGGCGCTGGGATTAGCTATTGGCCTTATCATTGCTAATTTGCTGGGTACAGCTTTTTTGCCTGTGCCGATTGTCGGCAGTTATGTCCCCGGAGTGCTGAGCATAATATTGGGCTATTTGGGAATCAATCTAACGATCCGGAAAAAAGATGAATTAGCTGCTCTGTTCGAGGTGATACCTTGGATGGGGAAGGATAAGCCGAAAGATAAAACTTCCGACAACGTACAGTATAAGATTTTTGACACCAGTGTCATCATTGATGGTCGTATTGCCGATATTTGCAACAGCGGTTTTATCGAAGGAACTTTGGTGATTCCGGTCTTTGTATTGGAAGAACTCCAGCATATTGCCGATTCATCGGACTTATTAAAACGCACGCGCGGTCGCAGAGGCCTGGATATTTTAAACCGTATTCAAAAAGAAATGGGTATGTATGTTAAGATTGACAATCGTGACTTTGATGACATTGCCGAGGTTGACTCGAAACTGGTTAAGCTTGCTCAGGTGCTCAATGCCAAGATCATCACCAATGATTATAACCTGAATAAGGTGGCTGAGCTGCAGGGTGTACCGGTTTTGAATATTAACGAATTGTCAAATGCCGTAAAGCCGGTTGTTCTGCCGGGTGAGGATATGATCGTGCATGTCGTGAAGGATGGCAAGGAATTTGGCCAGGGCGTCGCGTATCTTGACGACGGCACAATGATTGTTGTGGATGGCGGTAAGAAGCACATTGGCGAGACCATTGACGTGCTAGTTACATCTGTTTTGCAAACCGCGGCAGGCAGGATGATTTTTGCCAAACCCAAAGCGATGGAAAGAGGAGCCTAGCGCCTTGTTGCCCCAAAAAATCCCCAGCCCCGCACGCTGCGCGTGCGGGGCTTTTGCATTTCAACAAAACAATATTCCCGCCTTCCTCCGTCCCCTCTGCGGTTCAAAAAAGTCCCGTTCCTCCGCGTCCCCTTTGCGTCCTTCGAGTACTTTGCGGTTAACCCGTTCCCCGGCCTATAAGTAGCCTCCGCGCCCCCTTCGCGGTACTTCGCAGTTAACTGTCGTTTCCCCCGCCTTTGACAGGGATCTGCCGTTTTTGCTAGAATATGTACACCGAGGATAAATTTAGCGCGAAAGTGGGTATTTCTGTGGTTTCGGTAATTATTGCGGCAGCAGGGCAGGGCAAGCGGATGGGCGCGGGGGTAAACAAAGTGCTTTTACCGCTGGCGGGCAAACCGGTTTTGCTGCATTGTATAGAAACTTTTTCCCGGTGTCCCCAGATAGACGAACTGATCATTGTGGCGGCGCCTGAAGAACTGGCGGCTGTCGAGCGGCTGCTAGGCGGTTGTCAGGGGCTCAAGCCGTATAAGCTGGTGAGCGGGGGCAGTGAAAGACAGTATTCAGTTGCCAATGCGTTGCAGGCGGTTGCGGCCGGCACACAGGTTGTACTGGTGCATGACGGAGCCCGGCCTTTGGTTGAGGCTGGGCTGATTGCCGCCGTCATTCAGGCCGCCGGACGCCATGGGGCGGCAATTGCCGCTGTGCCAGTCAAAAATACCATTAAAGCAGTGGATAAAGACGGCTTTGTGTCCGCCACCTTGCCGCGGCATTCGTTGTGGGCTGTTCAGACGCCGCAGGCTTTTCGCTGTGCAGTATTGCGGCAGGCCTATGAGTACGCTGCGAAAGCCGGGTTGCTGGCGACCGATGATGCGGCGCTGGTAGAGCAGCTTGGCGTTAGGGTTAAAGTCGTTGACGGCGCTTACGATAATGTAAAGATAACCACGCCGGAAGATTTGCGTTTGGCAACAGCAGTTTTAAAACAGGGGTGTGATGAAATGGTTCGGTTTGGCATGGGATATGATGTCCACCGGTTAGTGGAAGGCCGTAAATTGATTTTAGGCGGGGTAGACATCCCTCACAGTCATGGTTTGCTGGGACACTCCGACGCTGATGTTCTGTTGCA
The DNA here is from genome assembly GCF_900104455.1 of Dendrosporobacter quercicolus. Lineage (NCBI taxonomy): Bacteria > Bacillati > Bacillota > Negativicutes > Selenomonadales > Sporomusaceae > Dendrosporobacter > Dendrosporobacter quercicolus. The sequence goes on from NZ_FNHB01000006.1 coordinate 151,995, forward strand.
TGCGGTTAAGGACGCACTGCTGGGAGCGGCGGCCCTGGGGGATATCGGCCGTCATTTTCCGGATAGCGACGACCGGTATAAAGGGGCGTCAAGCCTGCTGCTCTTGGCCAGGATCGGCGAAATTTTACGGGAGCATGGCTACAAGATAAATAATATTGACGCCACCATTGTGGCTGAAGAACCCAGGCTGGCGCCTTTTATTCCGGCAATGAACGGGAATATTGCAGCAGTTCTGGAGCTTGACTGCCGGCAGGTGAATGTAAAAGCAACTACGACCGAAGGTTTGGGGTTTGCCGGGCAAAAGGAAGGGATTGCAGCTTATGCTGTGGCCGCGGTTGAAGGTTGAAAAATTTTTGTATAAAACTAATTTTTGGGCATATATTATAGATAATGCCAAGCTGGCTCGTCGTTTCTGCGAGATGGCGGCAATCTATAGTCCGGAGGTGTTCTATATGAAAAAGCTTCTGTGGATATTGGCTCTTTCCCTGATCTTAATCTGGCCGGCCAGTGCTTCCGCCGCCGGTTTCAGAGTAAATATAAGCATCGCCAGGCAGGCTGACGGCACTGCCCTGGGCGAGTTGCGGTATAACGAACAGGTTGTATGGCGGCTGGCGTTTTCGCCGGATGGTGCAAAGCCTGCCTCAACCGGCGGCTATGAACCTGCTACAATGGTAACGCCGGATATCGTCGATGGTTTTTTCGTCTTCAAAATCCGGTAACGGGCATGTAAAAATCAAATCACGGGGTTTAAGCAACAGAAAACTTGGCTATTGCCAAGTTTTCTTTACATCAATGGGAAAAATCTGCTAGAATAGGATGCAGAAATCTTTTGGAGGGTTGTACATGTCTGAGCAAGTTAGGGTACGGTTTGCGCCTAGTCCAACCGGTCCGTTTCATATTGGCGGCGCCCGTTCGGCGCTGTTTAACTGGCTGGTCGCCAGAAAAAATGGCGGTAAATTTGTTTTGCGGATTGAAGATACTGATTTAGACCGGTCAACGAAAGAGTCGGAGGAAAATATCAAGGAAGCATTGCGCTGGCTGGGGCTGACCTGGGACGAAGGCGCCGATATCGGCGGACCGTATGCGCCGTACCGCCAGACTGAACGCCTGGATATTTACCGGCAATATACGGACAAATTGCTGGAGAGCGGACAGGTTTATCACTGTTTCTGTACCGAGGAAGAATTAGAAGCAGAACGGCAGTTGTTATTGGCTGAAGGGAAGACGCCTTGTTATCAGGGGCGTTGCCGCAGTCTTTCCGAAGCGGATAAGATCCGGCTGGCTGGCGAAGGCCGAAAACCGGCCATTCGGTTCCGGGTGCCGGAGAACCAGCAAATCGCGTTTAAGGATTTGGTTCGTGATACGGTTAGTTTTGATTCAAACGGAATTGGCGATTTTGTTATCGTAAAATCAGATGGCATTCCGGTTTATAACTATGCGGTTGTCATTGACGACGCGGCAATGGAAATTACGCATGTCATCCGGGCGGAGGAACATTTGTCAAATACACCGCGTCAGGTATTGCTGTATCAGGCGTTAGGCCTGCCAGTACCGAAATTTGGCCATATTTCGCTCATTTTAGGCCAGGATCGGAGTAAAATGAGCAAGCGGCATGGCGCTACCTCTGTTGAGCAATATCGCAAACTGGGGTATTTACCGGAAGCGTTGGTTAATTTCCTGGCGCTGCTGGGTTGGGCGCCGGCCGGTGAGCAGGAGATCTTTACGCTGGAGGAGCTTGTCGAGAATTTTTCTCTGGACCGGGTAGCCAAAAATCCGGCCGTTTTTGATATTGATAAATTAAACTGGATCAACGCTCATTATCTTAAACAACTGACGCCGCCGCAGCTTGCCGAACTGGTTTTCCCTCATCTTGAAGCGGCCGGTTATATTGACGGCAGTCTGAATGAAACGGCCCGGGGCAATTTGATTCAGTTTCTTGAAATCATCCAGGAGCAGCTGAGCTATGCTGCCCAGGCGGTAGAGCATGTCGATGTATATTTTAATGATCAGGTTGAATTTGAAAGCGAGGAAGCGCGGCAGGTATTGCTGGACGCTGATATTCCTTTGGTAATGCAGAGCTTTAAAGAAAAGCTCGCCGCTTTAGAAGAATTAAGCAGCGGCGCTGTTCAGACGGTTTTAAAAAGTATTACTAAGGAGTTAAAGATTGGCGGCAAGAAGGTCTACATGCCGGTGCGGGTGGCAATTACCGGCAAAATGCACGGTCCTGATTTAGGAAAGCTGATTACGATTATCGGCAAGGAACGAACCCTGCAACGTTTAAACGCCACTTTGGCTAAATTTCATTGACACTGATAGTTACCCCTAGTATAATCTTGGCATAAGCTATATAACAAAATTGCGCTGATTGGGAGAGTATGTGATCAATTATCCGGCAGAGAGGTACTGTCATAGGCTGAGAGCGGTACCGGGTAACGGTTACAGAAATGCACCCAGGAGCAGGTTGGCCGAAAGAAGTAGGCCAGTCCGGTGGCACCCGTTACCTGCATTCGAGCGGGGTATTATTTACCCAAACAGAGTGGAACCACGGACCACCGTCTCTGTATGAGACGATGGTCTTTTTGTTTGCGCAAAAGTGCTATTTTGTGGGAGGGGAATATTGTGTTGGAGCGTTTGAAGCGGGATATCGAGGTGGTTTTTGACCGTGATCCGGCGGCGCGCAGTTCGCTGGAAGTGCTGCTCTGTTATTCGGGGCTGCATGCTATTTGGCTGTATCGTATTGCAAATTATTTTTTTAAGCGCGGTTGGGTAATACTACCTAGGATGATCTCTAACTTTGGCCGTTTTCTTACTGGCATAGAAATTCACCCCGGCGCCACCATTGGGGAAGGCTTGTTTATTGATCACGGGACCGGTGTGGTCATTGGTGAAACGGCTGAACTTGGTGACAATGTAACCCTCTACCAGGGAGTGACGCTGGGGGGGACCGGCAAGGAAAAAGGGAAACGGCACCCCACAATTGGCAATAATGTTGTGGTTGCAAGCGGGGCAAAGGTTCTGGGATCCTTTACAGTTGGCGATTATGCGAAAATCGGGGCAGGTTCGGTAGTGCTCAGAGAGGTTCCCCCTTATTCGACGGTTGTCGGCATTCCGGGCAAGGTTGTCTGTATGTATGGCGAAAAGGTTAACCGGCCGGAGGTTGATCTGGAGCATGGCATGCTGCCTGACCCCGAAATGGAAATGATCATGTGTTTGCAGCAAACTGTCCTGATGCTTGAGGACCGGGTAACCCAGCTAGAAGAGGAGCTGAAGAGGAAATATGACAGTGAGAGTGTATAATACCTTGACAAGGCAAAAAGAAGAGTTTGTGCCGAGAGATCCCGGCAAAGTCAGTATGTATGTTTGCGGCGTAACGCCGTATAATCATCCGCATATAGGCAATGCGCGGCCGTTTGTTACCTGGGATATTATTAAACGTTACCTGGAGCAGTGTGGTTATCAGGTTCACCATGTGCAAAATTTTACCGATATTGATGATAAAATTATCCGGACCGCGAAGCAGGAAGGCGTGACCTGGGAGGTCATTGCCAACCGCTATATAGCTTCTTACTTTGCGGTTATGGATAAGCTGAATGTTCGCCGGGCCGACCGCTACCCACGGGTCTCCGAGCATATCCCCGAAATTATAGCGATGGTTCAGGGGCTGGTGGATAAAGGCTTTGCCTATGCCGTTGACGGCGATGTCTATTACAGTGTGGAAAAGTTTCCGGAGTACGGCAAATTGAGCGGGAGAAATCTGGAGGATATGAAAGCCGGCGCGCGGGTAGATATTGATGACCGCAAGCGGCATCCCATGGACTTTGCGCTCTGGAAAAGCGCCAAGCCCGAAGAACCGTCCTGGGATAGTCCCTGGGGGCCGGGGCGGCCTGGCTGGCATATTGAATGCTCGGCCATGTCGCTAAAGTACCTTGGGCAGAGTTTCGATTTTCATGGCGGCGGCAGCGATTTGATTTTCCCCCATCATGAAAATGAAATTGCCCAGTCTGAAGCCTGTATCGGCGGCGAGCCGTTTGTGCGCTATTGGCTGCATAATGGTTTTATTACACTCAACGAAGAAAAAATGAGTAAATCTTTAGGGAATTTTTTCCTGGTAAAGGATATTCTGGCGCATTATTCGGCGGAAATTCTACGTTTTTTCATTGTTTCAACCCATTACCGCAGTCCGCTGGATTTCAGTGATGAGCGTTTGACCGAAGCCGGCCGCAGCCTGGAACGTCTGCGGACAGCGGTGGGCAATTGTCTGGAACTAAACAAAGTCGAACACACCGGTGAAAATGATGCCGCTAAATTGCTGCATAAGTCGGCTGTTCAGGCGCAGGCTGAATTTTTTGCGGCAATGGATGATGATTTTAACACTGCGCTGGCCATTAGCAGTATGTTTGCCCTGGCCAAGGAACTGAATATTTATTATAGCGCTGTTTCTTCCGGCAAGTCGGAACATGATGCCGAGGCTTACGCTATCGCCAGAGACATTTATTTTTCCATGGCCGAGGTATTGGGAATACTGGTGGAAGAACGCGCCGGCAAGCTTGAGGGCGGCGCCGGACTGATCAATCAGCTGATGGATATTATCATTGAGCTGCGCCAGGCGGCCCGGCAGCAAAAAGACTGGGGTACTGCCGATAAGATCCGTGATAAGCTGAATGCCGCCGGAATTGTGCTGGAGGATTCACCGCAGGGCGTAAGGTGGAAGCATCGATGAACTTTGAGCATTTTAAATTTCTAATTGCAAATGCATTTAAGCAGGGCGCTGAAGGAGATGGCGCCCTGCCGGCCAAATATGACAGTATTCCCGTGGAACGGCTGAATCCTTTAGTGCTGGCTTATGTCGGGGATGCTTATTTTGCGTTATATGTCCGCACCAGATTGTTGGCCTATGAGCAAAATAAAGTCCGGGTGCTGCATAGTTTTGACGCTAAAATGGTATCGGCGGTGATGCAGGCTTATGCCTACCGCAGCATTGAGCCGATATTATCGGACGAGGAATTGTCTGTCGTTCGCCGGGGCCGTAATGCCAAGGTGAATGTTCCCAAAAGCGCCACCATCGCGGAATACCGCTGCAGCACTGGTTTTGAAGCACTGCTGGGATATCTGTATCTTGGCGAAAAGTTTGACCGGCTGTCGGAAATTGCTGAAAATGCATTCGTGGTCATTTCCCGGGAAATGACAAATACAGCGAAAAAAATCTAAAACTTGGTGGGAGAGAAATGAAGGTAAATTTAATCTGGCATACGCCGGAACCGCAAAGAGTAGTGGCAATGGCGGCGCGCCTGTGTTATTCGCCGGTTGGGGCTGAGCAGCTGGCGGAAAGCATGTCGGAAGAGCAGGTCGGCAGGCTTGTCGGAAAAATCGTCGATTTAGGGCATTGGTCGACATTGGAGCATGTTAGTTTTACATTTGCCATTGAAGGGATATCGAGAGTTTTGACGCATCAACTGGTGCGCCACCGGATTGCTTCTTATTCCCAGCAGTCGCAGCGCTATGTAAGCGAGCATGATTTTGAATATATTGTACCGCCCTCGGTGGCCGCCAATGCTGAAGCCGAAGCCAGATTCCGCGAGCTGATGGCGCGTATTCGCGATACATATGATGAGTTGATTGCTTTAGGCGTTCATAGGGAGGATGCCCGTTATTGCCTGGCGAATGCCACTGAAACCAAAATCGTTGTTACGATGAATGCCAGGGCTTTATTGAATTTTTTTACCCTGCGCTGTTGTGAGCGGGCGCAGTGGGAAATCAGGCAAATGGCGGAAGAAATGCTCAAACAGGCCAGGCGGGCTGCACCGCTGTTGTTTAAAAAAGCCGGGCCAACCTGTGTCGCCGAAGGCTACTGCAGTGAAGGGCCGATGACCTGCGGGCGCCTGGCCAAAATAAAGCGCAATTCCCAATAATCAGTCCTGCAAATCCGCAATGTAAACCGGGAATATTCCCGGTTTTTGTTAATCTCAGCTTATCTGCTGTGCGCATACTATGATAAGAGCCGCCTTCCCATCCTTTAAACTAAGCCTTGCGACCGGCGGCAGGAAAACCGCCCCCCAATACCCCCGGCCCCTCTGAGTCCTCCGTGCCCTCTGTGGTTCATCAAAAAAATCCCGTCCCTTCGCGTCCTTCGAGTACTTCGCGGTTAACCGTCGTTCCCCGGCTTATAAAGTCAGCCTGGAGCCGGCCGCAGGGAAATCCGCCGCTACGGA
>NZ_FNHB01000006.1:158321-244536 GCF_900104455.1 Dendrosporobacter quercicolus
AGCCGGCCGCAGAGAAATCCGCCGCCAGCCAGTCTATCAAGCCTTAGCTTTAAACACCAATCCCCGACCCCTCTGAGCCCTCCGTGCCCTCTGTGGTTTAAAAAAAACCCGTCCCCCGCGTTCCCTTTGCGTCCTTCGAGTACTTTGCGGTTAACACCGTTCCCTTGTTTTTACTCCATACATAATTGGTACATTGCTGGAAAAAATAAAAAAACTGCCTGAAATGGCTGGGAGGATTTTAACATGGATACTACTGCAGACGTTATCGTTGGCCGCAACAGTGTGCTGGAGGCTTTAAAAAGCGGCCGTTCAGTGAATAAGGTGCTGATTGCCAAGGGGCAGCGGCAAGGCTCGATCAAAGAAATCATCGGCATAGCCCGCGATAGCGGCCTGATTGTACAGGAAGTGGAAATCGGCAAACTCAATGAGCTGTCCGGCGGGATGCGGCATCAGGGTATTGCCGCCCTGGCTGCGCCGGTGGATTATGTGGAAGTTGAGGACATTTTGGCGAAAGCCGCCGAAGTGGGAGAGGCGCCGTTTTTGGTATTGCTGGATGAACTGGAGGATCCGCATAATCTGGGAGCGATTCTGCGTACTGCTGATGCGGCCGGTGTACATGGCGTGCTTATTCCCAAGCGGCGGAGCTGTCCCTTATCGGCAACCGTCGCCAAAACTTCGGCCGGGGCGGTCGAGTATGTTCCGGTAGCGCGCATTGGCAATGTCGCCCAAACGTTAAAAGATTTAAAACAGGCCGGTCTGTGGGTAGCGGGCGCAGACATGGCCGGGGATAAGGCTTACTATCAGGCTGATCTGACCGGTCCGCTGGTCATTGTCATCGGCAGTGAAGGCAAGGGCCTAAGTAGGCTGACCAGAGAACACTGCGATTTTCTGGTGCGCATTCCGATGCGGGGGAAAATAAACTCGCTGAATGCGTCGGTGGCATGCTCGCTATTATTGTATGAAGCGTTAAAACAACGGGAGTTGAAGGCTGAATGAGAGGAAAAATACTGCTGTGTTTGGCAGGTTTATTGATGATCGCCGTCAGCTTGGCGGGCTGGAATCTCGTAAAGCCGCTATACGGCAGTAGCGTATATGCCGGTATTGCGGTCGAAGGCGTAGAGGTCGGAGGGCGCAGCAGGGCTGAGGTCGCCCAGCTTATTCAAGTATGGCGGCAAGAGCAGCTGGCAAAAGCAATTGATATTTATTATGGCGATACGGTATTTAAAATTGATGCCCAAAGCATTGATTTTGATTTTGACATTGAGGCCACTGTGGATGAGGCCTGGAATTACGGGCGCCGCGGTTCACTGTGGGAAAAATTGAAAAATATCTACATAGCCGGTCATCAAGGCTATCGCATTCCGGTAAAGGTGAAGTATAATGAGAGTAAGCTGGAACAACTGGTTGAGGTCTGGCGGGAATCGATTGAGCGTCCGCCGCGCAATGCGGCCTTGAGCCTGCTTACCGGCGGCGTTGTGCCCCAGGAGCAGGGGCGCAAGCTTGAGGTTGAAGTACTCCGGCCTCTGGTAGTGCAGGCCTTGAAAAAACCGGATGTCAGCGGTGTGGCTCTGCCGGTTACTCCGCTGTATCCGGCAATTACGGTAAGCGATATCCAACGTACCGGTATTCGTGAAATGTTAAGCAATTATTCCACCCGGTTTAATTCCCAGGATGTAAATCGCAGTACGAATATTAAATTGGCTGCAAATAAAATCAATGGTCATATTGTGTACCCCGGCCAGGCCTTTTCTTTTAACGAGGTTGTCGGGCCGAGAGAAAAAAACTATGGCTTTAAAGAAGCAATGGAATTGGTGGACGGTGAATTGGTGCCGGGGATTGGCGGTGGAATCTGTCAGGTTTCCTCCACTTTGTATAATGCGGTTTTGCTGGCTGATTTAGCGATTACCGAACGTTATAATCATTCCAAGCCGCTTGGCTATGTGCCGCTCGGCCGGGATGCGACAGTGGTTTTCGGCGTATTGGATTTTAAATTTACCAATACGGCCAAGTCGCCGGTGATGATTATCGCTGAGGTTAACGGCGATCAATTGGTTGTCGGTTTATTCGGCAGGGAGCGGCCGGCGGCGGCAGTTGAGGTGATCTCGCTGGAGCAGCGGATTATCCCGCCGGAGGTAGTAAAAAAGCAGGACGCAACGATGTATCTGGGAGAAACCAAAGTAGACAAACAGGGAAAACCGGGTTATGAAATTACGACAGTCAGGGTGGTGCGTTCGGCGGGACGCGAGCTAAAGAGAGAGATATTGTCCAAGGATCAGTACCTGCCTGACCACACGATTGTAAAATTTGGCACGCAGATTCCCTCTTTTGTGGCGGAACACTAATGGGAGAAGTAAATAAATGAAATCAGCTGGAAAAGATCATCTTTTGGTCGATGGTTATAACGTTATGAATGCCTGGCCGGAGTTAGCCGCCCTTCAAGATAATCTTGAACACGCCCGCGACAGATTGGTGGATATTCTGGCCCATTACGGAGCATTTATGGATTATCAGGTAGTCGTGGTGTTTGACGCTCATTTTGTCGCAGGCGGCCAAATGCACCGGCAGATCGCTCAGGGGATTACCGTGATTTTTACAGAAGAAGGCTCGACAGCCGACAGCTGTATTGAGAAACTGGCCTATGATCTGGTAAGGCGGGGCGAAGCGGTTTATGTCGCCACTTCGGACGGCGCTGAGCAAATGCTGGTGTTGGGGGTGGGGGCCTATCGCATTTCGGCCCGGGAATTGCTAAAAGATGTTAAACGGGTGAATAAAGTCATACGGGACCGTTTCGCCGACTCGGCACATCATCGCCGCCGGCATGAACTGGAAAATCGGCTGGATGGCGATGTGGCCAGACGCTTAAACGAATTAAGGCGCGGCCGCTAAAACGCGGCGGGCCGCAAGTGGTAACAATAGGATGCGGACAAGTTAAGCTTGACTACTTTAACGCCCTAGGGTATAATTTGCTTTGAAGAAACATGGCATATGTGTTGTAAAACAAGCGCTTTAGCGCATTTTCTTTTTGTAGTTGTTTTTAACTGCAGGTTCGATATACAGCCAGATTGAGGAATGAGGAGGCGGTGCAATGCGGCTAAACACTCAATACGAGTCATACGGTGGATTTGAGAATATGACTGATGAAGAAATTGTGGCAGATGCCAAAGAAAACGACAACACAGTCGCGCTGGATTATTTGATTAACAAATACCGCAACTTCGTTCGGGCTAAGGCCAGATCATATTTTTTGATTGGCGCAGACCGGGAGGATATCATTCAGGAAGGTATGATTGGTTTGTATAAAGCCATCAGGGATTTTCGCAATGATAAACTGTCTTCCTTTCGGGCTTTTGCCGAACTCTGTGTGACCAGGCAGATCATTACTGCCATTAAGACAGCTACCAGGCAGAAACACATTCCCCTGAACTCCTATGTGTCGTTGAATAAACCTATTTATGATGAGGATTCTGACCGGACTCTGCTGGATGTGTTATCCGGTTCCAAGATATCTGACCCTGAAGAGCTCGTGATCAGCCGTGAGGAATTTATTGATATTGAGGCCAAGATGAGCCAGATTCTGAGTGATTTGGAATGGAAAGTACTTATGTCTTACCTTGATGGCAAATCTTATCAGGAGATTGCTGTTGAACTGGAACGTCATGTTAAATCAATTGATAATGCCCTGCAGCGGGTTAAGCGTAAATTGGAGCGGTATCTTGACAATCGCGGTGATGATACGGAGATTCGCGGCATGTACAGGGGCTTGACCGGATTAAACCGGGAATTGCACGAACTGTGTGATTGTATTGACGGTGATGACGATTAGATGACATCCTAAGGGGTGCCATCTTTTTTTATTTGTTTTTTTGCGTTCCCTTTGTGTCCTTCGCGTACTTTGCGGTTAAATGCATTTTCTATCCACAAAGGATAATCACCATATTTTGGCGTATAAAGAATTAGTAAAGATTTAGAATTAGGCTGAAATAGCAGGCGGGAGGCAGTTATGGCTGAATTTAAACGTATTGGCGTTTTGACCGGGGGCGGGGACTGTCCGGGACTCAATGCCGTTATCCGGGCTGTGGTGAAGACCGCAGCCGGTAATGGAATAGAAGTCTGGGGCATGCGAAACGGCTTTGGCGGGCTGGTGGAAAACCAGCTGGAGGCATTGGCTGTGAGTTCTGTTTCCGGCATTTTGCCGCGCGGCGGGACGATTTTGGGTACTACCAACCGTGATAATCCCTTCAACTATCGCTTACATAAAGAAGATGAAGTTGTCTATGCCGATTTATCAGGCCAGGCTCTGGCCAATCTGGCGGCCAAGGGAATTGAAGCGCTGGTCGTCATTGGCGGGGACGGAACGCTGCGGATTGGCGCTGAGTTTGGCCAATTGGGCCTGCCGGTGATCGGCGTGCCTAAGACAATTGATAATGATATTCCCGGCACCGAGCGTACGTTTGGTTTTGATACGGCGGTAAGTGTAGCCACAGATGCGCTGGATCGCCTGCACACTACTGCCGAGTCGCATCACCGGGTAATGGTACTGGAGGTTATGGGCCGGTATGCCGGCTGGATTGCCTTGCATTCCGGCTTGGCGGGCGGAGCGGACTGCATTTTAATTCCGGAAATCCCCTATAATCTGGCCGCTGTGAATGCAAAAATAACCGAACGCCGGGCGAATGGAAAACTATTCAGCATTATTGTGGTTGCAGAGGGCGCCCGGCCGCTGCAGGGAAAAATGGTTGGTGTTAAGGCGGCTGAGGGCAGTAGTGAGAGCATTCGCTTAGGCGGCATTGGCGAAAAATTGGCCCGCGACATTGAACGGTTGACCGGCGTGGAGTCCAGATGCACTGTTTTAGGGCATTTGCAGCGGGGCGGCAGCCCGACGCCCTTTGACCGGGTTCTGGCTACCCGCTACGGCGTAGCCGCGGTTGAGTGCCTGCTGACTGGTCAGACCGGCTGTATGGTAGCTTTGCAGGCTAACCGAATTGTTACGCTGGCCTTGGCGGACATTGCCGGAAAACCGGGGAATGTGCCGGTTGAAGGAGATTTGGTTGCTGACGCCCGGGCAATCAATATTTGTTTTGGCGATTAGCGATATGAATAGTGGCCTGCAAGCGCGGAAGTTGATTCTCTGCTGATGCTGCCGGCCTAGCGCCCGGACTGTTCGGTTGCGGGTTTAAACAAACGTTTTGCGGGGATTTTGTTAAAAAGGATGTGACCTGATGAGTGATAATGTGATTGCCGTAATCATCGGTATTGTGGAAGGTCTTACTGAATTTTTGCCGGTTTCTTCAACCGGACATATGATTATTGTGGGCTCAATGCTAAATTTTGAAGGTGAAATTGCCAGTGTATTTGAAGTGTTCATCCAGTTAGGGGCGATATTATCGGTATTGTTTATCTATCGTGATAAATATGTAAGCATGCTGAGACCACAGCGCTTGAACGTTTATAGACGCGGCCTGACGGCCCAGCACGTAATCGCCGGAATTGTTCCGGTGATGGGGGTCGGTTTTTTGCTGCATGGAGTGATCAAAACCTATCTATTTTCACCTTATACTGTCATTATTGGCCTGGTAGCGGGTGGGGCATTCATGCTGGCAGCGGAGAAAACCTCCAGCCGGGTGCTGACCCGGGATGTTGATTCGATCAGTGTTAAACAGGCTTTCTGGGTTGGTTTGTTTCAGATTTTATCCCTTTGGCCGGGTTTTTCCCGGTCCGGCTCAACAATTGCGGGCGGCCTTTTTTTTGGTCTCAGCCGCAAAGCCGCCGCCGATTTTTCCTTTATTATCGCGGCTCCCTTAATGATGGTCGCCTGTTTGTATGATTTACTAAAAGTTTGGGATAAACTGAGTATCAACGAACTTAATATGTTTGCCATTGGTTTTGTCGTGGCTTTTGTCGTGGCCTACATATCGGTGGTTTGGTTTCTCCGGTTTCTAAACAATTCCTCATTGGCGGCATTTGCTTATTACCGCTTTGTTTTGGCGGCATTTTCGTATTATTATTTTTTTGTCAGATAATCGCTGTTTGTTCTGTCGCTGCCGGCTAGGACGTGTCTGTTGTTGCTGGATAAAATTACTTTTTAAAAAGGCTTTACATTTATAATAAGTTGTGGTAATATTATATCTTGTCACCAGGTAATGCTGTTTATCGCGGGGTGGAGCAGTTGGTAGCTCGTCGGGCTCATAACCCGAAGGCCGCAGGTTCAAGTCCTGCCCCCGCAACCAAATTTCTTGATTTAGTAAAATTTATATTGACATAATGTATCAGGTGATATACAATATATCTTGTGTTAAGCGACATGCTGGTGTAGCTCAATTGGTAGAGCAGCTGACTTGTAATCAGCAGGTTGGGGGTTCAATTCCTCTCGCCAGCTCCATACGGATGGGTTCCCGAGTGGCTAAAGGGAGCAGACTGTAAATCTGCCGGCTCTGCCTTCGTTGGTTCGAATCCAACCCCATCCACCATACACCATTTATCGCGGGGTGGAGCAGTTGGTAGCTCGTCGGGCTCATAACCCGAAGGCCGCAGGTTCAAGTCCTGCCCCCGCAACCAAGCTTATATGCTGGTGTAGCTCAGTCGGTAGAGCGTATCCTTGGTAAGGATAAGGTCACCGGTTCAATCCCGGTCACTAGCTCCACATATTTGGCGGCGTAGCTCAGTTGGCTAGAGCATGCGGTTCATACCCGCAGTGTCCGGGGTTCAAATCCCTGCGCCGCCACCACATCGTTGATGAAACCTCGTGCTTCGGGGTTTTTTTGCTGTATTGAAGCTTGGCGGCAGTATCGCGCCGGACGTTCTGTATTTGCCGGGAGAAGCCGCGGCGGGCCGGGCGCGGCCGACCTTACCCGGGGAAGGCGCGGCATGAATAAAACGGCCTGCAAATGGAAATATTTATAAAGTGACTTGTCCTGCTGAGCGCGGCAATGCAACTGCCTGTTATCCTGATTTTACCCAACAGGGTTAAGCTGGAAAAATAACATGCCCGGCCCCGTGGGCTATTGACAGGGCGATATAAGTATGCTAGATTATATTAGTGACATTTTGAAGACTTGTCATATTTACAGGTAAGAGAGGTGCAAAAGATGCGCAATGCAGTAACATTGGCCTGTGTGGATTGCAAGCAACGCAATTATCAGTCCAATAAAAACAAAAAGAACGACCCGGATAGATTGGAATTCAATAAGTACTGCAAATTTTGTAAAAAACATACTTTACACAAAGAAACAAAATAAATGATTTGTTACTTGCATTAATATAAGTAGGGGTATAGCTCAATTGGTAGAGTAGCGGTCTCCAAAACCGTTGGTTGTGGGTTCAAGTCCTACTGCCCCTGCCAGTATACTTTGTGTTTAAGCTCAATAGCAGTACGCTACGGGGATGTGAAGAAGAATGGCTGCTCAAGAAACAGCTGTGCAAGGGACTACTTCGCGTTGGAAAAAATTTTTCCGGGAAGTAAAAGCCGAACTGAAAAAAGTATCATGGCCGACTAGACAGGAACTTATTTCGTATTCAGGAATAGTATTTGTTTCTGTCATAACAGTTTCCATATTGATTTGGCTAGTTGATTCCCTGTTTAATGAATTATTGCATTTGATTTTACGATAAGCCGGCTAAGGGGGTGGGGGACGTAAGCAGGCGTCCCTTAAGGCGATGGAATCCGAAAAAAATTGGTATGTAATCCATACATATTCCGGTTATGAGAATAAGGTAAAAGCCAACCTGGAGCGTAAAGTTCATTCGATGGCAATGGAAAACGAAATCTTTCGGGTGCTTGTGCCGATGGAAGATGAAGTTGAAATTAAAGACGGCAAGAAAAAGATTGCCAAGAAAAAGGTTTTTCCCGGTTATGTATTGGTTGAGATGATTGTCAACGACCGGTCCTGGTATGTGGTTCGCAATACGCCAGGGGTAACTGGTTTTGTTGGTTCCGGCACGAAACCTATCCCGCTCACTGAAGCTGAAGTGAAACGTATTCTTAAAGCAATGGGCATGGAAGAGCTAAAACCAAAGATTGATATTAAGGTTTCTCAACATGTGCGCATTAATTCAGGTGCTTTTGAGAATTGGACAGCTACTGTTACCGAGTTATATCCTGACCGCAGCAAGCTTAAGGTTCTTGTCAACATGTTCGGACGCGAGACTCCAGTTGAATTGGATTTTACGCAAGTAGAGAAGATATAAGTGATTAATATAAGGAGGTGTAATAAATAAATGGCTAAGAAAGTTGTTAAACTTGTTAAGTTGCAAGTTCCTGCAGGTAAAGCTACTCCAGCGCCTCCGGTCGGTCCTGCGCTCGGTCAAGCTGGTGTTAATATTATGGCTTTTGTTAAGGACTTCAATGAAAGAACAGCCGCTCAGGCTGGGCTGATCATCCCTGTCGAGATTACAGTATTTGAGGATCGCTCTTTTACTTTTATCACCAAAACCCCGCCAGCGGCTGTTTTGCTTAAAAAAGCCGCCGGACTTGAAACCGCATCAGGTGAACCTAACAAAAAGAAGGTTGCCAAACTTCAGCGCGCCAAAGTGCGTGAAATCGCCGAAAGTAAAATGCAGGATTTGAATGCTGCCAGTGTCGATGCCGCTATGCGGATGATTGAAGGCACTGCCCGCAGTATGGGTATTGACATTATCGACTAAGCTGTCTATAATGCATGCCTGGTGGGAGGAAGTTCCGCTAATACCACAACAGGAGGAATTTGTAATGCCGAAATTTGGGAAAAAGTATCAGGAAGCCGCTAAACTTCTTGAAGATAAAGTATATGAAGCCGAAGAAGCAGTAGATTTGGTTAAGAAAACAGCTACCGCTAAATTTGATGAAACCGTCGAGGTGGCCGTCAAACTGGGGGTCGATCCTAAACATGCCGACCAGCAGGTCCGCGGGGCGGTAGTGCTCCCGCATGGTACTGGTAAAACCAAGCGTGTATTGGTGTTTGCCAAAGGCGAAAAGGTTAAGGAAGCGGAAGCCGCCGGCGCTGATTTTGTCGGCGCTGATGATCTTGTGCAAAAGATTCAGGGCGGCTGGGCGGATTTTGATGTGGCTGTTGCCACCCCGGATATGATGGGTACAGTGGGCCGCCTGGGGAAAATTCTTGGTCCAAAAGGCTTAATGCCAAATCCCAAAGTGGGAACCGTAACGCTGGATGTCACCCGGGCAATAAATGAAATTAAAGCAGGGAAAATTGAATACCGTACCGATAAAGCTGGTAATATCCATGCGCCTATTGGTAAAGTGTCCTTTGATAGTGAGAAGCTTTTAGCAAACTTCCACACCCTGATCGATACATTGATTAAAGTAAAACCTGCCGCGGCCAAAGGTCAGTATATGCGTTCAATCACCATGAGTACTACAATGGGCCCCGGCATCAAGGTAAATCCGTTAAAAGCCTCCGGCAAGACCAATTAACGCTGATTTTTGCAAACAAATGAATAACGCTTTTAAGGCTGTAGACAGCAGGTATTGTTTAAAGGACATTGTCCGCCTGCCGAGGCCGGGGATAATCATGGTTTTGCCATAACGACCTCCGGTGAATACTGCCGGGAGGTCTTTTTCATGTATGACCGCTTGTTTTGCGCAATTCCTAACTATAGGTTGAAAGGAGGTGGATTCTCATGGCTGTAACCTCAGAAAAACAAGCAATTGTTGCTGAACTGAAAGAAAGATTTGTTAATGCCAAAGGGGCCGTACTTACCAATTATCGTGGCCTTACCGTAGCTCAGGATACCAATTTACGCCGGAAACTGCGTGAAGCGGGCGTCGAATACCGTGTGGTAAAAAACACAATGACCAGGATTGCGGCAAAAGAAGCCGGTCTTGAAGGTTTGGATGCTCATTTGGAAGGGCCGACCGCCCTTGCCATATCGTTTACCGACCCGGTTGCTCCGGCTAAGATTATTTCTGACTTTGTGAAAGAAAATAAGCTTGAAGTGCTGGAAGTTAAAGCCGGTATTGTTGAAGGTTCGGTGATCGATGCCCAAGGCGTGAAAGCCCTGGCTGCCCTGCCGCCGCGCGAAGTACTGATTGCCCAGGTGCTGGCTGGCATGCAATCGCCGATTGCCGGTCTGGTCAATGTTCTGCAAGGCTCTATCCGCAATCTGGTGTATGCGCTTGACGCAGTACGCCAACAAAAAGAATCTGCTTAATTAAGCAAAATAAATTTTTATCGAATATATTGGAGGTACATGTAAAATGGCTAATAAAGAAGAAATTATGCAGGCAATTGAGAGCATGACTGTTCTCGAATTATCCGAACTGGTGAAAGCTCTGGAAGAAAAATTCGGCGTATCCGCTGCCGCTCCTGTAGCTTTGGCTGCTGCTCCCGCCGCCGGCGCTGCTCCTGCCGCGGAAGAAAAAACTGAGTTTGATGTTGTGCTTGCCAGTGCTGGCGGCAGCAAAATCAATGTAATTAAAGTTGTTCGCGAGATTACCGGTCTTGGTCTTAAGGAAGCGAAAGAGCTTGTTGACGGTGCTCCAAAAGCAATTAAAGAAAAAGTTTCCAAAGCAGATGCCGATGCTTTAAAAGCAAAGCTTGAAGAAGCTGGCGCGACTGCCGAAATTAAGTAATTTAATACTTAATGCAGGTTATTGCAAAAATAAAGGGTGCCGCAGTGGTACCCTTTATTTTTTGGTAATTTTGGTTTTATTTTCTTGACAAAATAAGTCTAATGTGATAATATTCTTAAATGCGACATGTTTGACAATCTGCAACCAGCATTTGTTTTAGAATAAAAGTTGCATTAAGAATTCGAAAATTTTTTGATTAAGGTATAACTTAACGATTGGCAGGAAATAGTAATATAATGGAGGATGAAACGGATTCTTTCATTCAGACTAAAAAAGCAAGGTTTGATTTTAAATGAGGAGCCTTGCCTTTTTCGTTTTATCCGCTGATTAAGCCGCTCCAAGTTCCAAGCCTCTTTAATGGCGGCGGACAGGAGCGGCTAAGGTACTAGTACTTTATCAGCCCTAATCCTGTGAATATTGACGGTCTATTGTCAGCAACCCTTCGTTGTTGTCGGTCGGCATACTCCTGTATGCCTCCGTCCTCCGCCTTGTGCTGCGAAAGATAGCCTCGCCATTATCCCGCCGTTTTAGAACTGACAAGGTACTAGTGTGGCTTGGGCTAAGCTGCAGCCGCTTTTGGCAGTATGGCCTTACATTTATTATTTACTGACTGCCATGATGTTATGTGTAAGTTTTAGTCAATTTGGGCTAAGGGGTGAAGGATTTAATGTTCAATCCTGTTCCGGTGGGCAAAAGAGTTAGGTACAGCTTTGCAAAAACTAAAGAAGTACTGGACATGCCTAATCTCATTGAAATTCAGAAAAATTCCTACACTTGGTTCTTGAAGGAAGGGCTGCAGGAGATCTTCCACGATATTTCGCCTATCCAGGATTTTACCGGTAATTTGGTGTTATCCTTCGAGAACTTCAATTTGGGTGAGCCCAAATACGAGGTGGAAGAGTGCAAGGAACGTGATGTTACTTATTCGGCGCCGCTCCGGGTGAATGTCCGGCTGATTAATCGTGAGACTGGTGAAATCAAAGAGCAAGAAGTTTTTATGGGTGATTTCCCACTGATGACTGACAATGGAACGTTCATCATTAACGGCGCTGAACGGGTGATTGTCAGCCAATTGGTACGTTCTCCCGGCGCTTATTATGGCGAAACGATTGATACCAGCGGCAAAAAACTATTTAACGCTACGGTAATACCTAACCGGGGCGCCTGGCTGGAACTGGAGACCGATGCCAATGATGTCGTTTCAGTCCGGGTGGACAGAACCCGTAAACTGCCGGCCACTGTGCTTATCCGGGCGCTTGGCTATGGCACCAATGGCGCAATTGCCGAACTGTTTCATGATGATACCCGCATCAGATCTACTCTGGAACGCGACAACACGGCGTCCCGGGAAGAGGCTCTGGTCGAAATATATAAAAGACTGCGTCCCGGAGAACCGCCGACAGTTGACAATGCCACTCAGCTCCTGGAGTCATTATTCTTTGATTCCAAGCGCTATGACCTGGCGACGGTGGGACGTTATAAATTAACCAAAAAGCTGGGCTGGCGGCGGCGCCTGATGGGAAAAACGCTTTATCAGCCGATTGTTGACCAGGAAACCGGCGAGATTATTGTGCCTGAAGGGACAGTATTGGAAGAACCGGTTCTCGAAAAACTGGCTGAGAACGGTATTTTTGACGGCGACAGCTTAATTGAAGTGAAAGTTAAAACAAAAGACGGCGCCCCGGTGAAAATGATTTGTACGCCGAAACTGCCTTATACGCACCGTACAATCACCCGCAATGATATCATTGCGTCAATTAATTACCTGCTTAATCTGATGGACGGCTTTGGCAACACCGATGACATCGATCACCTGGGCAATCGCCGCCTGCGTTCGGTTGGTGAATTGCTGCAAAACCAGTTCCGGATTGGACTGTCCCGGATGGAGCGGGTGGTTAAGGAACGGATGACCATCCAGGATGTCGATGTGATTACGCCGCAGGCGCTGATTAATATTCGCCCGGTGGTCGCCGCGATTAAAGAATTTTTTGGCTCCAGTCAGTTGTCTCAGTTTATGGATCAGACCAATCCGCTGGCCGAGCTTACGCATAAACGGCGCTTAAGCGCACTGGGGCCGGGGGGATTAAGCCGTGAACGGGCCGGCATGGAAGTGCGTGACGTCCATCATTCCCATTATGGCCGGATGTGTCCGATTGAAACGCCGGAAGGCCCCAATATCGGGCTGATTGGCTCACTTTCCACTTATGGACGGATTAATGAATTTGGCTTCATGGAAACGCCCTACCGCAAAGTCGACCGTTACCGTCATATCGTTACCGAAGATGTCCGGTATTTAACGGCTGATGAAGAGGATGAAGTGGTTATTGCCCAGGCCAATGAGGAGCTGACGGACGAAGGCTGGTTTAAAGAAGCCCGCGTTACCGTCCGTTATAAGGATGAAACGATTGTTGTCCCGGCCGAGCGCGTCGATTATATGGACGTATCGCCCAAGCAGGTGGTGTCAATTGCGACGGCAATGATCCCCTTCCTGGAGAATGACGATGCGAATCGGGCGCTGATGGGCGCCAACATGCAGCGTCAGGCTGTTCCGCTGTTAAGGACGCAGGCGCCGATTGTTGGAACAGGAATGGAATACAAGGCCGCCCGTGATTCCGGCGTTGTCATTCTGGCCAAAAACGCCGGGGTGGTGGAAAAGGTTACCGCCCTGGAAATAAAAATCCGCACCGATAGAGGTACTTTGGACAGCTATAAGCTGTTAAAATATTTGCGCTCCAATCAGGGAACCTGCATCAACCAAAAGCCGATTGTATTTAGAGGCGAACGGGTGGAAAAAGGTCAGGTGCTGGCTGACGGCCCGGCGACCGATAATGGCGAGCTGGCCTTAGGCTTTAATGTTCTGGTGGCATTTATGCCCTGGGAAGGCTATAATTACGAGGATGCCATTCTGCTTAGTGAGAAACTGGTAAAAGAGGATGTATTTACTTCCATCCATATTGAGGAATATGAATGCGACGCCCGCGATACCAAGCTGGGCCCGGAAGAAATTACCCGGGATATCCCCAATGTAGCGGAAGAAGCGCTGCGTGACCTTGATGACCGCGGTATCATCAGAATTGGCGCTGAGGTAAGACCGGGCGATATTCTTGTCGGCAAGGTTACCCCCAAAGGGGAAACCGAGCTTACCGCCGAAGAGCGCCTGCTGAGAGCCATCTTTGGCGAAAAAGCCCGGGAAGTCCGGGACACTTCCCTGCGGGTGCCGCATGGTGAAGCCGGCAAGATTGTTGACGTTAAGGTATTCAGCCGTGAGAATGGCGATGAACTGCCGCCTGGCGTCAATCATTTAGTCCGGGTGTATATTGCCCAGAAACGTAAAATTTCTGAAGGCGATAAAATGGCTGGCCGTCATGGCAACAAAGGGGTCGTGTCCCGGATTATGCGGGAAGAGGATATGCCGTTCCTGCCGGACGGCACCCCGGTGCAAATTGTACTCAATCCGCTTGGCGTACCATCGCGTATGAACATCGGACAGGTATTGGAAACCCATTTGGGAATGGCGGCGGCTTTTCTCGGGATGCAGATTAAACAAGGCGATCCTGCGGTTAACGATAAGCTCAGAGCCGTTGGCTATGACCTTGACCGGCATGGTTTGCCGAAGCCGGATATCGCCGGCATTCATCTGGCTACGCCGGTATTTGACGGCGCCAGGGAAACCGAAGTATTCAGTGCGCTCAAGGCAGCCGGCTTGTCTCCCGACGGCAAAACGGTATTGTATGACGGCCGGACCGGAGAAGCGTTCGATAACCCGGTAACCGTCGGCTATGTTTACATGCTGAAGCTGGCGCATTTGGTTGATGATAAAATTCACGCCCGTTCGACCGGCCCGTATTCGCTGGTAACGCAGCAGCCGTTAGGCGGCAAGGCCCAGTTCGGCGGCCAGCGGTTTGGCGAAATGGAAGTATGGGCGCTGGAAGCATACGGCGCAGCTTATACCCTGCAGGAATTATTAACCGTAAAATCCGATGATGTTGTCGGCCGTGTGAAAACTTATGAGGCTATCGTCAAAGGCGAGAACGTTCCTGAACCGGGCGTGCCTGAATCTTTCAAGGTTTTAATCAAGGAACTGCAAAGCATTGGCCTTGATGTGAAAATCCTGACTGAGGACGCCCAGGAGATACTCATCCGTGATACGGAGGAGGACATTCATGAAACAGCCAAAGAGCTTGATTTAAGTATTGGCAGCGCCGAGGTGGCGGCAGGTCCTCATGAACGGAAAAAATCGGATTTTGAGCCTGATGTCGTTGATGCCATCGAAGCCGGCGATGAAATTGAGCCCTTGGAAGAAGAGCTGGATATCATAGCCGAGCTTGGCGATATGGGCGATGAGAACTTTGAAGCACCGTCCCGGGGGGACAATGACGACGAGGAATCCGCCGCAGGCAAGCCGGGCGCCAAAAAGGTGCAAGACAAGGCCAAACGGCTGAATTCCCGTGATTTCCTGGATGAGTTTGAGGATGATACCCAAGAATAAGAAGGGAGTGATAACCCCTTGTTGGATGTAAACAATTTTGATTCTATGCGCATTGGCTTAGCTTCACCGGAACAGATTCACAAGTGGTCGCACGGCGAAGTTAAGAAACCTGAAACAATTAACTACCGGACACTAAAACCGGAGCGTGAGGGCTTATTCTGCGAGAAAATTTTTGGACCGCAGCGCGACTGGGAGTGTCACTGCGGTAAATATAAACGGATCCGCTATAAAGGGATCATTTGTGACCGCTGCGGCGTTGAAGTGACCCGTTCGAAGGTTCGCCGCGACCGGATGGGGCATATTGAGCTGGCGGCGCCGGTCTCGCATATCTGGTATTTTAAAGGTATTCCCAGCCGGATGGGGCTAATTCTGGATATTTCCCCACGGTCGCTGGAAAAGGTTCTGTACTTTGCTTCCTATATCGTGCTTGATCCCGGTGATACGCCGTTGATGAAAAAGCAGCTGCTTAGCGAAAATGAATATCGCGATTATCGCGATAAATACGGCAACTCCTTTAAAGTCGGCATGGGCGCCGAAGCAATCAAAAAATTACTGGAAGAGCTTGATCTTGACAAGCTTGGCCGTGAGCTGCGCCAGGAACTGAAGGAAGTAAGCGGTCAGCGAAAAATCAGGGCCATTCGCCGCCTGGAAGTGGTCGAGGCGTTCCGCAAATCAGGCAATATGCCGTCGTGGATGATATTAGACGTTGTTCCGGTCATTCCGCCGGAACTGCGCCCGATGGTGCAGCTGGACGGCGGCCGGTTTGCCACTTCTGATCTGAATGATTTGTACCGGCGGGTGATCAACCGCAACAACCGCTTAAAACGCTTATTGGATCTTGGTGCGCCCGATATTATCGTGCGCAATGAAAAACGAATGCTGCAGGAAGCGGTTGACGCTCTGATTGATAATGGCCGGCGCGGCCGGCCGGTTACCGGCCCCGGCAATCGTCCGCTAAAATCGTTAAGCGATATGCTCAAAGGCAAGCAGGGCCGTTTCCGTCAAAACCTGCTGGGCAAGCGGGTGGATTATTCCGGCCGTTCGGTTATCGTGGTTGGTCCGGAGCTTAAACTGC
Source organism: Dendrosporobacter quercicolus (assembly GCF_900104455.1). NCBI lineage: Bacteria > Bacillati > Bacillota > Negativicutes > Selenomonadales > Sporomusaceae > Dendrosporobacter > Dendrosporobacter quercicolus. Next base: position 174,450 of record NZ_FNHB01000006.1, read on the forward strand.
ACCAATGCGGTCTGCCGAAGGAAATGGCGCTGGAATTATTCAAGCCGTTTGTCATGAAAAAACTGGTCAATGCCGGCCACGCCCATAATATTAAGAGCGCCAAGCGGATGGTGGAACGGGTAAGACCGGAAGTATGGGATGTGCTGGAAGAGGTAATAAAAGAACATCCTGTATTACTTAACCGTGCTCCCACTCTGCACAGACTGGGCATTCAGGCGTTTGAACCGGTGCTGACGGAAGGCCGGGCCCTGAAAATTCATCCGCTGGTATGTACTGCCTATAACGCCGACTTTGACGGCGACCAAATGGCCATTCATGTGCCGCTTTCGGCGGAAGCTCAGGCGGAGGCCCGGCTTCTTATGCTGTCGGCCCATAATATCCTTTCAACCAAGGATGGCAAGCCGGTGGCTGTGCCGACCCAGGATATGGTTTTAGGCACCTACTATCTGACAATAGAAAAACCGGGTGCGCAGGGTGAAGGCAAAATTGTAGTTGATATCAATGAAGCACTGCTGGCTTACCAGCATAAAGAACTGTCCCTCCAGGCCAGAATTAAAATTCGTATTCCCGGCTACGGTCTGGTCAATACAACCCTGGGCCGGCTGATTTTCAATGAAAGCCTGCCGGAAGAAATTCGCTATTACTATCAGGAAAATGGCGAATGGTGCCTGGGCATCATGATGGATAAAAAACAACTGGGCAAGCTGGTAGATAACTGTTACCGGAAATTTGGCAACGCCAAAACGGCGGTTGTACTTGATAAAGTCAAATCATTGGGTTATTCGTTTGCCTGCCGGGCTGGTGTAACGGTTGCCATTGCCGATATTATGGTGCCGCCGGAGAAAAAGGATATTCTCGCCCGAACCGAAACGCAGGTTGACACGATTGATAAACAGTTCCGCCGCGGTTTGATTACCGATGACGAACGTTATAAGAAAGTCATTGATCTCTGGACCAAAGCCACGGATGATATTACCGGGGCGATGATGAACAATCTTGACCGGTTTAACCCGGTGTATATGATGGCTAACTCCGGCGCCCGCGGCAACATTCAGCAGATTCGCCAGCTGGCCGGAATGCGCGGCCTGATGGCCGACCCGTCCGGGCGGATCATCGACTTGCCGATCAAGGCCAATTTCCGGGAAGGCTTAACGGTTTTGGAATATTTTATTTCCACTCATGGCGCGAGAAAAGGTTTGGCCGATACGGCGCTTAGAACGGCCGACTCCGGTTATCTGACCCGTCGTCTGGTGGATGTGGCCCAGGACGTCATAGTCCGGGAAGATGACTGCGATGTTGTCGGCATTAATCTGATTCGTGAACGGGCGAAGCTGGCCAAATCCAGCACCAGCGCCATCGGCTTTTTACGTGATACTCTGCTGGGACGTCTGCTGGCTCAGGATGTATTTGATCCAAAAACAGCTGATTTGATTGTCCCGCAGGATACCGTGCTGGATGATGAGAACCTGCGGCTGATTGGCGAGGCGGGAGTGCCGGAGATTACCCTTAAGGGGACTTCGGCCCAGATCGAAGAGGATGTCAGCAATGCCGCTTCAAGCGAGACCATCGTGCTGGGTGCGCCGGAAGAACATGTCCGCCAGGCGCTCAAGCAGTCCATGATTCGTGAAATGCTGGGCAAGAACACAATCGCCGCCATTAAAAACAGTCTTGGCGAGGAAATTGTTCCGGCGGATACCAAACTGGAGGAAGAACACATTGAGGCCATCCTGGGCAGCGATGTCCGTGAGGTGAAGGTTCGCAACAATAACATTAAGGGGATTGAAGTCGAAGCCATTACCGAGGGTTCAGCGGTCATTGAGCATTTGAAGGACCGGATTATCGGCCGGGTCGCCGCCGAAGATATCGTTGATCCCGAAACAGGCGAAATCATTGTCCGCTTAAACCAGGAACTGGATGAAGAGCTGGCCGAAAGGGTGGTTAAAGTCCGGAAAAAGGTTTCTATCCGTTCGGTGCTTACCTGCAAATCGCTCTATGGCGTTTGCATTAAATGCTACGGCCGCAATCTGGCGACCGGCCATTCGGTTGATGTCGGTGAGGCGGTTGGTATTATCGCCGCCCAGTCCATCGGCGAGCCGGGTACACAGCTTACGATGCGTACTTTCCATACCGGCGGTATTGCCGGTGACGATATTACTCAGGGTCTGCCAAGGGTCGAAGAGTTGTTTGAAGCCCGCAAGCCTAAGCGGCAGGCAATCATTACCGAAATCGAAGGCAAGGTTGAACTCAAGGAAATTAAGGGTATGCGTAAAATTACCATCTTCCCGGAAACCGGTGAAGAACGGGTCTATCAGATACCGTACGGCGCGCGGATGATTGTCAGCGACGGGCAAATGGTGGAAGCCGGCGACCGCCTGACTGAGGGCTCGGTCAATCCGCATGACATTTTGCGCGTGCGCGGCCTGAAAGATACCCAGCGTTATCTGGTCTATGAAGTGCAAAAGGTTTATAAGTCCCAGGGCGTTGAAATCAATGATAAGCACATTGAGGTTATGGTGCGGCAAATGCTGCACAAAGTCAAAGTGGAAGAATCGGGCGACACCGATTTACTGCCTGGTGAATACATTGATGTCAATACGTTTGAGGAAGAAAATGCCAAAGCGATTGAAGCCGGCGGCGAACCGTCGGTAGCCCGGCCCATCCTGCTGGGGATTACCAAAGCTTCGCTGGCAACGGATTCTTTCCTGTCGGCCGCTTCGTTCCAGGAAACCACGCGTGTTCTGACGGATGCCGCCATTAAAGGCAAAGTTGATCCTTTGCTGGGCCTGAAAGAAAATGTAATCATCGGCAAACTGGTGCCGGCCGGTACCGGTATGAGCCGCTACCGCAATATCAAAATTGTTAAACCGGCAGCCGATATTGTGACGACGGAATAAAAGAGATCTTCCAAACGGGCAATGCCCGGCGAAGTTTTTTCACAGCCAACGGTGAAGCTCATGGAGCTTCACCGTTTTTTGCCTGCCGGTACTGTAGGCATCCCCCCACCGCGTTCCCGCTTTATGTCCTGCGAGTACACTTTCCGGTTCACCGTTTTTCGGGCGGTTCATTGCTGCATATTCCAGGATTAGCGGTGTATTCTAATAGACAATGACACACACCGACCCGTGTACTTAAAAAATGCGGCTAAAACTAGAGAAAACCTGTATTTTTAGGCTTGATTTTGATTGACATTGACCGGGCGTAGTGTTAATATATTAGAGTGTCTGTTAGATCAATTGGATTTGTTTGTTAATTAGGAGTGAATGAAATGCCGCTTGAAGCACTGAAAAATGCGAAAAAAGTGATTGGCGTCAAGCAAGTTACCAAGGCGGTATCCAAAGGAATTGCGGACAGGGTTTTTGTGGCAGTGGATGCTGACAGGCGGGTAATTCAGCCGCTGGTGGAGCTGTGTGGCCGTAAAGCCGTTGCCGTACAGGAAGTGGCGACAATGACCGAACTGGGCCAGGCCTGTTTGATTGAGGTAGGGGCCGCAGCGGCGGCGACCGTAAAGCCGGAGTAATGCGTTAAATAGTTCAGTTACTTATACTTAAGAACTGAAATTATTAAATAATAAATTCAAGTTTAGGGAAGGAGGTGTATGTATGCCTACAATTAATCAATTGGTACGTAAAAGTAGAGAAGATATACTGAGAAAATCTACTGCGCCTGCGTTGAAAGAGTGTCCTCAAAAGCGCGGTGTGTGCACAAGAGTATATACAACCACTCCGAAGAAGCCGAATTCGGCGCTCCGGAAAGTGGCGAGGGTAAGGCTGACCAATGGCATTGAAGTGACTGCTTATATTCCTGGCATTGGCCATAATTTGCAGGAGCATTCCGTGGTACTGATCAGAGGTGGCAGGGTAAAGGATTTACCTGGCGTCCGTTATCACATCATCCGCGGCGCGCTGGATACTGCCGGGGTTCAAAACCGTAATCAGGGCAGATCGAAATATGGAACGAAACGCGCTAAGAAAAAGTAAGAAATTAAGCTGAAGTTTGGATGAAGGAGGGATAATATGCCAAGAAAAGGACCTGTACCTAAGCGTGATGTACTGCCTGATCCGGTGTATAACTCAAAAATAGTTACCAGATTTATCAATAAAGTTATGCTTTCCGGTAAAAAAGGCGTTGCTGAAAGAGTAGTATATGATGCTTTTGACAATATAAGAGCGAAAACCGGCAAAGATCCATTGGAAGTGTTTGAAACTGCAATGAAAAATGTTATGCCGGTATTGGAAGTCCGCGCCCGCCGGGTGGGCGGCGCAAACTACCAGGTTCCGGTGGAAGTGCGTCCGGAACGCCGTTTGACTTTGGGTATTCGCTGGATGGTCAATTACGCCAGGCTGCGCGGCGAAAAAACCATGAAAGAAAGACTGGCGAATGAATTGCTTGATGCTGCGAACAATACTGGCGCCGCCATCAAGAAAAAAGACGATACGCATAAAATGGCAGAAGCCAATAAGGCCTTTGCTCACTATCGTTGGTAATAAAAATAACTGGTGTTTAAACGTAAACCGTAAGGAGTGATGATAGTGGCTAGAAAGTTTCCTCTCTTAAAGACGCGGAACATAGGCATCATGGCACATATTGACGCCGGAAAAACCACTACAACTGAACGTATACTGTTTTATACCGGTAGAGTACACAAAATCGGTGAAGTACATGATGGCGCTGCAACTATGGACTGGATGGTGCAGGAACAAGAGAGAGGTATAACTATCACTTCTGCTGCTACTACTTGTGAGTGGTTGGGACATCGCATAAACATCATTGACACACCAGGACACGTGGACTTTACTGTTGAGGTAGAACGGTCACTCAGGGTGCTTGATGGCTCGGTCGCTGTGTTTTGTGCAAAAGGCGGTGTGGAGCCACAGTCGGAAACTGTCTGGCGTCAAGCCGACAAATATGGCGTACCACGGATGGCCTATGTGAATAAAATGGATATTTTAGGCGCCGACTTCTACCGGGTTGTCGATATGATGAAAACCCGGCTGGGCGCAAACCCGGTGCCGATTCAGCTGCCAATCGGGTCGGAAGATGTCTTTAAAGGCATTGTCGACCTGGTGGAAATGAAAGCGCTGATTTATACCGATGATCTTGGCAAAGTCAGCGAGTCAACTGAAATTCCGGAAGATTTGAAAGAACAGGCTGAACTTTACCGTCAAAATTTGCTGGATGCCGTGGCTGAAAGCGATGACGAACTGATGATGAAGTATCTTGAGGGCGAAGAACTCACTGTTGAAGAAGTGAAAGCAGGGATCCGCAAGGCCACCATTGCTTGCACGATGACTCCGGTGCTTTGCGGCTCATCCTACAAAAATAAAGGCGTTCAGCCCATGCTGGATGCCGTGGTCGCTTACATGCCGTCGCCTTTGGATATACCGGCAATCAAAGGGGTTGACCCTGATTCCGGCGAGGAAGATAAGCGTGAATCGGACGACAGCCTGCCGTTTTCGGCGCTGGCGTTCAAGATTATGGCCGACCCTTATGTCGGTAAGCTGGCTTTCTTCCGGGTATATTCCGGCAAGCTTGCTTCCGGCTCCTATGTGTTTAATTCCACCAAGGGCAAAAAAGAACGGATTGGCCGTATCCTGCAAATGCATGCCAATCGCCGTGAAGAAATCGAAGAGGTTTACAGCGGCGACATCGCGGCGGCAGTTGGCTTGAAGGATACCACAACCGGCGATACGCTGTGCGATGACAAACGCCCCATCATTCTGGAATCCATGGTATTCCCCGAACCTGTTATTCAGGTGGCGGTTGAACCCAAAACCAAGGCCGACCAGGAAAAAATGGGTGTTGCGCTGGCTCGTCTGGCTGAAGAAGATCCTACTTTCCGCGTTGAGACTGATCAGGAAACCGGTCAGACCATCATTTCCGGAATGGGTGAGCTTCACCTTGAGATTATTGTGGATCGCATGCTCCGGGAATTTAAAGTGGATTGCAATGTCGGCAAGCCGCAGGTTGCCTACCGCGAAACCATTCGCAAAGCAGTTAAGGCTGAAGGCAAGTTTGTCCGTCAGTCCGGCGGTCGCGGCCAATATGGTCATTGCTGGCTGGAAATTGAACCGCAGGAAGTCGGCAAAGGCTTTGAGTTTGTCAATAAAGTTGTCGGCGGGGCAATTCCGCGCGAATACATTAATCCGATTGAAGCCGGGATTAAAGAAGCAATGGAAAATGGCGTTATCGCCGGCTATCCAATGGTTGATATCAAAGTAACTGTGTTTGACGGCTCCTACCATGATGTCGACTCTTCGGAGATGGCGTTCAAAATTGCCGGTTCGATGGGCTTTAAAGCCGGTGCGGCCAAGGCCAGCCCGACACTCCTTGAACCCTACATGAAGGTTGAAGTAACTGTTCCGGAAGAGTACATGGGCGATGTTATCGGCGACTTGAACTCAAGACGCGGCCGCATTGAAGGCATGGAAGCCCGGGCCGGTGCACAGGTGATCAACGCATTTGTACCGCTCGCCGAAATGTTTGGTTATGCAACAGACCTGCGTTCAAAAACTCAGGGCCGCGGTACCTATTCCATGGAAATTTCTCACTATGATGAGGTTCCTAAAAATATTTCTGAGGCTATTATCGCAAAAGTAAAAGGCGCGTAAAGCAGGAAAATTAAAGGAGGAAAAAAACAATGGCAAAGAAAAAATTTGAAAGAAACAAACCGCATGTAAACATCGGCACAATCGGTCACGTTGACCATGGCAAGACCACTTTGACTGCAGCGATTACCAAAGTATTGGCGAAAGCCGGCGGTGCGGAATTTTTGGCTTATGATATGATTGATAAAGCACCGGAAGAAAGAGAACGCGGTATTACCATCAATACCGCCCACGTTGAGTATGAAACGGCAAAACGCCATTATGCGCACGTTGACTGCCCCGGCCATGCCGACTATGTCAAAAACATGATCACCGGCGCTGCGCAAATGGATGGTGCGATTCTGGTTTGTAGCGCAGCTGACGGTCCGATGCCGCAAACCCGCGAGCACATTCTGCTGTCCCGTCAGGTAGGCGTGCCGGCAATGGTTGTGTTCCTGAATAAAGCCGATATGGTTGATGACGCCGAATTAATGGAACTGGTGGAAATGGAAGTTCGCGAGCTTCTGTCCAGCTATGAGTTCCCCGGCGATGACATCCCTGTGATCGCAGGTTCCGCGCTGAAAGCGCTGGAAGGCGATGCCGCTTATGAAGCAAAAATCATGGAATTGATGGATGCTGTTGATGAATACATCCCGACTCCTGTCCGCGATACTGACAAATCCTTCCTGATGCCTGTCGAGGATGTGTTTACGATTACCGGCCGCGGCACTGTTGCCACCGGTCGTGTGGAACGCGGTGAAATCAAAGTCGGCGATACCATTGAAATCGTTGGTATGACTGAAAAACCGAAATCCACTGTTGTAACTGGTGTGGAAATGTTCCGCAAGCTGCTGGACTCGGCAGTGGCCGGCGACAATATCGGCGCTCTGCTGCGTGGTGTTGAGCGTAAGGAAATCGAGCGCGGTCAGGTATTGGCCAAGCCTGGTTCCATTAAACCGCACACCAAATTCAAAGCCGAAGTTTATGTACTGTCCAAAGAAGAAGGCGGGCGTCATACGCCGTTTTTCACCAATTATCGTCCCCAGTTCTATTTCCGGACAACTGACGTTACCGGTGTGGTAAACCTTCCTGAAGGCGTGGAAATGGTTATGCCTGGCGACAACATTCAAATGGCGATCGAGCTGATTACTCCGATTGCAATTGAAGAAGGTTTGCGCTTTGCAATTCGCGAAGGCGGACGTACGGTCGGCGCAGGCGTTGTAACTGCAATTGAAGCTTAAATTTACTGTAGGGGCGGCCGCAGGTCGCCCTTATCTAAAGTAAGGTCCTGGATGTTACCCAATGCGATGACGTGGAAGGTTGCCCGCGTGGCAGCGGGGGGAATTTCCGCGGAGAATGTCCGTTCACAAGAAACCGGGCGATAAGGAGGAAATAAAATGGCTAAACAACAAAAAATCAGAATCCGCCTCAAAGCATACGACCACAAGGCGCTGGATCAAAGCGCGGTGAAAATTGTGGAAACAGCAAAAAGAACGGGTGCTTTGGTATCGGGGCCGATTCCACTTCCTACTGAAAAAAATATTTTTACAATTCTTCGTTCTCCACATGTCAATAAAGACTCCCGGGAGCAATTTGAAATGCGTACCCATAAACGTCTGATTGACATCCTTGAGCCGACTTCAAAGACCGTTGATGCACTGATGCGTCTTGATCTGCCGGCTGGTGTGGATATCGAGATTAAGCTGTAGGAGGAGGTGGCAATAATGGCTAAAGGAATCTTAGGTAGAAAACTTGGCATGACCCAAATCTTTACTGAAGAAGGCAAAGTAGTTCCGGTTACAGTCGTTGAGTCTGGCAAAACCGTTGTAGTTCAAAGCAAGACTGTTGAAAACGATGGATATAATGCGGTGCAATTGGGCTTCGGCACTGTTAAAGATAAAAAGGTTACCAAACCGATGAAAGGTCATTTTGCTAAAGCCGGCGCCGAGCCGGTAAAATTCATTCGCGAAATGCGTCTGCCCAGCGCTTCTGAATATAATCAAGGCGATGTTATAAGCGTAGATGTGTTCAGCGCCGGCGAGTTGATTGATGTGACCGGTACCGCCAAAGGAAAAGGCTTTGCCGGCGGTATCAAACGCCACAACTTTAGACGCGGCCCAATGGCGCACGGTTCTAAATCGCATCGTGAACCGGGTTCTATCGGTCCCCGGATGAGCGGCGGCGGCGGTAAAGTATTCAAAGGGAAAAAACTGCCTGGGCACATGGGTGGTCAGCAGGTTACAATACAACGTCTGAGTGTCGTCAGAGTGGATGCCGAGCGCAATTTAATTTTGATTAAAGGCGCTATCCCTGGTCCTAAAGGAAGCTTTGTTGTGATCAAAAACACGGTAAAGCCCAACAAATAAGTTCGGGGGTTCCCGGACATCGAAAGGAGGATGTTCTATATGCCGAAAGTAGCAGTATATGATATTGCCGGTAATCAGACCGGCGATATTGAATTAAATGAGCATGTTTTTGGAATAGAAGTAAACGAGGCTGTGCTTCATCAGGCGGTTGTCATGCAGCTTGCCAGCCAGCGTCTTGGCACTCATGCCACCAAAACCAGAGGTTTTGTCCGCGGTGGCGGACGCAAGCCTTGGAAACAAAAAGGTACCGGCCGGGCCCGCGCCGGCAGCACCCGTTCCCCAATCTGGGTAGGCGGCGGTACTGTTTTCGGTCCTCAACCCCGCTCTTATGCGTTCAGAATGCCGCGCAAACAACGCCGGCTGGCCCTGAAGTCCGCCTTATCGGCCAAAGTGCTGGAAGGCGAATTGGTGGTTGTTGACAATATTAACTTTGAACAGCCTAAAACCAAACATGTGGTAAAAATGCTGAACGATTTTAAAGCCGCTGAGGATAAAGCGCTGATTATTACCGCAGAAACAATCGAAACTGTGGAGAAATCTTCCCGCAACATTCCCGGCGTTAAGGCAATTGCTTCCACTGGTCTTAATGTTTACGACATACTTTACCATGGTAAAGTGTTTATTACTAAAGATGCAGTCACCCGCATTGAGGAGGTGCTTGCGTAATGGCAAACGCACGTGATGTGTTACTTCGCCCAATGGTTACCGAAAAAACAACCAGCTTGATGCAGGATAATAAATATACTTTTGTTGTTGCTCCTTCAGCCAACAAAATTGAAATTCGCAGAGCTGTTGAAGAACTGTTTAAAGTAAAAGTTCTTGCCGTCAATACCATCCGGGTTTTGGGTAAAACCAAACGGATGGGACGTACTCAGGGCAAACGTTCGGATTATAAAAAAGCCATCGTTAAACTCGCTCCCGGTGAGCGGATTGAATTCTTCGAAGGCGTATAACCACTATTGTGAAAAGGAGGGGTACCAATGGCAGTAAAAAGTTTTAAACCTTATTCTGCAGGCAGAAGATTTATGACGGTAGCCAGTTTCGATGAAATTACTACCGACAAGCCTGAAAGATCATTGGTTGAACGTCTGCAAAAACACGGCGGCCGTAATAACCAGGGCCGTTTAACCGTAAGACATCAGGGCGGCGGACATAAACGCCTGTACAGACTGATTGATTTCAAACGCAATAAGGACGGAGTTCCGGCGAAAATTGCTACAATTGAGTACGATCCCAACCGTTCGGCCCGGATTGCACTGCTGAACTACGCCGATGGCGAAAAACGCTATATTTTAGCGCCGAACGGCCTAAAAGCCGGCGATACTATTATGAGCGGCCCGGAAGCCGATATCAAGCCCGGGAATGCTCTGGCGCTTAAGAATATTCCAGTCGGCACTATGCTGCACAATATTGAACTTAAAATCGGCAAAGGCGGCCAGCTGGTCCGTTCAGCCGGCACCGGCGCTCAGTTAATGGCCAAGGAAGGCGACTACGCCCTCTTGCGCTTGCCTTCCGGTGAACTCAGAAAAGTTCATGTCAACTGTAAAGCCACCATTGGTCAGGTTGGCAACTTAGAGCACGAAAACATCAGTATTGGTAAAGCCGGCCGGTCGCGCTGGCTGGGCATTCGTCCGGCAAACCGCGGCGTGGCAATGAACCCGATTGACCATCCGCACGGCGGTGGTGAAGGCCGCTCGCCGGTTGGCCGTAAGCATCCGGTTACTCCTTGGGGTAAACATGCGAATGGCGCCAAAACCCGCCGGGCCAAATCTTCAGATAAGCTGATTGTCAAACGCCGTACGAAATAAGGCTTTGACCGTTTAAATAGCTAAGCCGCTGAAGAATGCGGCTTAGCCACTAACACGAATTGTGAAGGGAGGATGAACCAGTGTCCAGATCAATTAAAAAAGGACCTTATGTGCATGAAAGCGTAATGAAAAAAATTGATGCCATGAACGATAAAAATGAAAAAAAAGTCATTAAGACCTGGTCGCGCAGTTCCACTATTCTGCCCAGCTTTGTTGGACACACCATTGCGGTGCATGATGGACGCAAGCATGTGCCTGTCTATGTAACTGAAGATATGGTAGGCCATAAACTTGGCGAATTTGCGCCGACCCGTACGTTCAAGGGTCATTCCGGTGAAGAAAGACGTACATCATTGAGATAGTTTGCCGAAAGGAGGCTAAGCTGTGGAAGCTAAGGCAGTTGCAAAATATGTTCGCATTGCGCCTCGGAAGGTTCGTATTGTCATGGACCTGATTCGCGGTAAAAATATTGGCGAAGCGTTTGCGATTCTGAAATACACTCCGAAAGTCGGAGCTGAAGTGATTGAAAAAGTGCTGAAGTCGGCGGTAGCCAATGCTGAGCACAATAATGACATGAATGTTGATAATCTCTATGTATCTGCGGCGTATGTCGATCAAGGGCCCACGCTCAAGCGCATTCATCCGCGGTCCCGTGGCCAGGCGTTTAAAATTTTAAAGCGCAGCAGTCACGTAACGGTAGTTGTTAAAGAAAGATAAAAGCGAAGGAGGGAAATCAATTGGGTCAGAAAGTCAATCCACATGGCTTGCGCCTTGGCGTAATTAAAACCTGGGATGCAAAGTGGTATGCCGATAAGGATTATGCAAAAAATTTGCATGAAGATATAAGAATTCGTAAATTTTTAAAAGCCAGGCTGTTCAACGCCGGCATCTCGAAAATTGAAACCGAGCGGGCCGCCAATCGTCTGAAAATAACCATTCATACGGCTAAACCCGGCATGGTTATTGGCCGCGGCGGGTCAGGCATTGAGGAAATCAAACGCGGTCTCAGAGGTATGACCGAGAAGAATGTTGATGTAAATATCGCTGAAGTAAAACAGGCTGATCTTAATGCAACTTTAGTTGCCGAGAATATTGCCTCACAATTAGAACGCCGCATCGCTTTCCGCCGGGCAATGAAACAGTCGGTCAGCCGTACAATGCGGATGGGAGCAAAAGGAATTAAAGTAATGGTTGGCGGTCGTCTCGGCGGCGCTGAGATTGCCCGTAGCGAAGGCTATCGTGAAGGGAGTATCCCGCTCCACACCCTAAGAGCCGATATCGACTACGGAACTGCCGAGGCCCACACAACTTACGGCCGGATAGGCGTAAAAGTGTGGATCTATAAGGGCGAAGTTCTGCCGGAGGCCAAAAAGCCCGCTGCCGTTGTTGAAGGGAGCGAAGCATAATGTTAATACCAAAAAGAGTAAAGCACCGCAAACAGTTTCGCGGCCGGATGAAAGGTAAAGCCAACAAGGGCAATACCGTCAGCCACGGCGAATTTGGTCTGCAGGCGCTGGAGCCGGCCTGGATCACCAACCGACAGATAGAAGCGGCGCGTATTGCAATGACCCGTTACATTAAGCGCGGCGGTAAAGTATGGATTAAAATATTCCCGGATAAACCAATTACCGCAAAACCGGCCGAAACCCGCATGGGAAGCGGAAAAGGCTCGCCGGAGTACTGGGTTGCAGTAGTAAAGCCCGGCCGGATTATGTTTGAAATGGACGGCGTTAGTGAAGAACTGGCCAAAGAGGCCATGCGTCTGGCCGCCCATAAACTGCCGATCAAAACAAAATTTGTTAAACGGGCTGAAGCTGAAGTTCCAGAAGCTGAAGTTCCAGAAGCAGAGGGCGGTGAAGTAAATGAAGGTTAATGAGATTCGTGAAATGGATGCAAGTGAACTTAACCAAAAACTTGCTTCCCTCAAGGATGAGTTGTTTAACCTCAGATTTCAACTGGCTACCGGGCAACTTGAAAATCCAATGCGGATTAAAGAGGTTAAGAAAACCATCGCCCGCGTTAAGACCGTCCAGCGTGCACAGGAGCATAAAGCCCGGCAGGCGTAGTGGACGTTCTTACCGGAGTTTGAAAGAGGCATGAACGGAAGGAGGCTATATAATACATGACTGAAAGAAATGAGCGTAAAACCAGGATTGGCAAAGTGGTTAGCGATAAAATGGATAAAACAGTTGTGGTAGCAATAGAGCGTTTGGTACAGCATCCACTGTATAAAAAGTCCATGAAAAAGACGGTTAAGTTTAAGGCTCATGATGAAAACAATGACAGCCATATCGGCGATACTGTTGAAATCATGGAAACACGTCCGCTTTCCAAGGATAAGCGCTGGAGAGTAATAGAAGTGCTTGAAAGAGCGAAGTAGTTGATCTCGAAGAGTCATATTGTTCGCTGATTGCACCAGACATTTCGAGAAGGAGGGATAACAATGATTCAACAGCAGACAATCCTGAGTGTTGCAGACAATACCGGCGCCAAAGAGATTATGTGCATCCGGGTATTGGGCGGTTCTTTCCGCAGATATGCCAGCATCGGCGATGTAATTGTCGCTGCAGTTAAAGCTGCGTCTCCCGGCGGTGTGGTAAAAAAAGGTGATGTAGTTAAGGCTGTAGTGGTAAGATCCAAAAAAGGCTTACGCCGTCCTGACGGTTCCTATATCCGTTTCGATGAAAACGCCGCAGTCGTCATCAAAGATGATAAAAGCCCAAGAGGTACCCGTATATTCGGACCAGTCGCCAGAGAACTGCGTGAGAAAGATTTTATGAAAATTATCTCACTGGCTCCGGAAGTAATCTAAGTTAGGAGGTGTCCGGAATGTCACAAGCTAAACTGCACGTAAAAAAAGGCGATACTGTTCTGGTATTGTCTGGTAAAGATAAAGGCAAAAAAGGAAAAATTGTTGCCGCATTGCCCAAAAAAGGCAAAGTTATCGTCGAAGGCATTAATACGGTTAAGCGCCACACCAAACCAAGCCAAAGCGCGCCGCAAGGCGGCATCGTTGTTAAGGAAGCTCCGCTGCATTCCGCTAAGGTGATGCTGGTATGCCCGGCTTGCGCTCAACCTACCAGAATTAAAAAAAGCGCTTTAGCAAATGGCTCATCCGTACGTGCTTGCAAAAAGTGCGGCGAAATTGTTGATAAAGATAAGTAAGCGAAGAAAGGAGGTAACGATCAGTGCTCAGACTGAAAGAAAAATACCTGAATGAAGTCGCTCCGGCAATGATGGAGAAGTTTGGCTATAAAAATATCATGGAAATTCCCAAAGTTGAAAAGGTTGTGCTCAACATGGGCGTGGGTGAGGCTGTCGGCAATCCTAAAGTACTCGATGCAGCAGTCAATGATATGATGCAGATCGCCGGTCAGCGGCCGGTCGTAACCCGTGCTAAAAAATCCCTGGCGGCGTTCAAGATTCGCGAGGGAATGCCGATCGGGGCAAAAGTTACCCTGCGCGGTCAGCGCATGTTTGAGTTTTTAGATAAATTGCTTAATGTTGCACTGCCCCGGGTTCGTGATTTCCGTGGCGTTAATCCCAAATCGTTTGACGGTCGCGGAAATTATACCATGGGTGTGAAGGAACAACTGATATTTCCGGAAATCGAGTATGATAAAGTGGATAAGATCCGCGGCATGGATATCATTATTGTTACCACTGCCAAATCAGATGAAGAGGCAAGAGAGCTTCTAAAACTGATGGGCATGCCATTCAGCGCGTAAAGGAGGGACATTTGTGGCCAAAAAGGCATTAATTGAAAAATGGAAACGCGAACCTAAATTCAGCGTACGTAAATATAACAGATGTAAAATTTGCGGCCGCCCGCACGGCTATCTGCGTAAATTCGAGATGTGCCGTATTTGTTTCAGAGAACAAAGCTACAAAGGCGCCATTCCCGGGGTAACCAAAGCTAGCTGGTAGACATTAACGGAAGGAGGTATGTCCCTATGGTAATGACCGATCCAATCGCTGATATGCTGACCCGTTTGCGCAATGCGAATTCGGTATATCATGATAAAGTAGAAATACCAGGCTCGAAAATTAAGCAGGCTATTGCCGGTATTTTAAAAGAAGAAGGTTTTATTAAGGACTTCGAACTGGTTCAAGACAGCAAGCAGGGTGTTTTGCGCGTCAGCTTGAAATATGGTCCGAACCGCGAAAAAGTAATCACCGGTATTAAACGTATATCAAAACCCGGTTTACGTGTATATGCAAAGAAAGATCAACTGCCGCGTGTGTTAGGCGGTCTTGGTATTGCAATTGTTTCCACTTCCAAAGGTCTGATGAGCGATAAGCAGGCTCGTCGCAATGGTCTTGGCGGTGAAGTGGTCGCTTACGTTTGGTAATGAGATTTTTTGTAGCTAGGAGGTGTCCAGATGTCGAGAATAGGAAGAGCGCCAATTGAAATCCCTGCTAACGTAACAGTTACGGTCGATCACAATTTGGTTTCAGTAAAAGGCCCCAAAGGCGAGCTTACCCGTCAAATTCATAAAGATATGATTTTGGAAATTGAAGGCAATACCCTGTTGGTAAAACGGCCTTCCGATGAGAAAGCCCATAGATCGCTGCACGGTCTGAGCCGCACCTTGATTGCCAATATGGTAAACGGCGTGACGCAAGGCTTCAGCAGAACATTGGAAATTCACGGTGTTGGCTACAGAGCAGCCAAGGCCGGCAGTAAGGTAGCCTTATCCCTTGGATTGTCACATCCGCTGGAAGTAGAGCCGCCTGCAGGCATTACGCTTGATGTACCTGCACCAAACAGAATTGTAGTGTCAGGCATTAATAAAGAGCATGTTGGCGCTATGGCCGCCAAGATTCGCGGCTATCGCGAACCAGAACCTTATAAAGGCAAGGGAATCAGGTATGAAGGCGAAGTTGTCCGCCGCAAAGTTGGTAAAGCAGGCGGTAAAGGCAAGAAGTAGATTGCTAAGTGAAAGGAGTGAACACCTTGCTTCGTAAACAGAACAAAAATGCAGCTCGTCAAAAGCGGCATCTTAGAGTTCGTAAGAATATAATTGGTACTGCCGAAAGACCCCGCTTAAATGTTTTTCGCAGTTTGAGCCATATTTATGCTCAAATCATCAATGATCATACCGGTGCTACGCTGGTGTCAGCAAGCACTATGGATAAAGAAGTAAGTCAGGCGCTGAATTATGGCGGCAACATTGAGGCCGCTAAAGCAGTGGGTGAGGCAATTGCCAAACGCGCGCTGGATCAGGGCATTAAACAAGTGGTGTTTGACCGCGGCGGTTACCTCTATCACGGTAGAGTGGCGGCTTTAGCAGCAGCAGCGCGTGAAGCAGGGCTTGAATTCTAGAATTTTGCAAAAGGAGGTACATCAATGGCCAGAATTGACCACACTACTCTTGAACTAAAAGAGAAAGTTGTGTTTATCAACAGAGTCGCCAAGGTTGTTAAGGGCGGACGTCGTTTTTCCTTCAGCGCGCTGGTAGTTGTCGGCGATGAAAACGGGCATGTCGGCGCCGGTCTGGGTAAAGCAGGCGAAGTTCCTGAAGCAATCAGAAAAGGAATTGAAGACGCCAAGAAGAATCTCATTGCAGTTCCCTTGGTAGGAACGACAATTCCACATCAAATAATTGGTGAATTTGGTGCAGGACGCGTGCTGATGAAGCCTGCTTCCGAAGGTACCGGGGTTATCGCCGGCGGTCCGGCTCGCGCCGTACTTGAACTTTCCGGTGTACGGGATATATTAACAAAATCGCTTGGTTCATCCAATCCGAATAATATGGTGCAAGCTACATTAAAAGGTCTGGAACAGCTGAAGCGGGCTGAACAAGTGGCTGAACTTCGCGGTAAAACGGTTCAGGAACTTTTGGGTTAAGGAGGGTATTCAATGGCAAAGCTCAAAATTACTCTTACCAGAAGCCTGATTGGCAGACCTGAAGATCAACGTGCTACTGTCCGGGCTTTGGGTTTAGGTAAAACCAACAGTGTGAAAGTACAGGATGACAATGCGGTTATCAGAGGGATGATCCGCAAAGTGGAACATCTTGTCAGTGTTGAAGAAGTGCAAGACTAGTTCAAGGAGGTGCTACGCATGAAATTACACGAATTAGCTCCGGCCCCTGGATCGAAGAAGGTTCGTACCCGTGTTGGCCGTGGTCTTGGTTCCGGTCTTGGCAAGACATCCGGAAAAGGTCATAAAGGGCAGAAAGCCCGTGCCGGCGGCGGTGTTCGTACCGGCTTTGAAGGCGGCCAAATGCCGATTTACCGCAGACTGCCGAAACGTGGTTTCTATAATAAATTCGCCAAAGAATTTGCTGAAGTCAACGTTTCCGATCTCAACCGCTTTGACAACGGCGCTGTCGTAGATCCGGTCGCTTTAATCGAAATTGGCATTTTGAAAAATGTCCGTGACGGTGTTCGCATTTTAGGCAACGGCGAACTGGAAAAATCACTTACTGTAATCGCCAACGGCTTTACCAAGTCAGCAGCCGAAAAAATTGCAGCGGCTGGCGGAAAAGTCGAGGTGATCTAAGGTGCTTTCAGGCCTGTCCAATATACTCAAGATTACTGAGCTCAGACAAAAAATTGTATTTACGCTGGCAATGTTCTTAGTGTTTCGCGCCGGCACACATATACCCGTTCCGGGCGTCAATCCCGCCGTTATTGAACAGCTGTTTACCAGCGGCAACCTGTTTGGCCTGCTGGACATGTTCTCCGGCGGCGCATTAAGTAAGTTCTCAGTGTTTGCAATGAGTATTACGCCTTATATCAACGCTTCGATTATTATGCAGCTGTTAACAGTTGTTGTACCGAAGTTTGAGCAGTGGGCGAAGGAAGGCGAAGAAGGGCGAAAGAAAATCACCCAGATTACTCGCTATGGCACAGTGCTGCTGGGGTTTATTCAGGCCATTGGAATGGCTTTCGGTTTGAAAGCAGCTATCGTCAGCCCGGGGATCGGCCCGATTTTGCTGATCGCGATAACACTGACCGCCGGCACCACATTCTTAATGTGGGTGGGCGAGCAGATTACGGAAAAGGGCATTGGCAACGGGATTTCGCTGATTATCTTTGCGGGTATCGTTTCCCAGCTGCCAAGCAGTCTTGTTACCATTTATAAGTACCTGCAGGCAGGTACGATCAATTACTTTAATGTGCTGTTGTATGTTATTATTGCGCTGGCCATGATGGTTTTTGTTATTTCAATCCAACAGGGGCAACGAAGGATTCCCGTACAATATGCCAAAAGAGTGGTCGGCCGCAAGATGTACGGCGGTCAGTCCACACACATTCCGCTTAAAGTAAATCAAGCGGGTGTTATTCCAGTAATCTTTGCGTCATCCGTGCTGATGTTCCCGGTAACCATTGCCCAGTTTATTAATGTTTCCTGGGTAAAAACGTTAGCGGAATGGTTTGCGTGGGGTACACCGCTACAGACAGCTCTGTATGCGATCCTGATTATTTTCTTCACGTACTTCTATACTGCGGTTACTATGAATATATCGGATATGGCAGAGAACATGAAAAAATACGGTGGTTTTATTCCAGGACTACGCCCGGGTAAACCAACTGCAGACTATTTGGACCGCGTTATGACCAGAATTACACTTGCAGGGGCAATATTTCTTGCACTGATTGCCATTTTGCCCAACTTTGTGGGGGCTGTGACAAATATCCCAGGGGTGTATTTTGGCGGCACCGCCCTCTTGATTGTGGTTGGCGTAGCTCTTGACACGATGAAGCAAATCGAGGCTATGGTCTTAATGCGCCACTATCAAGGCTTCATGAAGTAGGAGGTAGGCTCGCGATGTATATCCTTTTGATGGGACCGCCTGGCGCCGGTAAAGGTACGCAGGCGGAGAAACTAGTCGAGAAATTTGAAATCCCGCATATCTCAACCGGAGATATGTTCAGGGCGGCAGTAAAAGAAGGCACCGAGCTTGGTAAACAGGCCAAAGCCTGCATGGATGCCGGCCAACTGGTTCCTGACAGTGTAACAATCGGGATCGTAAAAGAGCGTCTGGCTAAACCGGACTGCAAGCAAGGTTTTATCCTGGATGGATTTCCCCGGACGATTGAGCAGGCTGATGCCCTTGATCGTACGCTGGCCGAACTGGGAATAAGACTTAATCGCGTGATAAATATCAGTGTTCCGGCTGCCGACTTAGTCAGCCGGGCCACGGGCCGACGGATCTGCAAAAGCTGTGGCGCAACTTATCACATTATCTTCAAGCCGGCAACGCTTACCGACAAGTGCGATAAATGCACCGGTGACTTATACCAGCGCGATGATGACCGTGAAGAGACAATCACCAAGCGCTTAGCCGTGTACAGCGCGCAAACCAAACCGCTGGTTGAGTATTACCAGGATAAAGGCTTGTATACGGAAATTGACGGTCGGCAGCCGATAGATAAAGTTTTAAGTGATATTGTTGCCAGCCTGAGGGGCGAATAGGATGATCATCCTAAAATCAGACCGGGAGCTTGCTTATATGCGCGATGCCGGCAAAATAGTGGCTGAAACACTGACTGAGGTGGAAAAAGCCGCTAAGCCGGGAGTAAGTACGCTTGAACTGGATAGGATCGCCGAAGAATATATAAAAGGCCGTGGCGCTATTCCCACCTTTAAGGGCTATAACGGTTTTCCAGGCAATATTTGCGCTTCTATAAACGAACAAGTCGTTCACGGCATTCCAGGTTTAAAGAAGTTAAAAAATGGAGATAATGTCAGTATTGACATTGGAGCGGTAATTAATGGCTATAATGGCGATGCTGCGGTTACCGTCGCTGTTGGTGATGTAGACGCCTCAGTGCAGAAACTGCTTGAAGTTACCGAACAATCTTTATACAAAGGTATTGAAAAAGCAATGGCAGGCAACCGTCTTGGCGACATTTCCCACGCCGTCCAGGCCCATGCCGAAGCGTATGGCTATGGCGTTGTGCGAGACTATGTCGGGCATGGCATTGGCAGGAAAATGCATGAAGACCCTCAGGTACCGAATTACGGCCAGCCCGGTCGAGGCCCACGATTAAAATCCGGTATGACTTTGGCGATTGAGCCAATGATTAATCTGGGGACACATGAGGTAAAGACGCTGGATGACGGATGGACGGTTGTGACTAAGGATGGCAAGCCTTCCGCGCATTTCGAACATACCATTGCCATAACTGATGACAAGCCGGAAATTTTGACCAAGCGGTAGGAGGCGAGACGCTGTGTCAGCCCACCATATTTCAATTGGCCAGCTTGTTACCAGCCTGGCCGGTCGCGATACAGGCCAGCCCTATCTGGTGATAGGGCTCACCGGCAAGTATGTTTTGTTGGCTGACGGCCGGGAGCGCAGAGTCACAAATCCGAAGAAGAAAAATATTCGGCATGTCAAAGCTTACCAAGCAATTGCTCTGGCGGTGGCGGAAAAACTTCACAGCGGGAGTAAAACTTCGGATGAAGATATCCGTCAGGCTATCGCAAATTTGTATACCGGATAATCTGTGAGAAGCGGACGAGGAGGGAACATCTCGTGTCCAAACAAGATGTAATTGAGGTAGAAGGTACGGTTATCGAAGCCCTGCCTAATGCTATGTTCCAGGTAGAACTGGAAAATGGGCATGTCGTATTGGCGCATGTCTCCGGTAAAATCAGGATGAATTTTATTCGGATATTGCCTGGCGATAAAGTTACTGTTGAGTTAACGCCATATGATTTAAAACGCGGCCGGATTACCTACCGTTTCAAATAGCGCTTTTGATGCTTGCTGGCGGACGGATAGCAGCAAGCGTGAAACAGGCAATGAATGAAAAGGAGGACGGAGCAAATGAAAGTAAGACCATCGGTCAAGCCCATTTGTGAGAAATGCAAAGTAATTAAGCGTCATGGTAACGTAATGGTGATTTGTGAAAATCCCAAACATAAACAAAAACAAGGTTAGGGGGTGGACGATACATGGCACGTATTGCCGGCGTAGATTTACCACGTGATAAACGAATTGAGATTGCTTTAACCTATATATTTGGTATTGGCCTGACGATTTCGAAGGAAATTTTGGCGGCCACAGGGATTAATCCTGATACCCGTACCCGTGACTTGACTGAGGAAGAAGTTTCCAAGCTTCGTGAAATCATTGATAAGAACTATCGGGTTGAAGGCGATTTGCGGCGGGAAGAATCATTAAATATCAAACGCTTGATTGAAATTGGTTCCTATCGCGGCAAGAGACATCGCATGGGGCTTCCGGTCAGGGGCCAAAGAACCAAGACCAACGCCCGTACCCGTAAAGGTCCGAAAAGAACTGTTGGCGCGAAAAAGAAAAAGTAAGGGAGTGAGAAGCTGTGGTAGCTAAAAAAGTTGCTAGACCGAAAAGAAAAGAACGTAAAAACATCGAGCACGGCATCGCCCATATCCGCTCGACTTTCAATAATACGATTGTTACGCTGACCGATACCAGAGGCAATGCCTTGTCCTGGGCTAGCGCAGGCGGCCTCGGATTCCGCGGTTCCCGTAAAAGTACTCCGTTTGCTGCGCAAATTGCTGCTGAGACTGCCGCCAAAGCGGCAATGGAGCATGGACTGAAACAAGTGGAAGTCTTTGTTAAAGGTCCCGGCGCCGGACGCGAAGCGGCGATCAGGTCACTGCAGGCGGCTGGTCTGGAAGTTAATCTGATTAAAGATGTAACGCCAATTCCTCATAATGGCTGCCGTCCGCCGAAGCGGAGAAGAGTATAAAAAATTTGGGAGGTGTTTAACAAGAATGGCAAGATATATAGGTCCTGTTTGCAGACTTTGCCGCCGGGAAGGTGCGAAATTATATCTGAAGGGCGATAAATGCTATAGTGATAAATGCGCGTTTACCAAACGCAGCTATGCTCCTGGCCAGCATGGCCAAACGCAAGCCCGCAAGAAGGTATCCGAGTATGGAATTCAGCTGAGAGAAAAGCAGAAAGCCCGGCGCGCCTATGGTATGCTGGAAGGACAATTCCATGCCTATTTTGAAAAAGCCGAGCGCCAAAAAGGCGTTACCGGTGAAAATCTGCTGGTCATGCTGGAAAGAAGACTGGATAACGTGGTATACCGTTTGGGCTTTGCCGCCAGCCGTAACCAGGGCAGACAACTTGTGCGTCACGGACATTTTACCGTCAATGGCCGCAGGGTGAATATTCCGTCCTACCTGATTAAACCAGGCGATGTTATTCAAGTACATGAAAGCAGCAAGGAATCGCCGCTGCTCAAACAAATATTTGAAGCCATTGGCCACAAGACAGCTCCAATGTGGTTAGAAACTTCAGCTCAAGATATGAGCGGAAAAGTAGTTCGCTATCCGAGCCGGGATGAGATTGATACGCCTATCCAAGAGCATCTGATTGTTGAATTGTACTCCAGATAATACGCCCTCAGCCGCGGGTATGGCGTGACTTAGTAGTGCGCACAAATGAGGAGGGTTATTCCAGATGATCGAAATCGAAAAACCGAAAATCGAGATAGTAGAAATAAGTGAAGATAGTCGTTATGGAAAATTTGTTTGTGAACCGCTGGAGCGGGGCTATGGCACTACGCTGGGCAACAGCTTGCGGCGGATACTACTATCTTCATTGCAGGGCGCTGCAGTAACTTCAATTAAAATTGAAGGAGTACTTCACGAGTTTTCTACCATTCCCGGCGTTCGGGAAGACGTTACTGACATTATTTTGAATTTGAAATCACTGTGTCTCAAAATGCATTGTGATGAGCCAAAAATTTTACGGGTTGATGTTCAAGGCGAAAAAGCAGTCGCAGCGGGTGATATATTCACTGACCCTGATGTCGAAATACTTAACCCGGAATTGCATTTGGCAACTGTAGACGCCAGCGGTTCGCTGAAAATGGAAATTACCGTTGAGCGCGGCCGAGGCTATGTTCCTGCAGATAAGAACAAAAAGGCTGATCATGTGATCGGTATTATTCCGATTGACTCCATTTTTTCGCCTATCCAGAGAGTGAATTATAGTGTAACTGATACTCGTGTCGGTAACGTCACAGATTACGACAAACTTACGCTGGAGTTATGGACTGACGGCAGCATGAGACCTGAAGAAGCGATCAGCAAATCGTCCAGTATCATGATTGCCCACCTCAGGCTGTTTCAGAACATGGCTGGCGCTCCCCCGGAAGACGAGGGAACTGAAGGAACGTTTACTGAGGTGCCGGAATCGGGAGTTTCCAAAACATTGGAAATGACGATTGAAGATTTGGATCTTTCAGTTCGATCCTATAACTGCTTAAAACGGGCCGGCATCAATACGGTAGCCGAATTGGCCCAAAAAAGTGAAGAAGATATGATGAAAGTGCGTAATCTTGGCCGTAAATCACTGGAAGAAGTGAAAAAGAAGCTGGATGAACTAGGGTTGGCACTGACTGAATTTGAAGAGTAGGAGGAGGGAAGATTATGGCCTACAGAAAGTTAGGACGTGACAGTAGCGCACGTAAAGCGCTGTTTCGCAGCATTTTGACTTCCTTCTTTTCGTACGAGCGTATTGAAACAACGGAAGCTAAAGCCAAAGAAATCAGCGGACTTGCTGAACAATTGATTACTTTAGCCAAGCGCGGCGATTTACACGCCCGCCGTCAGGTTTTGGCACAGCTCATGGACGAAGAAGTGGCAAAAAAACTGTTTGATACCATTGCCCCTAAATATAATAATCGTCAAGGCGGTTACACGCGGGTAATTAAGCTTGGACCCCGTCGCGGCGATGCTGCGCCGATGGCAATACTGGAATTGGTGTAATGATCGAAAGGCGACCATCAGGGTCGCCTTATTCGTTATAGACAAGATACGATATTGAACCACAGAGGGCACAGAGGTCACAGAGGGTAACGGGAGCGATAGTTATCGCTCCGGCTATATTTCCCTCCCGTAAATCCTCCGTGTACTCCGTGTCCTCTGTGGTTCAATTCATATGTTTAAGATTAGCTTTTATATAAGGAGCTAGATTATGGGAGAGTTTATTAAAGTTGAACATTTGTGCCATGCTTATGCTGCGGGGAATGATGAACAGCGGCTGGCGCTTGATCATATAAATTTAACAATTAACGCGGGCGAGTTTGTCGCTGTGATCGGAACCAATGGTTCAGGCAAGTCAACGCTGGCCAAACATTTTAACGCCTTGCTGCTGCCGACCAGCGGCAGCTGCCTGATTGACGGCCTGTCTACCGCCGAACCGGCAGAGCTCTGGAAGATCAGGCAGGCGGTTGGTATGGTATTTCAAAATCCTGATAATCAGCTTGTCGCCACTGTGGTTGAGGAGGATGTCGCTTTTGGTCCTGAAAATCTGGGTCTGCCGCCGGCCGAGATTGCCCGGCGGGTTGACCGCGCCTTACAGTTGGTAGGAATGAACGATTACCGTCTGCATGGGCCGCATCTTTTATCAGGCGGGCAGAAGCAGCGGGTGGCGATTGCCGGAGTGCTGGCGATGCAGTCGAAGTGCCTGGTTTTGGACGAGCCTACCGCCATGCTGGACCCGCTGGGCCGGCGCGAAGTGCTGGAAACCGTGAAGGAGCTGCATAGCGCCGCCGGTATTACCGTTATCTATATAACCCATTTTATGGAGGAGGCGGCGGCTGCTGACAGAATTATCGTTATGGGTGAGGGGCGTATTGTGTACAGCGGCACTCCTGTGGAAGTTTTCAGTCAGGTCAGGCTGCTGAAAAGTCTGGGGCTGGATGTTCCACTGGCGGCGGAAGTCGCCGAGCGCCTGCGGGGCGAGAAAATTCAACTGCCTGCGCATATCATCACCGATGAGGATTTGGCGGTGGCCTTATGTCCATAGAATTAAAAAATGTCACATATACGTATATGCCGAAAACCCCGTTCGAACGTACCGCCATTAAGCAAATCAATCTTAAGATTTGTAAAGGGGAATTTGTAGCGATCATTGGCCATACCGGGTCGGGGAAATCAACGTTAGTGCAGCATCTAAACGGGATATTAAAGCCGACTTCCGGCTCTGTATCCATTGATGGAATTGATTTGCACGGCAAAAAGGATGCGGCCAAAACTGTCCGCAGTAAAGTGGGCATGGTATTTCAGTATCCCGAACACCAATTATTTGAAGAGACCATTTATGCCGATATTGCCTTTGGCCCGAAAAATCTGGGCTTATCAACGGAAGAGGTCGATGCCAGAGTGCGGCGGGCAATGGCTTTTGCCGGCCTGGACTTTTCCGCCTATGCCGAGCGGTCGCCTTTTCAGCTAAGCGGCGGTCAGATGCGCCGGGTTGCCATAGCCGGAGTGATTGCGCTTGAGCCGGAATATCTGATTTTGGATGAACCTTCCGCCGGGCTGGACCCGCGGGGGCGTGACGAAATATTTCAAGAAATAGCAAAGCTATATCAGCGCTCCGGGATCGCGGTTATTTTAGTATCCCATAACATGGAGGATGTGGCTAAGCTGGCAACACGGCTGATTGTCATGAATGACGGCCAGATCAGTTTGGACGGCACGCCGCAGGCGGTCTTCGGAGAACCGGACAAATTAAAGGCGGCCGGAGTGGATGTGCCGCCGGTTACTGCGCTTCTGGGCAAGTTGAAAACACGCGGTCTTAATATTAATGATCAGCTGCTGACCGTTGACGAAGCGGTTGCAAATATTATTCAGGCGCTGGGGGAAAGATAACATGCTTACCGATATCACATTAGGCCAGTACTTTCCTGGAAGTTCCTTTATCCACCAGCTTGATCCCCGGACGAAAATCATTTGCGTCCTGTTGTTTATCTCCAGTATTTTTATTGGCCAGAGTTATACCGCATATGCCTTAATGCTGTGTTTTGTTTTATTCATTCTGATGGTTTCGGCAATTCCGCCGGTGATGATTTTAAAATCGCTTAAACCGCTTTGGATCATCATTACGCTTACCCTGGCGATTCATATTCTAACCACGCCCGGCCAGGTCATCTATTCCTGGGGTCCGCTGGATATCACCCTTGAGGGAGTGCGGCAGGGCGTTTTGATGGCGGTCCGGCTGATGCTGTTAATTGTAATGTCCTCGCTGCTGACCTATACCACTTCTCCCATTGCTTTGACCGACGCAATTGAAAGGCTGCTGAAACCCTTTGCCAAAGCAGGCCTGCCGGCCCATGAACTGGCGATGATGATGACCATTGCCCTCCGGTTCATTCCCACCCTGCTGGAAGAGACGGATAAAATTATGAAAGCGCAAATGGCGCGTGGCGCTGATTTTGCCTCAGGCAATCTGGTCCGGCGGGTAAGAAGTATGGTGCCGCTGCTGGTACCGCTGTTTATCAGCGCCTTTCGCCGGGCCGACGAGCTGGCGGTAGCCATGGAGGCCCGGTGTTATCGCGGCGGTGAAAACAGGACCCGCATGAAAGAACTGCAGCATGGCGGCAGAGATTGGGCGGCTTATGGGATCATGGCGGTACTTGTCGGCAGTTTAATCTATTTGCGGGTTACCACAGGCCAATAGGTATGACAATGGTTAAAACGATGAACAATAAGACGCCTGATTTTAACCGCAATATCAAGCTGACGATAGCCTATGACGGAACCTGCTATCACGGTTTTCAACGCCAGAGCAATGCTTTGGCAATTCAGGAAATATTAGAAACCAGACTTAGCGTGCTGTTCGGTCATCCGCTTAAGATTACCGGCGCCGGGCGTACTGACGCCGGTGTACACGCCTATGGGCAGACGGTAAATTTTCTTACTTCCGGCAGCACAATACCTGCCGGCAATATTCCCAAGGCAGCACGCGGACTCCTGCCGCCTGATATAGTCGTCACCGCCGGGGAGGAGGTTCCCCTTGCTTTTCATGCCCGCCGGTCGGCACAAAGCAAAATATATATTTATCGCGTGCTGCAGTCACCGCTGGCCGACCCCTTTAGACGCAATTACAGCTGGCATATCAGTCAACCGCTCAATGTCGCCGGAATGAACCAAGCTGCGCAGTACATAATCGGCACACACGACTTTTCCGCTTTCCGGGCCGCCGGCGGGTCCTCCGTTAAGCCGGTTAGAACGATTTTTGAAGCCTCCTGCAGCAGCCTCGGGCAGTTGATTGAGTTTTCTTTTGGGGGCAACGGCTTTCTGTATCATATGGTTCGCAATCTGGTAGGTACGCTGATTCAGGTGGGCCAGGGCCGCCTGACTGCCGAACAATTTGCCGGTATTTTGCTTAGCCGTGACCGTACCCAAGCCGGTATAACAGCGCCGCCGCAGGGGTTATATTTAAAAGAAGTGCGTTATTCGCGCTAAAAAGCAACGAAAGTGAAAATCAGAAAATAAAATTTGTCAATAACAAGGTAAAGTCCTTGACATTAGGTTGCCTATTTATTACAATGATTTTATGAGATTTTGTCACGACTTCCATTAGCCCCGGAATTCAGGATTTAAATCAATGTTGGAATTGCTTGGACAAGGAGGGATATTGAATGAAAACAACTTTCATGGCAAATGCGGCCAATGTTGAACGCAAATGGTTCGTAGTAGATGCCGAAGGTAAAACTGTAGGTAGATTAGCCGCCGAAGTGGCAAAAGTTCTTCGCGGCAAACATAAACCGACTTTCACTCCGCATGTTGATACTGGTGACCATGTGATTGTCATCAATGCAGATAAAGTTGTCTTTACTGGTAAAAAACTAACTCAAAAAACATATTTCCGTCATTCAGGTTATCCTGGTGGAACAACCTTTACCACCGCTGGCAAAATGTTGTCAACAAGGCCGGAGAGAGTGCTTGAGTTAGCTGTTAAAGGTATGCTGCCGAAGAATACGCTCGGCCGCCAAATGTACCGCAAGCTAAAAGTTTACAGCGGCGCTGCGCATCCACATGCTGCGCAGACCCCTGAAGTATTAGAAATTGACGTACGCTAACCGGAAAGGAGGAACATTACATGGCATTAGTTAACCACTACGGCACAGGCCGCAGAAAAACTTCGGTTGCCAGAGTTCGTCTGGTTCCGGGTGAAGGAAATATCATCGTTAATAATCGTCCGCTCAACGATTATTTCGGTCTTAAAACCCTTGAGCTGATTGTTAAGCAGCCGCTTAACCTGACGGAAACTCTTGGTAAGTATGATGTGCTGGCAAAAGTTGAGGGAGGCGGTCCTTCCGGACAGGCCGGCGCCATCCGTCATGGTATTGCCCGCGCTCTTTTGAGAGTAGACCTGGAATACCGTCCGGCCCTGAAAAAAGCAGGCTTTCTGACTCGTGATCCACGCGAGAAAGAGCGTCGTAAATACGGCCTCAAAAAAGCCCGCAAAGCCTCACAGTTCTCCAAACGCTAGTATTGCAAAAATGGAACCCTTGCGAAGTTTGTGTTCGCAAGGGTTTTTGTTGTTATTTTGTTATTAAAGCAATATTTCAAAACTGACAGAAGCAGCAGTTGTTACTCGCTAAAAGATCAATTTTCAGCAATTAAGTTCAAATCACTAAAGTCTTGATCGTAAAGAGTGCCCAAGGCTTACGAGCGGCATCAACATGCCGGCAGGGGAGGCTTGCCGGCGGGCGGCAGCCCGGATTGGCGCAGCGTGGCTGAAATAAACGGCAGCGGGACAATCAGATAATCAAGGGTATGGTCTTAAATTAGATGAAAGCATTTGAATATTTTCTAAAAGCGGGTATAATATAAATAAAGAGACTGACATGCGCAAACATGCCAGTCCCGGGTTGCCTAACCGAACGGTTAGCCGAAGGAAAACTATTCCGAAATAGCCGAAACCTTGGTCAGGGGCGGCTATTTCTGCTTTATGAGCAGTACGATTAACGTGGCAAATGCGATAGCAAAAGACAACGCCTCATATGTAGTCATAAGCATCACCCCCTGTCAACGGGAGTGCTAACCGTCCTGAACAACCCAAGGTTATTATACCAGTAAATGCCAGTGCCAACAATATTGCCGGGATTACTTTTGCTTCGCATTTTCTTGCCGGGGACAGAAGGAATGGTATTTCTAAAGGAAATCTAAAAATTGCATGCTATAGTCTGAAGGTGCATCCTTACGCAAAAGCTTCATCATGATACTTTTGTGAATTATGATCATGTGAGGGAGGTTTCACAATGAAAAAAAGTTTGCTTATGTTGGGAGCTTTGCTTGTGTTGAGCACAAGTACAAGTTTTGCCGCTCCGCTCAACAACCTGGCGGAAGAACAAACGGCGGTGGGCCTAAGCGGTGACGCGTTTTACATCGAGCATAAATTCGGCGACCGCTTTACGCTCGGGTATCAGTCCATTGACCGTGATTACTACGGTGATATGAAGGACATTTACGGACAGTATCAGTTTTCCAACACTCTCAGAGGTATCATTGGCAATCGTGATTTTGATTATACCGATTCAGCCCTGTATCTGGGCCTGGGCCTGCAGGCCCCGTTAGCGCCGCAGCTTGATGGTTTTGCTTCTTTTATCGCCGGCGATGATTTTAATGAATTGCAGCTGGGCGCCGGTTATCGATTAGCCGCTAATGTTGATCTCAATGTTACATATACTAATTTTATGCCTGATCGCGGCAGGGATAAGGATGAACTGGCAGTCGGCGCAACCTTTAAGTTTTAGCCTGCCGGTCCGGCTGCGGACTGGGGTTGGCTAAAGGGTGACCACAAGGCTGTAAATTTCCGGTTGGCGGTGTAAACTGCCGGCCGGAATTTTTTATATCCCGGCGCTTTTCACTCCCCAACCTGCATTAAGACGCCTCCTCTGCAACCGGGGTTAAGAGCTGCCAAGGGGCAATTTCATTTCAGGGGGCTTTAACCCCCCCTTGAAATTTGGTCTTATTTATGATAATTTAAGCATTAAAAACCAGGAGGCCGCAGATGTGAAAAAGCTGTTAATTATTAAAACCGGCAGTACCTTGCCGGCGATTAAACAACGGTATGGCGATTTTGAGGAGCAAATCATAAACCTGCTGCCGTTGGCGGCCGCGACGGTTGTCCAGGCTGACGCAGGCCTGGCTTTGCCGGATGATCTAACAGCTATTGCCGGGATCATCATTACCGGCTCCCATGCCATGGTTACCGACTATCCGGACTGGAGTGTGGCTCTTACCGGCTGGCTGCGGCGGTTGAGAGGGTCGGCAATGCCAGTGCTGGGCATTTGTTATGGACATCAGCTGCTGGCGGAGGCCTTTGGCGGTAAAGTTGATTATCACCCCGGCGGCGAGGAAATAGGCACTGTGCAAATTTCGTTGACGCCCGCCGGGCGGCAGGACGCATTGCTGGGCATACTGCCAACCGTGTTTCGGGGGTATGTCAGTCATTCACAGACAGTGGTAAAGTTACCGCCCGGGGCGGAATTGCTGGCGAAAAACAATTTTGAACCCCATCATGCCTATGTGATTGACAACCATATCTGGGGCGTGCAATTTCATCCTGAATTTAATGCGGGAATTGTCCGGATGTATCTTGAAGATGACCGCGACACCTTGCAGCAGGCCGGAAAAAATGTTGATGAACTGATGTCCGCCGTGCAAGAGCATGCTGACGGTAAACATCTGTTACGGCAATTTTGGCGGCTGGCGGCTGGTTGAGCCAGTGGGGATGTGCAGGTGTTTCATAGACATAAGGCGAACAGAAAAGTCAGCCCGTATAACCGGCTGACTTTTCTGTTCGTTGCCTATGGCGTTAAATTTCAATCAGTTCATATTGCCTGCTGCCCAGACCAAGCTTTTCCGCATGTTCAACACAGGACAGCCAATTGGTTTCCGGATGGGTAATATGAAAATGATCCTGCTCACCGGCGGTATGATGGCGTTTTTCAAGCTGTTCCGCCAAATAGCTGTCCGGCAGGGCGACAGCCTTGTTCGCCATATCGGCGCAGGCCATATCCAGCGCTACCGGATCAAAGGAAGCAAACATGCCGATATCAGGGATGATTGGCACATCATTTTCGGCATGGCAGTCGCAGAACGGAGCAACATCAATGACCAGGCTGATATGAAAATGCGGTCTGCCATGTAATACAGCCCAGGAATACTCAGCTATTTTTTTATTGAGCACATCGTTGGACTCGTCCCAGGCCGCGGCAATTGCATTGAAATGGCAGGCGCTGATACAGCGCCCGCAGCCGACGCATTTTTCATGGTCAATCGTTGCTTTTTTTTCGGTAATGACCGGAGCGCCGTGCGCGCAGATTTTTACACAGGCGCCGCAGCCAACGCAGGCTTTGGTGCGCACCCGGGGTTTTCCGTCACTGTGCATTTCCATTTTGCCCGCGCGGGAGCCGCAGCCCATGCCAATATTTTTCAGGGCTCCGCCAAAGCCGGTAAGCTCATGGCCTTTAAAATGACTGAGACTAATAAAGATATCGGCGTCCATAATTGCCCGGCCAATTTTAGCCTCTTTTACATGTTGACCGCAGGGGACGGAAACCACCTGTTCGTCAGTTCCTTTCAGGCCGTCGCCGATAATGATCTGACAGCCGGTGGTAAAAGGATTGTAGCCGTTTTCGTAAGCGGCGTCCAAATGTTCAAGCGCATCTTTACGACGGCCGACATAGAGCGTATTGCAATCGGTAAGAAAAACTTTGCCGCCAAGATTTTTAACGGTGTCGGCGATCACTTTGGCATAATTGGGCCGCAGGTAGGCCAAATTGCCCGGTTCGCCAAAATGGATTTTGATGGCCGCGTACTGGGCTTTAAAATTAATTTGTTCAATACCGGCTTTTCGTACAAGCCGTTCCAGTTTTTGCAATAGATTCATCTTAGGGGTTGCCCGCATGCTGGTAAAATAGACTTTTGCTTTAGTCATAGGATTCCTGCCTTTCACATAAAATAGCCTGCTTCTTCTATTTTACACCGAAAGGTAAAGCCGAAGTCAAGTTTTATTGCGGGCTGCGGTTTATTATCCGTGGCGTGTGTGATTTTTCAACATAACTTCCAGTGTTTCTATTTCCCGGAATACTTCATCCAGCCAGGCCTGATCGTGCTGGGCGGAGCTTTTTTTATAAAACTGCAGATACCCTTTAATGACAGTCAGCGGATCGCTAATTGAGCTTAGCATTTCACGCGCATCATCATTTTCGCAGTCTAACGGCTCCGGCTTTATAGCCGGCTCCATGGTAAATGGATATACCTGGTTGTTTTTGGGCATAGTTGCGATCCTCCGGGCAAGGATTATGATACGCATTGAGATCCTCCTTACAATTTGCATTCAGTTATTTAAAGTGTGTCTGTATGACACTATTCGGCGGTTATATTGTAAATTCCTGCCACGTGAGTGTCTTATGGACATAATAATTGCACTGTTTTTCCAGGCGCGCTATCGTAATAGTAAGGAGTGTGCGCATGGAAACATTAGGAGATAAATTAAAACAATTACGCCGGCAATTAACGCAGGAAGAATTAGCCCTGATCCTGCAGGTTGACCGTTCGACACTGGCTTCATGGGAAGTAAACCGTCGTGAGCCGGATATTGCAACGCTGCTGCGGCTTGCTGATCATTTTAAAGTAAGCATTGACTGGCTTGTGGGCTATCAACCAGCGCAATCAGGAGCAAAAACCGACAGTACGTTTCAGGAGCATCCGGACAATTATCAGATTAAAGCAGAGCAGACCTGGCAGAAGATCATTGCAACCGCCGATCGGTACGGCGTGGCTCCCGATACAGTCTACCAGCTGCTGGAGTTAAATATAAAACTTGCGCAATCGCTCAAGCCTGCCAATGGTCAGGAGCAGAAGCCCGAATAGAAGGATCAACAACTAAAGCAACCAGCCGGTTTCAAGCGGCTGGTTGCTGCCGTTTCATAAAGTATTTTGGAACTGCCGGCAGGAAAACTGCCGGGCTGGTGTAATTAAATACAGTAAAAATAATGGAGGTTATACAGTGAAAAAAATAATTGCAGGAACGCTGGCAGTACTGCTGTTAAGCAGCGGGGCAGCGTTTGCCGGCCTCGATGATGATAAAGAATCAATCGCGGCCAGTTATGGCGATTACCGGCTGGTGATTGATACCGATAACCAGCTGTGGGCCGCAGCCGAATGGGAGACACGGGGAAAAGAGCGGGCTAAAGCCGCCTCTTATATGTACTCCTTTGCGCGGGAAGGCTTAAGAACGCAAATGGAAGTCCGTTTCGCCAATAACGGTTTGGTGCAGGCGCAGCGGTTTACGCCTGACGCCGCCGTCAAAATAAAGGATTTTAAGCTTTACTATCCTGAAGTTTACCGTCTCATCACCTCGGCGAAAGCTGAAGCTTTTGTCAGCAATGAGCAGGTCACCAGCCAGTTCCAGGAGCGGCAGTCGCCGCTGACGATGGGCGTTGTTGTTAAAGAAATGCCGGTAGGAACTAAAGGGTCCTACTATACGCTGCTGGCCTTTAATATTCAGGATGAAGGCCGGTTGGTCAAAGACAGCCGTTTTATCGATGAAAATACCGAAATACGGGAATTTACCATTGAAAGAACGTACCGGACAACGGTTAACGATGCTTTTGATTCAGGTGAATGGGAGCCGCTAAAAAACTTTTTTTAACAGTAACAGGGAGGCCGGCAGGCCTCCTGTATAACGTCCGCCGGCAGCGCGAGTCGAAGGTTTACGGTTGATGCTGGGCTAAAATGATGGGTTCGGCATTGGCTGCTTCAGCCTGCGCCGGCCTGATATAGCTTTTTTTGACCATCGCAGTGAGTACAACTGCCTGGCGTTGTTTGGCGGCAGTGAAATTTACATAAGGCGAGTTTAAGGACGGGGCGTTCGGCAGGCCGGCCAGCAGCGCCGCTTCAGCCAGGGATAATTCAGCCGGCGTTTTAGCAAAATAGCCGGCGGCAGCTTCACCAATGCCATACATTCCTGAGCCAAAATAGATGGAATTTAAGTACATTTCCAGTATTTCTTCCTTAGAATAGCGCAATTCCATATCAACAGCCAAAATGAATTCTTCTATTTTGCGGCTGAGTGACCGCTCGGAGCTTAGAAATAAATTCTTTATCAGTTGCTGGGTGATTGTGCTGCCGCCTTCCTGAATGCGGCCTGTTTGGAGATTGACCAGCGTTGCTCGCAGGATTCCTTCAATATCAAAGCCGGCATGCTGATAAAAGCGGTTGTCCTCAACGGCAATGACGGCCTGCTGGACGGTAAGGGGAATATCTTTTAACGGTATGTAGTTTTTGGTGGTCAGCTTGGCCTGCACGGCTTTTTTCAGGGCGATGATCCGGTAAGACCTGTCCAGCAGGGTGCTGGCTGCACCGGCGAATTCCTGTGATTTCGCCGCTGCAGGAAGATAGCTGCTAATCAGGTTTCCGCCGCCGGCCCATAAAAAACTGGCGGCAAACAAAATAAGCAATGACAGCAGAAAATGACGTATATTCATTTAGACCTCCTCGCAAAAACGCTTAACCTTATTCTACTCCAGGCGGCGGGGTTTGACCAGTACGGTGAATGACGACATAGCCAAACAAACTCCGGCATAGAGTATACTAGTACTTTATCAGGTACTGGATTTGGTGCTGGAGGGGATTGTATGCGGGTAATGTCAATTCGTGGTAAGCTGCTCCGTAAACTGGCGTTTTTGGGTATAGCGGCTGTGGCGGTAAATGTCCTGGCTTTGGAATTTTTTGCTGTAAGCGAACTTGATCAGGTCGATATGGCCAGGCTTAACGGCCGCAGTATTGTGATTGATCCGGGGCATGGCGGCATTGACAGCGGCGCCGAGCATCATGGCCTGACGGAAAAGGATATCACGCTTTCGGTGGCCGGCAAGCTGAGGAACGTTTTAGAAAGCCATGGCGCCAAAGTAAGCTTTACCCGGGATGGCGATACCGATTATTATACCAAGGGCAAGGGCGGTAAAAGAAACGACCTGCTGCGGCGGGTGGAAATTATCGAAACCTCCGGGGCCGAACTGTTTATCAGTGTGCATTGCAATGCCGTCAAAGGCGCGCAATGGTTCGGGTCGCAGGTATTTTACAATCCCAAGGACGACCGCAATAAGCCGCTGGCCGAAGCCATGCAGCTGGGACTCAGAGAATATCCCCCCGGCAATAAACGCCAAGCCAAGCAGGACTTGCAAATTTTAATATTGAATTCAGTAAACATTCCCGGAGTACTGATTGAAACAGGCTACTTAACCAATCCACGTGAAGCGGCTTTGCTGGCTGACCCGGATTATCAGCAGCAGCTGGCGGAGCAGATTGCCAAAGCGCTCGCGTATCATTTCAGCCAAGCTGTGGGACGATAACGTCAGATTGATTTGCCAAGGAGTGATCTTGTGAGAAAATTTATCGGCTGTGCTTTGATGCCTCATCCGCCAATCATGATCCCGGAAATCGGCAAGGCTGAACTGAGCAAAGTTCAGGCAACTGTTGATGCCGCCCTGCAAGCAGCAAAAATAATGAAAGAATATAATCCACAAACGATCATTGTCATAACTCCGCATGGCCCGGTCGTTGAAGATGCCGCCTGTATCAGTGTGCATCCGCGGTTAAAAGGCAATCTGGGCGATTTTGGCGCGCCGGAAATCTCCCTGGGCTTTGAGACCGACGGGCTGTTGGTCCGTCATATTTTAAAGCAGGCCAACCGTTTGGGCATTTATTTGCTTGAGTTTACGGATGAAGTCGCCAAAACCCGGCGGGTACCGCTGACCTTGGACTACGGGGCTATTATACCGCTGTATTATTTGCATAAAGCCGGATTTAAGGGCCAGCTGGTGCATTTATCGATGGGCGAGCTGCCTTACGAGGAAATGTATACCTTTGGCAAAGCCGTTCAGGCGGCTGTCAATTTCGTGGACAAGCGGGTGGCTGTCATTGCTTCCGGAGATTTGTCAACGGCAGACTGCCTGCGGGCAAAAGAGTTTGACCGGCAATTGCTGGCGGCGCTAAAGGCAGTAAGTGTCAAGGCCGTTTTTTCAATGGACCGTGAGCTGATCGCCGAAGCCGGAGGAGACGGACTACGACCGGTCTGTTTTTTACTTGGCCTGCTGGGCGGGATCGAAGTTACCGCCGAAATATTATCCTATGAAGAAGTGCGGGGAACCGGCCATGCGGTGGCGTTGTTTTTGCCTAAAGGAATCACTGCCGGTGAATAATTCGTCCGGCCGGTAAAATGATGCAAGGCTGCCATAAAATTTTGTATACAAATTTATTGCAAGTTTATACATATATATTGTATAATTATTAATAAGCACAGCGCTTAATTCCGGGCCTGTTTTCCCGGCGGGAGCAAAACTTTCGGGGCAGAATACCGGCTTAAAGACCAAGCGTTAGGAAAATAAGGAGGCATGTCATTTGAAAGTCAGCATAGTCGGCGCAACGGGTTATACCGGAGAGGAATTGCTGCGTATCCTTGCCGGACACCCGCAGGCGGAAATCATACATATTACTTCGGAAAGCCGGACGGGTGCGGCAATTGCCGGTATTTACCCTCATTTGAACAGTTTTTATCAGCACACACTGGATAGTTTGCAGGATCTGGATAAGATTGCAGCCGCCAGCGATGCCGTGTTTATTGGACTGCCGCATGGTCACGCCATGGCGGCTGGAAAAATTTTAGCTGAAGCCGGCGTCAAGGTGATCGACTTAGGCGCCGATTATCGTTTTCGCGACAGCAAGGTTTATGAACAGTGGTATAAGGTTCCCCATGTCCATGCTGACGCCGGGGCGGTGTATGGTTTGACCGAACTCTACCGTGAGCAGGTCAAAGCAGCGGCAATTGTGGGTAATCCCGGTTGTTATACCACCGCCAGTATTTTGGCGTTAGCGCCCTTGGTTAAGCGGGGGCTGATTGAGCTAAACAGTGTGATTATTGACGCTAAATCAGGGGTTTCAGGGGCCGGCCGGGGCTTAAGCCTCAATAGTCATTTCACCGAAATGTTTGAAAACCTGAAAGCCTATAATGTGGGCGGCCATCGCCATACGCCGGAAATTGAGCAGGCGTTGACGGACTTTGCCGGGCAGCCGCTGACAATTAGCTTTACACCGCATTTAATCCCGATGGCCCGCGGCATTCTCAGCACCTGCTATGCTTCCTTAAAAGCGGGAGTAACGCCGGAAGCGGTTGACGAAGCATTTCAGGCGCTATATGGCGGCGAATATTTTGTCCGCCTGTTGGGACGCGGCGCTTATCCGGCGACCAAGCAGACCCGGGGATCAAATTTCTGTGATCTGGGCTGGCATATTGATGAGCGGACCGGCCGGGTTATTGTGCTGTCGGCAATTGACAATCTGGTAAAAGGAGCGGCTGGCCAGGCTGTTCAGAATTTCAATGTAATGTTTGGCCTGGATGAGCGGACCGGACTGCTGCAGGCGCCGCTGTATCCTTAAAGCAAGGTTTCTGAAAGATAACATAAAAATGGATTGTTTGCGCTAAATCGAGTTGGAGGGAATTTAAGTTGAAAAAAATCAATGGTACGATAACCGCCCCTAAAGGATTCAAAGCGGCAGGGGTAAAAGCCGGAATAAAGAAAAGCGGCAAAGAAGATGTAGCAGTTATTTATAGCACCAGCCCGGCGGCGGCGGCCGGCGTGTTTACCCTGAATACCATGGCGGCGGCGCCGGTTATTGTATCGCGTCAGGTTGCCGAACTGGGCCGGGCGGCGGCTATTGTCGTCAATTCCGGCTGCGCCAATGCCTGCAACGGTCAGCAGGGGCTGGCCGACGCCCGGGAGATGGCGGCGGTTGCCGCCGGATTGCTGGGCATCCAGGCGGAGGAAGTCTTTGTGGCTTCAACCGGCATCATTGGAGTAAATTTACCAATGGATAAACTGGCCGGCGGAATTAAAAAGGCAGTCGCCGAATTGGCGGAGGCGGGCGGCGTTAAGGCCAGTCAGGCCATTTTGACCACCGATACATTTGCCAAATCCTGCGCGTATGAGTTTGCGCTGGGCGGCGTACCGGTGAGAATTGCCGGAATTGCCAAAGGATCGGGCATGATTCATCCCAATATGGCCACGATGCTTAGCTTTATTACCACCGACGCCGCAATTGACGCGTCGTTGTTAAAACAAGCGCTGACCGCTGCTGTTGATGTTTCTTTCAATATGGTTTCGGTTGACGGGGATACCAGCACCAACGATATGGTGGCGGTGCTGGCCAACGGAGTTGCGGGCAATCCGCTGATTTCGCAGGCTGACGGCAACTACCAAATTTTTGCCGCCGCCCTGCGACAGGTTTGCACCGAACTGGCGAAACTGGTCGCCAGAGACGGTGAAGGGGCGACAAAATTCCTGGAAATCACGGTCCGGGGCGCGGCA
The DNA here is from genome assembly GCF_900104455.1 of Dendrosporobacter quercicolus. Taxonomy (NCBI): domain Bacteria; kingdom Bacillati; phylum Bacillota; class Negativicutes; order Selenomonadales; family Sporomusaceae; genus Dendrosporobacter; species Dendrosporobacter quercicolus. The sequence continues at coordinate 212,340 of NZ_FNHB01000006.1, forward strand.
AGTTTTGCCGAGGCCAAGCAGGCGGCGATGACAGTCGCCAAATCGCCGCTGGTTAAAACCGCCTTTTTCGGCCAGGACCCCAATTGGGGCCGGATTATCTGCGCAATCGGCTATTCCGGTGCACAGGCTGCGCCGGAGAAAACGGCAATGGCCATTGGCAATATCCCCATCGTCGAGCAAGGCATGGGCATAAGCTACGATGAACAGGCATTGAAAGCAGTAATGGCTGAGCACGATATTACGGTAACTGTGGACTTAGGAGCAGGGACGGCCGAAGCAACCGTGTGGAGCTGCGATTTTTCTTATGAATATGTCAAAATCAACGGGGAATATCATACCTGACCGCCGGCGGCACTCGGACACAGGGGCTTGTCCCCTGTGTTCATCCGTTAGCGGGAAGACTGAAAACATTGAAAAGGGTGGATTACATGACCTTTATGCCGGAACAAAAGGCGGCGGTGCTGATTGAGGCTTTGCCGTACATCCAAAGTTTCTATGGCAAAACCATTGTCATTAAGTATGGCGGCAATGCCATGATTAATGATCAATTAAAACATAAAGTGATTCAGGATATCATTTTAATGAAATATGTGGGTATGCGGCCGGTGGTCGTACATGGCGGCGGACCGGAAATTACCGGCTTTTTAAAACAGATCGGCAAGCAGTCGGAGTTTGTCAGCGGGCTGCGGGTGACTGACGCTGAAACGGTGGCCGTAGCCGAAATGGTGCTGGTGGGAAAAATCAATTCGGAAATAGTCGCTCTTCTGAATCGACGGGGCGCCAAGGCGGTTGGGTTAAGCGGCAAAGACGCCGATCTCATTAAAGCCCGGAAGCACCTGGCGGAGGTTTACGAGCAGGGTGAAATCCGCAAAGTGGATATCGGTTTTGTCGGTGACGTGGTCAAAATTAATACGGCCATCTTAACAACACTGCTGGCCCAGGATTATATTCCGGTCATTGCGCCGATCGGCGTCGGCGATCATAACGAAAGCTATAATATCAACGCCGACTATGTAGCCGGGGAAATTGCCGGGGCGCTGGAGGCGGAAAAACTGCTGCTGCTGACCGATGTTGAAGGGATTTACCGGGATTATCAGGATAAAGACAGCTTTATTTCCACCCTGACGCTGGCTGAGGCCCGCGAAATGATTTTGGCCGGCAATATCGACGGCGGAATGATTCCCAAGGTGGAGGCCTGTGTGCGGGCCTTAACCGGCGGAGCCAATAAAACGCACATCATCGATGGCCGTCAGTCGCATTCGCTGCTGCTGGAAGTATTTACGGCCGAAGGAATTGGTACCGAAGTGGTAAAATAGGAGGGCTGTTCATGGAAAAAGAAGAGATTTTTAAAATTGATCAAGAGCACTATATGCCGGTATTTTCCCGCTATCCTTTGGTGCTCACCCGGGGTGAAGGGCCTTATGTCTATGATATAGACGGAAAAAAATATATTGACTTTTTAGCCGGCATTGCCGTGAATGTTCTGGGGCACGCCCATCCTAAGCTGGTCAGGGCCATTGCCGGTCAGGCCGGTTCGCTTATCCATTGCTCCAATTTATATTATACCGAGGTTCAGGCTAAGCTGGTCAAGTCCCTGGCGGCCTTAAGCGGGCTGGACAAAGTATTTTTGGCCAACAGCGGTGCGGAAGCAAATGAAGGGGCCATTAAGCTGGCGCGCAAATACGGGAAAACTCTTGGTGCGGACAAAGTGGATATCATTACCGCCAGGGACGGCTTTCACGGCCGGACGCTGCTGACTTTGACGGCCACAGCCCAGCCTAAATACCAGCAAGGGTACGAACCTCTGCCCGGCGGCTTTCACTATGCGCCTTACAATGATTTGCCGGCCTTGAAGGCCCTGGTTTCCGCCAAGACTTGCGCAGTCGTGCTTGAACCCATCCAGGGCGAAGGCGGCGTTAATATTCCGGATGCCGGTTATTTGGCCGGGGTGCGGCAGCTTTGTGACCAATACGGCGCTGTGCTGATCTTTGATGAAATTCAAACCGGTATGGGACGGACGGGAAAAATGTTCGCCTACGAGCACTCCGGTATCAAACCGGATATCGTCACTTTGGCCAAAGGACTGGCCGGCGGAGTGCCTGCCGGTGCTTTTATCGCCAGCAATAAAGTGGCGGCCGCTTTTGCAGCGGGCGACCACGGCTCTACCTTTGGCGGCAATCCGCTGGCTTGCGCCGCCGCCAACGCTGTGCTGGAAATTATCGCCGCCGAAGATCTGGTTGGCAATGCCGGGAGGATCGGTCAGTATATGCTGGCCGGGCTGGAAGGCCTTCGGCAAAAATATCCCCGCCTGATCAGCGCTGTGCGGGGGCAGGGTCTGATGCTGGGAGTAAAGCTGACCAGGCCGGGCCGGGATATTGTCAATCAATGCCTGGAACACGGCGCTATTATCAACTGTACAGCAGGGGATGTGCTGCGCTTTGTTCCGCCGCTGAATGTTACCGGGGCGCATGTAGACGAAGTCATCGCTATTTTAGATAAAGTCCTGGCGCGGGATTAGAACCTCCTGCATCCTGCAGGGTTCAGGGGTACTGCCGGGAATAGAAAATAACAATTTCCTTAAAATGAGAGGAATTTTCATGTTATAATTATTTTTATGTGGGGGTTTTAGGCAATGAGCATGAAGGGGAAGGATTTACTATCGGTTCATGATCTGTCGCTGGCTGAAGTTGAGCAGATTTTACATTTGGCCCGGGAACTTAAAGCCAAGCAGAAGCGCGGTGAAGAGCATCATTTGCTAAAGGGCAAAACGCTGGGGATGATTTTTCAAAAGTCGTCAACCAGAACCAGAGTATCCTTTGAGGCCGGGATGTGGCAACTGGGCGGGATGGCCTTGTTTTTGTCAGCCAACGACCTGCAGATTGGCCGCGGCGAGCCGGTTAAGGATACGGCCAGGGTTTTGTCGCGTTATGTGGATGGCATTATGATCAGGACGTTTTCCCATGATGAAGTGATAGAACTGGCCAAGTATGCCGACATTCCGGTGATCAATGGTTTGACCGATTTGCTGCATCCCTGCCAGGCTCTTACCGATATTTTTACCGTGCTGGAATGCAAGGGCCGGCTTAAGGGGCTCAAAATGGCGTATATTGGCGACGGCAACAATATGGTAAACGCACTGCTGCATGCCTGCGCCAAAGTGGGGATGGACATTGCCGTGGCAACTCCGGCCGGCTATGGTCCTCATGCCGGGGCTGTTGCAGAGGCCCAGGCGGATGCCGGGATTTCCGGCAGTAAGATTGTATTGGGTCATGACCCGCTGGCGGCCGCAGCTGACGCTGATGTCATTTATACGGATGTCTGGGCCAGTATGGGCCAGGAACAGGAACAGGCGGCCAGAGCGAAAATTTTTCAGGACTTTCAGGTGAACCGCGCACTGATGGACGCCGCCAAGCGCGATGCCATTGTTTTGCACTGCCTGCCGGCCCACCGGGGTGAGGAAATTACCGATGAGGTAATGGAAAGTGCTCAGTCGGTCATATTTGAAGAAGCTGAAAACCGCCTGCATGTACAAAAAGCGATTATGGCTTTAGTGATGGGCAATGAAAAAGGAGCTGTGAAAAAATGAGCGATATTAAAAAAGTAGTGTTGGCATACTCCGGAGGTCTTGATACTTCCGTGATCATTCCCTGGCTGAAAGAGAACTATAAAAACTGCGAAGTCATTGCCATGTGCGCCGATCTCGGCCAGGGCGATGAACTGGAAACCGTCCGGGAAAAAGCCATTAAATCCGGAGCCAGCAAAATTTATGTGGAAGATCTCACGAAACCGTTTATTGAAGAGTATATCTGGCCGACGTTAAAGGCCGGCGCTGTATATGAAGGAAAATACCTGCTGGGGACCTCCTTTGCCCGGCCGATTATTGCGAAGGCTTTAGTGGAAATCGCCGAAAAAGAAGGCGCTGATGCCATTGCGCACGGCGCCACCGGCAAAGGCAATGACCAGGTAAGATTTGAATTAACGGTCAAGGCGCTGGCGCCACACCTGAAAATTATTGCGCCCTGGCGTCAATGGGATATCAGATCCCGCGAAGATGCGATTGATTATGCTGAAAAACATGACATTCCGGTGCCTGTCACCAAAAAACGCCCCTACAGCATGGACCGGAATATCTGGCATTTAAGCCATGAAGGCGCGGATCTGGAAAGCCCTTGGAACGCGCCGCAGGATGATGTGTATATGGTTACCACCACACCGGAAAAAGCGCCTGATCAAGCCACCTATGTGGAAATTGAATTTGCCCAGGGCGTGCCGGTGGCTGTTGACGGCCAGCAGCTGGATTCAGTGGCCCTGCTGACCAAATTAAACCAGCTTGGCGCCGCCAATGGTATCGGAATTGCCGATATTGTGGAAAACCGGCTGGTGGGGATGAAATCCCGCGGCGTTTATGAAAATCCGGGCGGGTCAATCCTGTATTATGCGCACCGGGAACTGGAATATTTGACGCTGGACCGCGCAACGCTGCATTATAAAGAACAAGTGGCCATCCGTTATGCTGAGCTGGTTTACGACGGCATGTGGTTTTCGCCGCTGCGGGAAGCGCTGGACGCTTTTGTTGATGCCACGCAGCAAAACGTAACCGGCCTGGTACGGTTAAAATTATATAAGGGCAATATTGTGAGCGCCGGTTCAAAATCGCCATACTCACTTTATCATGAAGGCTTTGTAACATTCGGCGAGGACGAAGTATATAATCAGGCTGACGCCGAAGGCTTTATTAATTTGTTCGGACTGCCGCTGCAGGTCAGAGCATTAATGCAGAAAGAGGCGAAGAAGTCCAATGAGTAAGCTGTGGGGCGGCAGATTTGCCAAAAATACCGATGTTATGGTGGAGGAGTTTACCTCCTCCATTGCCTTTGACAGCCGGATGTACCGGGAAGATATTGCCGGCAGTATTGCTCATGCCCGGATGCTGGCGAAATGCGGCATTATTGAATCCGGGGAAGCAGAGGCGATCATCGGCGGACTGCAGGAGATACTGGCCGATATTGAAGCCGGCGATTTTAGTTTTGAAATCGGGCTGGAGGATATTCATATGAATATCGAAAAGCGGCTGACCGAGCGGATCGGCCCGGTGGGCGGCAAGCTGCATACCGCCCGCAGCCGCAATGACCAGGTGGCGCTGGATACCCATTTGTATGTGCGCAAAGAACTGGCCGAAATTGCCCGGCTGCTTATTGAACTTGAACAGGCCTTTGTGGAAACCGCCCAAAAAAACGCCGGGGTCATTATGCCGGGTTATACGCATTTGCAGCGGGCTCAGCCCATTTTATTCTCCCATCATCTGCTGGCCTATTTTTTCATGCTGGCCCGGGATTTTTCCCGCCTGCAGGGCGTTTACGAACGTACCGACCTGTTGCCGCTGGGCGCCGGCGCTCTGGCCGGCACCACCTTTCCTATTGACCGGCACTATGTGGCGGAGCAACTGAATTTCAGTCAGCTTTACCACAACAGTCTGGATGCAGTCAGCGACCGCGACTACATTTTGGAGTTTCTGTCTTTTGCATCGATTTTGATGATGCATTTAAGCCGGATCAGCGAGGAAATTATCTTATGGTGCTCGTCGGAATTTGCTTTTATTGAACTTGATGATGCCCACTGCACCGGGTCCAGCATTATGCCGCAGAAGAAAAATCCTGATGTCGCCGAGCTGGTCAGAGGGAAAACCGGCCGGGTATTTGGTCATTTGATGGCTATGCTTACGGTGGCCAAAGGCCTGCCTCTGGCTTATAACAAAGATCTGCAGGAAGACAAGGAAGGGTTGTTTGATACCATTGACACGGTCAAATTCAGCCTTACCGTGTACGCATCCATGATCCGGGCCATGCGGGTCAATGCTGAGCGTATGTTGTCGGTAGTGCGCAATGATTTTTCCAATGCCACCGATATGGCCGATTATCTTGTCAAAAAAGGGCTGCCTTTCCGTCAGGCCCATGAGGTTGTGGGCAAAAGCGTCCGTTATTGCATTGAACAGGATAAATGGCTGATGGATTTGTCGCTGGCGGAGTTCAAACAGTTTTCACCGCTGTTTGAGGATGATATTCTCGAAGCGATTCAAGTGGAAACCTGTGTAGCCAACCGTAATTCGTTTGGCGGAACATCGTACTCTCAGGTTGGACAGGCACTGGAAACTGCCCGGCAAACTATGGGCAAACAGCAAGCTGTGCTTGACACGTATACAAAATCCAAGCTATAATGAATCTAATTGAGTTCGGGCTGTATTTCCAAAACCTGCCGGGCGGTAAGCCGGCGGGTTTTGGAAACAATACTTTTAAGGGCGGGGAGTAGATTAATGATGTCAGAAGTAACGATTGCGAAAACTGGAACTCCGGGTGCTTTGCCTGATGAAAATGTACTTGGCTTTGGCACCCATTTTACCGATCATATGTTTGAAATGGACTACAATCCGCAGGCAGGCTGGCATAATCCCCGGATTGTGCCTTATCATGACTTTAGTGTAAATCCGGCCAATACCACTTTGCATTATGGCCAGGGGGTCTTCGAGGGCATGAAAGCTTTCCGGACGAAAGATGATCGCATTGTCCTGTTCCGGCCGCTGGAGCATCTCCGCCGACTAAATAGGTCGGCTGATATTTTGTGTATTCCGCAGTTTGATGTCGATGTGGTGCACAATGCCCTGCACAAGCTGATTGCGCTTGACCAAAAGTGGGTGCCGGCCAAGCAGGGTACCAGCCTTTATATCCGGCCGTTTATCTTTGCCACCGATCCCTACCTGGGGCTTAGAGTGGCCGAAAATTATAAACTGGCGATTATTCTGTCCCCGGTGGGCGCTTATTACGCCACCGGCTTTACTCCTGTGAAAATCAGAGTGGAAGATAAATATGTCCGGGCTGTGCCGGGGGGACTGGGCGAAGCGAAAACGCTGGCTAATTATGCCGCAAGCCTCCGGGCTGCGGTTGATGCCAAAAAGGTTGGTTATGCCCAGACGTTGTGGCTGGACGGCGTTGAACGGAAATATATTGAAGAAGTGGGCGCCATGAATATCTTTTTCAAAATTAACGGCGAACTGATTACACCGGCCCTTACCGGCAGTATCCTGAGCGGCATCACCCGCAAAAGCGTGCTGGAAATTGCCCGCGACTGGGGCTTAAAGGCCACTGAACGCCGGATAACGATTGATGAGGTATACGCCGCTCACAGCCAGGGCCAGCTGGAAGAGGTCTTTGGTTCGGGAACGGCCGCAGTTATTTCGCCGGTAGGCGAGTTATCGTGGCAGAACAATAAAATCATCATCAACGATAATAAAACCGGCGAATTAGCGCAAAAATTATATGATTACGTCACTGGTTTGCAATATGGGGCAGTAGCCGATAAGTTCGGCTGGGTCGAAGAGGTTGCCAAAAGCTGATCAACTGTGACAAGTTGCCGCTGAGAGGTTTTTCCAACCTTGCAGCGGCAACTTTTTTCATTAAAAATTACATTTTGCTGGACGGGAAGGCGGACAGCATCGGCCGGCGCAGACAAATCACAGGAGAAAACCATAAAAAAACCATAAAAAGACACAAAAAGGTTGACAATGATAAACATTATCATTATACTTTGGGATAGAATATCATATTGAAAGAGAGTCCAGAACTCCGTTGCATAGCTATGCACGGAGTTTATTTTTTTTGCAGGACGTTGTTTGAAGATCTAATTCGAAAAGGGGGAGGAGTTAAACCATGATGGCTGGTTATGAGAATGTAAAGGAATTGAAGGGAACGCTGCCGTCAATCCGTTGCAATTATTGCAATCGCCTTCTGTACCGGGGGGTTGTCCAGGCCATTGAGATCAAATGTCCAAAATGCGCGGCTGTCCAGTCCATTAAAGGCTGCCGGTCGATAAAACCCGGCGGGAACATTGCGGCGGATTCCGTTTGTCTGCCGAAAAAGGCGGGCGGCAATGCGCCCGTGCGGGTGGTCACCGACGGCGCCGGCCGGGTGGTGGCTATACCGGAGCGTCCGCAGCGGGTGATTGCCCTGAATGCGTCTAATATCAGCCTCTATTATGCCGCCGGGGGACATGTGGTCGGCCGGGTAGCCACGAACATGCTGGATCCTGACATTGCTGAACAAGTCTGCAATATTCCCACAGTCGGTTTTCCTTTCTGCCCGGATAGAGAAAAAATCATTGATATGAGGCCTGATTTAGTGCTGGGGATCCATGCGCCGATGCACCATTCGCTGGTTATTTCCCTGGAGAAAGCCGGTATTGCTGTGCTGCTGCAGGTTCTGGAACGCTATGACGATGTATTAAAGACCTTTAGGCTGTATGGCGAATTGAGCGGCAATCCGGAACAAGCTGGTCGGGAAATTGAAAGCATTGAGGAGAAACGGCGCGGGCTTGTACGGCGGCATTGGCGGAGCTCCTCACCGAAAGTACTGATTTTGTGGGAAGCCGACGAACGGCTTTATACGGCTTGTTCCAATAGTTTTATCGGTGATTTGGTCAAACGTCTGGGCGGCGTCAATGTAGCCGATATGGCGGCGCCCATTGAAGACCTGGCAAACTATACCCCGTTTCGATTGGCGGCGGTTGAGGATTTCCAGCCGGATCTCGTTCTGGTCATCCGGCACCGGTTGGAGTTCGTTACCTCAATTTTAAGCGGCGACAAACCGGTATCCGAGAGTGCCGTCCTGCGGCAGCTGGAAGAGATGTGTTCCGGCAGGGTGTATATATTGCCGTACCGTTTATTTGCCGTCAATCCGGGACCACAGCTAGGAGAAGCGCTGGCAGTGCTGGACGGACTGCTTTACGGAACCGGCGGAATGTGAGGGCAGAGTGTGCGGGCGGTGTACTCGGCCTGGTGCTGGAGCCGCTTTTCCGGGAAACTTGCTGATGGAGGTGAATTACGGCAGTACATAAGAACGCATGACCACAATTTTATTTTGCTAAGTATTGAGCATTTCAGGAGGTAAGCAATGTATAAGAAAACTTATCCCGGCATGTTGCGGCTGCTGGTTGTATCCTTAATTACAGGCATGGGAGCATCAGCGGCGGCTGCTGATATTCGTCTGCAGGACTCTCATATCCAGCCGGATTATGTAGAGGTGGAACGTTTAAAGTCTACCAAGGAAGTTATCGTGATAACCAAGGAGACGATTACCGGCAAAGGATATAAGAACATGGGCGAGATACTGAACGACGTTCCCGGCATCTCCGTCGGGTTAACCGGCTGGGGCGACATCGATATTCGGGGGCAGGGCTCGGAACAAGCGCAGCGCAATATTCAGGTGATGTTGGACGGCGCGCCGATTACAACGTTGACCAGCCATCCGTTTATGAACGATTACAACTATATCCCGGTGGATAATATCGAAAAGATTGAAATTATTCCCGGCGGCGGTTCCGTGATGTATGGTTCCGGGGCTGCCGGAGGCATCATCAATATTACAACCAATCTGAAACGGTTAAACAAGACTGAAAACTCAGCGAGCTTTATGTGGGGGCAAAATGAAAAGAATGGCGCGTTGAATTTGGGCGACAAAGTCAACGAGAAATTAAGCTATCAATTGTCGTATACAAAATCGGACAAGGATTTGTATTTCGTTGACACCTACCGTAACAGCGAATACTGGGCCGGGGCGCTGGCTTATCAGATTGATCCGGCGCAGCGACTGTCTTTCCGCTACAGTCACGTACAGGATGAAGGCCAGTTTATCGCCAGCCTGCAAAAAAGAAACTTTGACAAGTATGGCAAGGATTATGTACCGTCAGGCAAGTGGATAACTGTGGGAATAGAAAATGGCGAAAAGGTCAGACGGTGGGTTTCGGGTTATTTAGACGCCGAGCGGGAAATGGACATGTACAGTTTGAATTATGCCAGAAATTTCTCCCGGGATACCCGTTTGTCAGCTGATGTATTCTATAATGACGGCTATTTTAAGAATAACAGCCAGGGTGATAAAACCATGGATCACTCTACCCGGGGCGTAAAATTAAAACTGGATCATGCTTATGGTCCGGACAGGCAGCATTCTGTCTTATTCGGCCTGGATTATTACACGCAAGAAGCCGAGCTTGCCTATGACGATTATACCGGCGGTTATGGGGGAAAGCCGCTGACCATACATCCATTGCACTTTTTTTATGATAAAAAAGTCCGGGCTTTCTATACCTCCAATAAACTAACCTACGGAAAATGGTCTTTTGTACAGGGAGTACGCCGTGAATTTACCGACTGGGGGTATGATAAAGAAGCCGCCAGCAGTTCCGGCCAGGACACGCGCAAAACCAAAGACGCAGCGGTTGAGCTGGCCGCTGCTTATCAATATAACGATATTGGCAGTGTATACGCCCGTTATGAAAAAGGGTTTACGCATCCTGACGGTATTCAAATGGCGGACGATTTTGGCGACGAGATAAAGCCATCCAGTGTTACTGATGAAAAATTCGACCTATATGAAATCGGGCTGCGTGATAAAATCGGTATTTCCACGGTCAATCTCGCCGTGTTCTATTCCGAAACGGACAACCAAATTGACCGCTTTTTGCATTTGCCGCCAGGAGGCGGTCTCATCCGCCGGTCGCTGAACCTGTATGATACCAAACGGCATGGCGCTGATTTGAGTATTCGCCAGAAGGTCAATAAGTGGACGTTTACGGAAGGCTATTCTTATTTGAAAGGTAAAAGCGATTACAATGAATTCGGCCGTCAATTTATGAATGAAGCCCAGAAGAACCTGACCAACTGGACCAGGCAGTCCCTTAAAGCCGTTCCCAAACACAAATTTGTGCTGAAGGCGCAATACGACCCCAATGAGAAAGTGAGTTTGGCGGCGCAGTACAAATATGTGGGCAGGTATAATAATTTTACTGAGGATGAAAATGCAGCAGGCAATCAGATCGGATCTCATAAAATTGTGGATTTTGACGTGACCTATAAGATTACGCCACAAGTTACGCTTTATACCGGGGTCAAGAACGCATTTAATGAAAAATACGCGTCATATCTTACCGAGAATTCAGGCGGCTATTACAGCTTGCTGCCTGGCGACGAACGGATGTATTATGTAATGACTTCGTACAAATTTTAACAGGCGCCTTCCTTGTTGGTCAGAAATACCGTATTATTTTTAGTGAGTTGGTGAAGGATGGGGAATTTTCAGGTTTCTTTTTTGAGTTCTTTGTTCATACATTGCCTGGTTTTTTTGCTGGTGGGATTTTTTGCAATACGGACCCCGGAGTATTCTCAGTTGGTCCTTACCAGTGTTGAACTGGTGCGGGACGAACAACAGACGGCAGCCGGAAGCGGCGCTTGGGCGGCGGGAAACGTAATGGCGCAAGCGCATAAACACAGCGGGCCGGCAAAGGCGATAGAACAACCGATGCCTGCCCGGGAAAACCAACGAACCAATAGGAGCGGCCCGGCTCCGGTGCCAGTGGCTTCTACCCAAATCGAACCTGCCCAGGCAGCTTCCTTAGACGGGGCGGGGACAAAAGCGGAAAATGGTCTGTCAGGCAAATCCGGCCAAAGCGGGAGCAGCGAAGGCGGAGAATCGCCTTTTGCCGGCGGAAATTTCAGCCGCAATGCGGATGGCAGCTATACGGCGTTAAACGCCAATGGCATTCATTACACAATACTGAGACAAATTGAGCCGGTTTATCCGGCGGAAGCACGCTCTGTCAGCTATGGCAAAACTGTAGTGGTGAGCGCCCGGTTTGTCGTAGGACTGGACGGAGAGGTTGAAGCGATAGAAATTATCAACAATACGCCTGATTTAGGCTTCAAGGAAGCTACGAGAGAGGCTTTAAGGCAATGGCGGTTTGCCCCTATTTATTTGTATGGAGCCAATATCAAATGTACCTTTATCAAGGATTTCTATTTCAGTCCTAAATGAGATTCAGGCCCTGGACGCACCGGCAGCTCATCACGCGATAACCAGGCACGCGGTTTTGTTTAGTTCGTCCTGCGTAAATTTATAGCAGCTTTAACACCAAGACAGGTTCCCCGGAACCTGTCTTTTGGTATTAGTAAAAGAAGCTGCCTTAATTATATTTATTGCGTCTGCCCTTTCTGTATATACTAGTACCGTGCGTCATCCAACATTTGGCTTAGCCTGCGGTCTTTTTTCTGCCCTGCTTCGTTGGCCGTAACGGGCAACAAGGGTTTCTGCCTTGGCGGCGCTCGGTGCAAAACCGTATTTTCTTTATCGTCGCCTTCTCATTCCTCCGCATTGTCTTAGGAAAATTCGTCTCGTCATTCACTTGCAGTTGCAAGATTGGCGCAGTACTAGGACTTAAGACTTAGTTATAAAAATTTGCAAAAAACATAAAGGTTTTTCCTAATATTGGGGAGAATAAAATAATGAAGACTAGTTGAGGAGTTTTTTTAATGCAGGCACAGATTCGAGGAATAATTTCAACCATCAATTTATTGGATTTTGCCGATATCGTGATTGTCGCTCTGGTGTTATACAAGCTATATTTTATGATTAAGGATACCAGGGCTTTGGCGCTCTTGAAAGGGCTTATCGTTTTATTGGTCATCACCGGGGTCAGTAAATGGCTGGGACTTAATGTCATTTACTGGCTGATGCAGAAGGCCATGACGGTAGTGCTGGTTGCCTTGCCGGTGGTTTTCCAGCCTGAACTGCGGCGAGCTTTGGAACATCTGGGGCGAGGCACCCTGTTTGGGAAAAGTGTGTTTTTAAATCAGGAGGAAACGGAATCCCTGTTAACCAACATAGCCACAGCAGCGGCGGCGCTGGCTAAAAATAAAATCGGCGCTCTGATTGTGCTGGAACGTGAAACCGGTCTGAACGATTACAGTGATTCGGGCATTCAGATTGACGGCCTGGTATCCTCGCAGTTTCTCATCAACATGTTTATTCCCAATACTCCCCTGCATGACGGCGCTGCCATTATCCGGGGCAACAGGGTATTGGCGGCGGGCTGTTTGCTGCCGCTTACCGATGACCGCAATTTAAATAAAGAGCTGGGAACCAGGCATCGCGCCGCCATTGGCCTGACGGAACAAACCGATGCTATAGTGGTGGTGGTGAGTGAAGAGACCGGAATCATATCGGTCGCCCGGAGCGGCAGGCTGGTCCGGTATCTGGATACCGATGAACTGATTCAAACTTTACGGCCGTTGTTTACCAACAGGCCCTCGCCGTTAAGTGACTTTTTTAAGTGGAGGAAGTCGTAATACTATGGATAATTTCCCGCGCAAAAATCTTACTGCCAAGGTGCTGGCGATTGTCTTTGCCGTAACTTTATGGGTGTATGTAATGAATGAACAAAACCCGCCCATTGATGCCAATTTTCAGATTCCACTGGAAGTAAGGAATGCCGCTGACGGCTATGTGGTGCAGGAAGTGGCCGAAACTGTCCGGATCAAAGTACGGGGACCGCGCAGCGTAATTGCCGGTTCGACCGTCCAGGACGTCAAGTCTTATCTCGATCTGGGCGGAGTCGCTGAAGGCCGCCAGACGGTAAAAGTTCATGCGGTTGCGCCCAATGGCCTGGATGTACTGGAGATATTTCCGGATAAAGTGACGTTGTATATTGATAAAATTGTTTCCCGGCAAATTCCAATTGAACTGGCATTTTCCGGCACTTCGGCCGATGGGGCCAATGTCGGCAAAGCCTTTCCCGCGATCAGTCAGGTGACCATCGAAGGACCGCGAACCATCACCGATACCGTTGCGCGGATTGTCGCCACCATTGACTTAACGGGGAAATCCGGTGATTTCAGCGCGGAGATAGAGGTAACGCCGCTAGACCGGGCCGGAAAAACCGTTGAAGGCGTCACCATTAAGCCGGCGAAGGTGGGAATAACCACTTCCCTGCTGAATGGACCGAACCGGAAGCTGGTTGATATCAGGACGCTGGTGACTGGTGAACTGCCGGCTGGTACGGCGTTGAAAAGCATTATTACCGAGCCGGATCAAATTGAGATCTATGGTGAGCCTAAAACGCTGGAGCAGCTGGAATTTGTCTATACCGAGCCTATCAGCCTGGACGGGTTTAGCAAAGACGGAAAAAAGGATGTAAAATTACAGCTGCAGCCAGGCATTACGGCCGCGCAGAACACGGTAACCGCGCATATCAGCGTGGAAAACAAACCACAGGAATAGGAGAGAACTGTTTGTTAAGAATAGCTAACCTACGGGTGTCGCTGGACAACGATACGGCATTGGCGAAGTTAGCGGCTAAACGTCTAAAACTGCCACCTCAGGCTGTGCTTGAGGTGGTCCTTGTACGTAAAGCGCTTGATGCCAGACGGAAGACCAACATAAATTTTGTTTATACTCTTGATGTAAGGGTAGCTGCGGCTGAGGGGCAGGTACTGTCGCGTCTGCGCGGGGATAAAGATGTAGCCCGGACCGAGGGCTATATTCCGCCGCCGCTTTCGCCGGGCAATCGGGTGCTTGAAGATCAGCCCGTCATTGTCGGGCTTGGACCGGCCGGCCTCTTGGCCGCGTTTACCCTGGCCCGGCATGGTTACCGGCCGCTGGTGCTGGAACGGGGCCGCGATGTTGACCGGCGGATTCGGGATATTGCCCGCTTTTGGCAGACCGGCAGCCTGGACGAGGTTTCCAATGTCCAATTTGGCGAAGGCGGAGCCGGAACCTTCTCCGACGGTAAACTGACTACCCGGGTAAATCATCCCGGCATGGGCGAAGTGCTGGACTTACTGGTTGCGGCCGGAGCCCCGCCGGAAATAAAATATTCGTATAAACCGCATATTGGCACCGATAATTTGCGGCAGGTGGTAAAGAATATTCGTAAGCAGATTATTGCTTTGGGCGGACAGGTGGAATTTGAAGCCCAGGTTACGGGTTTAGTAATTAAAGAGCGTCAACTGCAAGAACTGGTCGTCAACGGCCGCCGCATTCCCTGTACTGTGGCACTGTTCGGCATTGGACATAGCGCGAGAGATACGTATGCCATGCTGAACCAATGCGGCGTGGCAATGGAAGCCAAACCGTTCGCCATTGGCGTCCGGATCGAGCATCCGCAGCAAATGATCGATCAGGCCCAATATGGGTCGGCCGCCGGTCACCCCCGGTTGCCGGCCGCCGATTATGCCCTGGTCCATCACGCCAGGCAAACCGGTCGCACCGCCTATTCGTTCTGTATGTGTCCGGGCGGGCTGGTCGTAGCGGCTGCTTCAGCGCCGGGTCAGGTAGTGACCAACGGCATGAGCAATTATGGTCGTTCCAGCAAAATTGCCAACAGTGCGCTGGTAGTCAATGTCGTACCGGAGGACTTTGGCGGCGGAATTCTGGGCGGCATTGAATTTCAGCGCCGGTATGAGGCTCTGGCTTATCAGTCAGGCGGCTGCAACTATTCTGCTCCAGTACAAACGGTTGGCGACTTCCTGGGCGGAAAACAGGGCGGCAGTGCCTTTTTGACCCAGCCTACTTACCAACCGGGCTTTACTGCCGCTGATCTCGGGCAGTGCCTGCCGGATTTTGTAACGGCAACCCTAAGGGAGGCCTTGCCGGAGTTTGGCCGCAAAATCCGGGGATTTGACGATAACGGCGCGGTAATGACCGGGGTGGAAACCAGGACATCGGCTCCGGTAAGAATTGTCCGGACCGGAGATTTCGTTTCCCTCAATACCGGCGGCTTTTACCCTATTGGCGAAGGCGCTGGCTATGCCGGAGGAATTATGAGCGCCGCGCTGGACGGTCTTAACGCCGCCCGGGCGGTGATCCAGCAGTATAAAGTATAATTGCGTAATTTTACCTTGAAGGGAGCAAGCTTAACCTATGGGAAAACTTTTTGGGACAGACGGAGTTCGGGGTGTGGCGAACAAAGAGCTCACACCGGAGCTGGCCTTTCGATTAGGCCGGGCGGCTACCGCTTTTTTTGGTGAAGAGTCTACGGCTCAGCCCGTAGTCATCATCGGCCGGGACACCAGAATATCCGGTCACATGCTTGAAGCGGCCCTGGCGGCTGGAATATGTTCAGCCGGAGGAACCGCCGTGCTGGCCGGAGTTGTACCAACGCCGGCGGTTGCTTATCTGACCCGCAAACTTAACGCCCAGGCCGGAGTGGTTATATCCGCCTCACATAATCCTTATCCTGACAACGGCATCAAATTTTTTGCCGGCACAGGCTATAAGCTGCCTGACGCAGTTGAGGAAAGGCTGGAGGCTATGGTACTGGCTGCTGAAGATATGCTGGCCCGGCCAACTGCCCAGGGCGTGGGGCGAATTGAATACCGGCATGATTTAATCAACGAATATATTGATTATGCTGTCAGCACGGTTGGCGAGCAGTTTAACGGCTGTAAAATTGTTGTCGACTGTTCAAACGGCGCGGCGTTTGAGGTAGCTCCGGCTGTGCTGAAACGGCTGGGCGCAGAGGTCATTGTCATCAACGACCGGCCCAATGGCATTAATATCAATGACAACTGCGGTTCAACCCACATGGAAGGCTTGCAGCAGGCTGTTGTAAAATACCAGGCCGACATCGGAATCGCCCATGACGGGGACGCTGATCGCTGTCTGGCGGTGGATGAAACGGGCGTATTGGTGGACGGCGATCAAATTATGGTCATTTGCGCGCTGGAACTGCTAAAACGGAATAAGCTGAAGGCCAATACCCTGGTTACGACCGTAATGAGCAATATCGGTTTGCACCAGGCCGTTAAAAGAGCCGGCGGCAGGCTGGAGATAACACCGGTTGGCGACCGCTATGTATTAGAGACGATGCGGGAGTATGGCTACTCACTGGGCGGAGAGCAGTCAGGCCACATTATTTTTAATGATTACAGTACTACCGGCGATGGCCTGATTACAGCCCTCCAATTGATCTGGGCAGTCCGCAAAAGCGGTAAAAAACTATCGGAGCTGGGTTCGCTCATGACCAGATTTCCCCAGATTTTAGTGAATGTGCGGGTGAAAAGCAAAGATGGCTGGCAGAACAATCCGGCCATCAGTGCGGCTATCGAGGCTGGTCAAGACAGGCTGGGCGAAAGCGGCCGGATTTTAGTCAGGCCGTCAGGGACAGAACCGCTGATCAGGGTAATGGCTGAAGGACCGGACTTGCCGCAGCTGGAAGACATTGTTCATGGCATCGCCGACGTGATCAGGCGTGAACAAGGTTAACGTTGACCAAGTCCGAATATTATATTAAAATAAGAAAGTACAGGAGCACTACGGTGCTCCTTTGCGTATATAATAGTAAAGCGCCGGCTTGCGTTAAGCGTCAAATGCCGAATAAAGGGCCGGTCCCGGCGTTTTGCCCGCCGTTTCGCCGCAGGCGTGCGCCAAAGCAGATAAGGTGGTGATTGATGGATAGCTGAGTTGATTTTAAGAAACACTAAATAAGAGCGCTGGTACTTGCTGCGGCAAGTAGACGAGGAAGAGGTTTATCGAGTAGTCAGCGGATGCCTCTCGGCTGCTGTGGTCGTTATAATGCCGACAAATCCGTAAGGTGACTTACGGCGCAAAACGGTTAAAACAGTGAAAGTAAATATTTTTATCATTTGGAGGATTCCCTCATGTGTGGTATTGTTGGTTATATTGGCCCAAATGAGGCCACGCCCTTTCTTATCGAAGGTTTGACCAAACTGGAATATCGCGGCTATGATTCAGCCGGTATTGCAGTGTTTGATGGCAATAGAATAAAGATTGAAAAAAGTGTCGGCCGCCTGGGAATTTTAGAGAAAAAAATTGAAACCCATCAGCCGAAAGGACATATTGGTATTGGGCATACCCGCTGGGCTACCCATGGGCGTCCGTCTGACTGCAACTCCCATCCCCATACCGATTGTTCAGGGAAATTTGTCGTTGTGCATAACGGGATCATCGAAAACTATCTGCATCTGAAAGAGGAATTGCTGACCAAGGGTCACACCTTTGCATCGGAAACAGATACCGAGGTTGTGGCCCACTTGCTTGAGGAGCATTACGACGGAAATTTGGAATCAACGGTAAAAAAGATACTCACTCTGATTGAAGGCTCTTATTCGCTGGTCTTTATGTCGGAAGATGAGCCGGATAAGATTATCTGCACCAAGCAGGATAATCCATTGGTGATTGGTCTGGGCGAGGGGGAAAATTTTATTGCCTCTGATATTCCGGCAATTATCAGCCGTACCCGCAAAACCTATATTTTGAGTGACGGCGAGCTGGCCATTGTGACTAAAGATTCGGTCTGGGTGATGAACCGCCAGGGCGTGCCGGTAACGAAAAAAGTATTTGAAGTTAACTGGGATGCTGAAGCGGCTGAAAAAGGCGGCTACGAGCATTTTATGATTAAAGAAATTTACGAACAGCCCAAAGCTGTCCGTGAAACAATGTCCTCCCGGTTGGCGAAAGATGACAGCAGCGTGCTGCTGGATGAGCTTAAATGGAATAAACATGACCTTAAAGCCTTTAAAAAGATTTTTATTGTGGCCTGCGGTACTGCCTACCACGCCGGGGTTGTCGGTAAATACTATATTGAAAAACTGGCCCGCATTCCGGTCGAGGTCGATATTGCCTCAGAGTTCCGCTACCGTTCGCCGCTGCTGGATGAAAATAACCTGACCATAGTTATCAGCCAGTCGGGCGAAACCAGTGATACGCTGGCGGCTTTAAAAGAAGCCAAACGGCTTGGTTCCAGAACCTTGGCTGTAACCAATGTGGTTGGTTCATCCATTGCCCGCGAAGCCGACAATGTGATTTACACCTGGGCCGGTCCGGAAATTGCCGTTGCTTCCACCAAGGCTTATACCACCCAGCTGGTCACCATGTTTATGCTGGCTGTCTATATGGCGGATTTAAAAGCAACGGTCTCCCCGGAGCGCAGTAAAGAACTGATCAAAGCCTTGCGCAACCTGCCGGGCCAGCTTCATGAAATTCTGGAAGACGTTGAACCGATTAAAACCTTTGCCCAAAGATATGGTTTTAACGAGGATGTATTTTTTATTGGCCGCTCACTAGACTATGCTGTGGCGCTGGAAGGCTCGCTGAAACTTAAGGAAATATCCTATATTCATGCCGAAGCCTATGCGGCGGGAGAACTTAAGCACGGTACGCTGGCGCTCATTATTGAAGGAGTACCGGTAATCGCCCTGGCGACGCAAAGCGATGTTTATGAAAAAACACTCAGCAATATAAAGGAAGTAAAAGCACGTGATGCGGTAGTGATCGGCCTTGCCCTTAAAGGCGACAAGCAAATCGAAAAGTATGTGGATCATACCATCTATATTCCGGACACCGATCAACTGCTTGCACCCATCCTGGCGGTCATTCCGCTGCAATTGCTGGCCTATTACGCCGCCGTAACCCGCGGCTGCGATGTTGATAAGCCGCGCAACCTGGCCAAAAGCGTTACCGTGGAGTAAGTGCTCCTTGCTTTGGCCGACAATTGAGGTATCCAACGCAAAACGGGGAGTGCTTTCACTCCCCGTTTTCCTATACCGGCAAACCGGCAAGATTTAGAAATCCTGAAGCCTTGCCGCTATCGGATTCATCCGCCGTTGTTTTCGAATTTTACACTGACAACCCGATAGACAAATAAGGCAATCAAGGCAACAAATACACCCAGGCCAAGCCAATCAGCCGCAGGGCCGAAATCCCCGCCCGTGATTGCCAGCGGCGAATCACTGCCGCCGCTTGATACTGAAAATACAATGATGATAGCCAGGATAACGCCCATCAGACTTTCACCGACAATCAGCCCGGACGCAAATAACACACCGTGGCGATTGCAAACTTCCACATCCGCTTCGATCTGCTGCGGGCTCCGCTGTTTGGCCCGTTTTCTTATGTACCGGCCCACCAGATAACTCATGACCGCACCTATGACAAGCGGTATTTCCAGGGTAGGCGGCAAATAAATGCCCATGCCTACCGCAAGCGGCGGCAGACAGTATTTGGCCGAGTTCTTTTTCAATAGCAAATCAATCGCGATAATGGCCACGCCGACGCCCGCACCGAAAATAATATAATTCCAATCCAAATTATGGCTGAAGATGCCTTGGGCCAGCGTAGTCATCAAGGTTGCCTGCGGTGCGGACAAAACCTGACTTTCATCCATGCCGCCCCGCGGCATAGCGCCGACAAAGCCGTAGGCTTCGTACAATAAATTCAGTACCGGGGCAATAGCAAAGGCGCCGACAATACAGCCTAAAAATAGAGCTGCCTGCTGCTTCCAGGGCGTAGCGCCAACGATGTAACCGGTTTTCAAATCCTGCAGGTTATCGTTTGAAATAGCAGCAATGCTGACAATTACGCTGGTCGTAAAAATAGCTAAGGCAATCGCGAATTTACCGCCTGCTTCGGTAGCGAACAGACCCACCGCCGAACCTATTCCCAATATCACAAGCGAAGATATAATAATGCCCAATATGCCAATCCCTGAAATCGGACTAGCCGATGTACCGATTAATCCGGCCATGTAGCCACACGCTGCGGCTACAAAGAATCCCATAAAGACAGAAACGGCAACGCCGGCAACAACAAAAATCCCCGTGCTGGCTGCGGAGAGATTGGCCTCGGCGATAAAAGAGTAGAAGGTTCCCACTAAACCGATGACAATTATACCAAATACGATTGCTGTCGTTTGCGGCGACAAATCCGTATCCATGCGGTGCAGCCTTTTTCCCGTTCCCGCACGGCTCATAGCCTGAATCGAAAGGCGCATTCCGTCAACAATGGGCTTTAACAACGTAAGCAACGTCCAAATGGCAGCAATCCCAATCGTTCCTGCACCGATAAGCCGAACTTTCTGGGCCCATATGGCTGAGGCGAACGCACTGGCGCTCTGCCCGGCCGCCGGTGACAGCACTGCGGTAAGGTATGGCACAAATACACCCCAGGCCAGAATCGTGCCTGCTAATATTGCCATACCGCTGGCAATTCCAATCAAATAGCCCGCCCCCAGCAAAGCGGAAGAAAAACCAAGCGGCAGCTGCGAGGTGATTTTACCAAACGTAAACCAATAATGCACTGCCGATGAAAGAAGGTGCAGGCCACCCGAACACAGGGTGATGACAGCCGCAACAATACCGCCGGACATAATGCTTTTTACGCCGCTTTCCTGAACCCCGGCAGGATTGCCGCTGCCTACCTTCAGAATTTCGGCCGCCGCCAGGCCTTCCGGATAGGGCAAGTCGCTATTGACGATCATCGCCCGGCGCAGCGGAATCGTGAACAACACGCCGAGGCCGCCGCCGCAGGCGCAAATCATCAGGGTCTGCCAAAAGACAAATCCCTGCCAATAGCCAATCATCAGCAGGCCGGGAATAATAAATATAACTGCCGAAAGAGTGCCTGCCGCCGATGCCTGTGTCTGAACCATATTATTTTCTAAGATATTGGAATCCCTGTATACCTTCAAAATCGCCATAGAGATAACAGCAGCAGGAATCGACGAGGAAAATGTCAGGCCTACCTTTAATCCCAAATAAACATTAGAGGCCGTAAAAATGGCGGTTATCAGCATTCCCAGCAACATGCCCCGGAGCGTAAGCTCAGGTACGCTCAATTCATGACTCTTAAAATCTACTTGTTTCATAAGTTTACTCCTCATTATTTTTTGACAACCTGTTTCCACGCAGCCTTTACAGAACTCTGCATCGCCTCCCTTCCTTACCGGATAAGCTTCATTCAGTATTGCAGTAATTAACTAAGTTGCAATGGGACAGTGGGGGATACAAAGATGTCGCTGAAATCACTTGTACCCCGGCAGGACATTGACTTCCTGTTCCCAGTACAAATAATATGAAATCGCTTTGGCAATTATTCTTGAAAGACTGACAGCGGCAGTTTTACTGCTCCAAGCCAGCCCTTAAAAGGGGAGAAATCCCGGAACAATAGGAAAAAGGCTGTCCGATAAACCGAACAACCTTTTTTACTGTGGCTTGTTTGCAGTCAGCGATGCTTTAACCGCTTATTCGCTGAATCAGGATAGCGGCATTGGCGTTTAACTGCGTTCCGCCGGCCAGAGCCTGTAAGGTAACCGCGGCTGCGCTGGTATGATTGCGTACGGTCAATACGGTACCGGCTGCCGCTGCGACGATTGCCATACCGGGATTTGGCTGGGTTACGGCCCCGGAACCATAGGTGCCGCCGGCAACAGGAACGCCGTTTTGGAACAGGGTAAACTGGTTTGCCTCTGCGCCTGCCGCGATAAACCATACGGCATAGTAGCCGGCGTTGCCAAGCACGATTGCCGCCGTTCCCGGCGTATGGGCAATGCTGCCCACAATGACGCCGTTGTTGCTGAAGGTAATGTCGCCCTCGACCGGTACAACCTCGGCGACGACATTATAAATATAAGCATAGGCCGTTAACCCGACCGTCCCGGTGGCGCAGGTGGGGCAGAACGGCAGGCAGGACGGATGGCTCTTGTGACATTTATGGCAGGTATGGCGCTGCTCCGGGGCCGGGGAGGCCGTTTCGGAAGCCGCTGTTCCGGGCGCAGGCGCGGACTTGGTTTTGCTGCCGGAGATGCTTGCCGGTAAATCTTTTTTTTCAGACATCATCATCGCTCCTCTATTAACCTGTAGGATAATATATTATACGCCGGGGCTTCAGGAATGTGACATAAGAAGATGTCAATTTCCAGGCTTACCACAGGGCTGGTGGCCGGTGATGTGTTATTTAGACTAACCTAGCAAAGCAGCTCCTCAAAGCACCGATCATCCGGTATAATGGAAGAAAAAGCAGATAAAGCAGGGTGAGCTTATGAATTTTAATGATACGGTTTATGCAATTGTCCGTCAGATTCCGGCAGGAAAGGTCGCTTCCTACGGGCAGGTTGCCGCGTTGGCCGGCAGCCGGCGGGCGTCCAGGGCGGTGGGATATGCGCTGCATCGTAATCCTTATCAGTATAAAGTGCCCTGCCACAGAGTGGTTTTTAAAGACGGGAGCCTTACGGCCGGTTTTGGCCTGGGCGGCAAAGCGTTGCAAAGGCAGCTGCTTGAGGCCGAGGGTGTTGAATTTACTGACGACGGCCGTGTCGATATGGGCAGGTACCGGTGGCAGACAGCGGAGATTGGGATTTTTATAACTTAGCCCTAAAAGCAGGAGTGCAGCCCTGATAAGTAGAAGGTAAATAAATTAAGAAAATTGCAATAATCGGAACGTAAATCCGCTCCGATTCCCAAAAGACCGGGCAAGGCTTGAGGTTCAATCGGTTTAACCGCAGGGGAAGGATCAATCTATGTATAAGCAGAAATATATCGTTAGTTTACAGACAATGATAACGGTTTTGGTCTGCCTGGTTGTGACATTTTCATTGTTGATTACAGACATATTAATCAGTGACAGGGTGGCGGAAAGCACCAAAAAGAGCTTGGAAAAGGAGATCATTGAAATTTCCCGGATTGTTGCCAGTACGCCGGTTGTTATTGATGCGCTTGCCACGCAGCAGCTTGATGATGATCCGGCAATACAGGCCTATGTCGAAAAAATTAGAATAGTCAGCGGCGTGCAGTTTATTACGGTAATGGACATGAACCGCGAGCGCAAGTCTCATCCCAATACCGATATCATCGGCAAGCAGTATGAAAATTCGGATGTTGATCCGGCGTTTAAAGGGCAAGAGGTCATCTCTTTTGAAACCGGCTCGATGGGGCAATCCCTGAGGGCCTTTTCCCCGGTGGTTTCGGCTGAGGGCAGACAGGTCGGCGTAGTGCTTGTCGGCATGACCATTGACAATATCAGCCAGGCTGTTTATGAAAGCCGCCTGAATATCATTTTTGGCATTTGTCTTGGTTTACTGATCGGTATTATCGGCTCTTTGCTGCTGGCCAGATATATTAAACAAATTATGTTTGGCATGGAGCCGTTTACCATTGCCAAGTTATTTGAAGAACGCAATGCAATGCTGAATTCCGTCCGCGAGGGGGTTATCGCGGTTGATCAGGAGTCCAACATTACGATTGTCAATAAAGAAGCGCTCCGGGTATTTCGCCGCGCCGGCATTGCAGGCGAGCCCATTGGCCGGAAAATCGAAGAATACCTGCCCAATACCAGGCTGCAGAATGTGCTGCAGCTGGGCAAGCCGGAGCTGGATCAGGATCAGGAGATAAACGGGGTTACTCTTTTGGCCAACCGGGTGCCGGTGAATGTTGACGGAACCATTGTCGGGGCAATCGCCACGTTCCGGGATAAGACCGAAATAAGCCGGATGGCTGAACAGCTGAGCGGGGTGCGAACCTATGCCGATGCCTTGCGGTCTCAGACGCACGAGTTTATGAATAAGCTGCACGTTATTCTTGGCATGATTCGTATGGGCTGCTACGACCGGCTGAATGAGTATGTAAATCAGATTGCCCACCGCTACCAGGCGGAGATCGGATTTATTGTTAAAAAAATTAAAGATCCCGTGATGGCCGGGTTTTTGCTGGGGAAATTGAGCAAAGCACGGGAAGCGGGCATTGAAATGAAAATTGCGGAGGACTGTTTTTTGCCTGAGACCGATGAAGCCAGAGTGGTTCATGAGCTCATCACCATTGTCGGCAATTTAATCGACAATGCCATGGAAGCGCTGGACAATTCGGCTACCAAGCAGGTTTGCGTCAATTTCAGCTATGATGAAGGAATATTGACCATCAGGGTGTCCGACTCCGGACCGGGTATGGATGAGCAGTTAAAACGCCAAATATTTGAAAAAGGCTATTCGACGAAAGGTCTGAACCGCGGTCTTGGCTTGTATTTGCTCAGACACAGCGTTGACCGGCTGGATGGCGAGATTGAAATTATTTCCGAACCTGGCAAGGGTACGGAATTTTGTATAGTATTACCCTACAAAAAAAGGGGAGATAATTCATGATCAGAGTTGTCATTGTAGAAGATGATCCGATGGTAGCGGAATTTAACAGGCGGTATCTCGAATTAGTGGAAGGCTTTGAGTTGATTGCGGTGGCTTATTCGGCGGATAAGGCGCTTGAAATATTAAATAAGCAGGAAGTCGATCTGGTGCTGCTGGATATTTTCATGCCGGGAATGAATGGTTTGGAATTACTATCCCGGATTAGAACCAGCGGCAAAGGGGTGGATGTTATTATCGTTTCGGCTGCCTGTGACAGCAACAGCATAAAAACAGCCTTGCGATTCGGGGCAACTGATTACATTATTAAGCCTTTTGAATTTGAACGCCTGGAGGCCGCTTTGTCAGCCTACCGGGATTTGGTAAAACTCATGCAGGAGCCGAACCGGATTAACCAGCTGGAATTGGATAATTGCATTCTGTACAAGGAGCAGCCGGCTGCGGCCAAGTTACCGAAGGGCATTGACCGAAATACGTTAACGAAAACCTGGGAAAAAATAAACGGCTTAAAACGAACGGCGTTTTCTACCGAGGAAATGGCCAGCTATGTCGGCATATCCAGGGTTTCCATGCGAAAGTATCTTGATTTTCTAAAAAATATCGGCGTTTTGGATTTGGAGATTACTTATGGTACCATCGGCCGGCCGGTTTACCGCTACCGCTGCACAAGCCTGACCAATAATTTAATGCAGCGTTATTTAGGCTGAACTTGCGACAGGAGACCAAAAGGGCGGCCATTAGACTTGTCGGACTAGCCCTCAATCCGGTATTTTTTTATTCTTCGCCAGAGCGTGCTGCGGTTGACGCCCAGCAGCCGGGCTGCTGCGGTATAATTGCCGCGGGCAGTTTTAAGAGTCTCCCGGATCTCGCTGATCATGCGCTGTTCTTTGGGGGAAAAGCCTAAAGGAGCGGTCTTTTGCTGCGGGAATATTTTTTGCAGCAAATCACTGGTGATGGTGACGGTTTTTGCCGTGGCAATTGTTCTTTCAACGATATTTTTAAGCTCCCTTATATTTCCCGGCCAGGAATGCCGTTCAAGGATGCGCAGGGCGTCTGAGGAAAATTTAGGCGTTACGCCTGAATGGACGGCAGTTTCCCGGCAAAAGGCTTCGGCATAGAGCCTGATATCCGGTTTGCGGGAACGAAGCGGAGGCAGCTCTAAATTCAATACATTCAAGCGGTAATACAAGTCGTCCCGGAATTTGTTTTCCCGGATCAATAGTTCCAGGTCTTTATTCGTAGCCGCAATGACACGCACATCAATAGGAATAACCTTATGGCTGCCCAATCTTACCACCGTTTTTTCCTGCAGCACGCGCAGCAGGCGGCCTTGGTTAACATAATCCATTTCGGCAATTTCATCCAGCAGGATGGTGCCGCCATGGGCGACTTCAAACAGCCCGGGCTTGCCTTCTTTATTGGCCCCGGTGAACGCTCCGCCAACATAACCGAACAGTTCGCTTTCAAGCAGCTGGGCGGGCAAGGCCGCGCAGTTGATGGCAACAAAAGGGCCTTGGGCCCGTTTGCTGGCGTTATGAATACTTTGCGCGAAAACTTCTTTGCCTGTTCCAGTCTCCCCTAAGACCAAAAGGCTGTAATCTGTTGCGGCGAAGTCCCTGGCTATTTCAATGGCCTTTACTATGACGGGGCTTTGGCCGATAATATCCTTAAAATAAAATTTAGCGATGTGACCGCGGGCATATATTTGCCGGCGGATTTTTGCTTCCATCTCCTGTATTTTCCCCGTCTCCTGTAAAGTAGCCACAGCGCCGTACGGTTTTTTATTGACAATGATGGGAACTTTATTACACATAATCTTAACTTTGCCCACTTCGATGATGCTGTGCAGGTCGTCGGCTCCCGTTTCCACAACTTTTTCCAGGTTAAGCTGCGGCAATATTGCGCTTACAGGCCTGCCTATGGCTGCCGCCTTATCTATACCGGTATATTTCTGGGCCAGGGGATTAAAGGTGGTAATCTGGTAATTCTGGTCAATGGTAATGATCCCTTCATAGGAGTAGTCTAATATGGTGTTAAAAATATCCCGCTTGGCAGCTTCGAATTCCAGTGTCTCCTGGATATGTTTTGCTTCGCTGGCTGCTTGCAGCAGGCTTTCTTTGCCGACCCTGATCAAGGCGTTGGGGATATTGTGACGTTCGGCCGTTTTTACAACAGTGAAGCCGCCAAGGATAACTTCGGCGCCGGCGGCGCAGGCTGCCAGAATTTCCGCCTCATAATCGGTCTTATAGCTGACGGTATATTGCTGGATAGTTACGCCCAGCGCTTCGGAAAACAGCTCAATTCCCCAAATCTTCTCGGAATAGGAGATAAAAGCCAGGCGTTTGCCCTTAAGGTTTGCTTTGTCAATCGCCCGGAGAATATCAAAGCTGGTCCGGGGAATTTCCACAACAGCCACATCGAGTCCGGCCTGACGGATGGCGGCGGCGGTGACTGTCCGCGCCGCAACTACCTCCAGCCCCCGGCGCAGATGCTTACGGACAATCGCGGCGCCTTCTCCGGCGATGGCAGTGACGACTTCAACATCCGGAAAGACGGTGGTTAAGGTTTCTCGGGCATATTGCAGCAGTTCCTCATCAGGTAAAATAAACAGGATCTTACTCATTAGCATCACCTCGCAACTAATTGCAATATATTGCAACTTAATTCTGCAATGATTATACCAAAGGTTACTGCTTTATTCAAATTATTCCGAAATAAGGCCGGGTAACCCAGCGGATTTATTGAATTTTAAGAAAAAATTGCTTTTTGTTGTAAGTTGGCATAGTTTGTGCAATATGTTAAACCGATGGCTTGCAGGAAAGGGAGCGCCACGCACAAGGCGCGGTGTACGGGAACTCACAGTCCGAAATCATGTTACAGCGAAGGGGGCGGAAAAGATAAGCATTTATCTCCGGTTAAGCCGGTGCAAGCCGGAAAGTGCAGCAGGATATTACAGGTGAATAAAGGAGGGTACTGATGCTAACTGTTTTAGGGTACATTCTGATCATTGCATTTTTAGCTCTGGTGATTAAAAAGAAGACTTCCGCCTTTACCGGATTGGTTGTTGTATCAGTGATTTGCGGAATGGCAGCCTGTTTTTTTTATGGCATTCCACTGGAAAAAGTCCTTGATTGGATAAAAGAAGGCTTATTCTATACGGTCAACGACAAAGGCAAGGTAAGTCTGGGAACAATCAATCCCACAATTATGATTTTGTTTGCTATTTTGTATTTCAGTATTATGATGAATGTCGGATTATTCGATCCGCTCTGTGTCTATTTAATTAGAAAAGCCAAGGGCGATCCCCTGAAGGTGCTGATGGTAACGGTATTTACCGCATCAGTGGTTACTTTGGACGGGGACGGCACCACCACAATCCTGATTATTACATCGGCCTTTGTCCCTTTATTTAAACAAATGGGGATCAAGTTATCATATCTGGCGATGTTGATTATCCTGCCCACCTCTATTGGCAATTGCCTGCCCTGGGGGGGACCGCTGGCAAGAGCGGCGGCAGTGCTTAATTTAGAGGTAAATGAGTTGTTTGTGCAGATACTGCCGATCCTGGCTGTGGCGATGATTTATATTTTTATTCTGGCTTATTTTATGGGAATAAGCGAAAGAAAACGGCTGGGCTATGTCGCCGGACATAGTGAGGTGATTTCGGCGGAGCAGATCGAAGAAATGGTGGCTGTTATCCGCAATCATGACAAGGAGCTTAAACGGCCCAACCGGTTTATTTTCAATCTGGTTTTAACGATTGGCATGCTGGTCCTGCTGATTATGGGTCTTGTCAGCGGAGCCATTGTTTTTCTGGTCGGTACAGCGATCGCTCTGGCTGCCAATTATAACGATAAGGAACAGCGCGATAGAATAACGGCCAACGGCGGTGATGCGATTGCCGTAACTTCGATCATTATTGCGGCCGGCTGTTTCCTGGGCATCTTGAACGGCAGCGGAATGTCGGCGGCGATTGCACAGCATCTGGCCAGCCTGATCCCGGAGTCCTTAGGAAGCCATACTGCTTTAATTTTTGCCTTCATCGGTTCGATAGCCTGCTATGCTCTACCGGTGGACGCTTACTACTTCGGCATCCTGCCTGTGGTAGCGCCGATTGCCTATAAGTTCGGCATTTCACCGACAGAGATCGGAATGGCGTCTTTTATGGGGCAGGCGATCAGGTATGCCAGCCCGACGGTTGCCTGGCTCTTTTTGCTGATGGACCGGACGGAGATGAGTTTTGGGGAGTATCAAAAAGAGTTTTTCAAATATTCGATTCCGATGTTTTTTATCTTTATTGTTACTGCTGTGCTTACCGGCGTTTTACCTGTATAACAAAATTTTGGAGGTGCTCAAATGACATTAAAAATTGGTTTTATTGGATTTGGCGAAGCAGCTTATCACATTGCTAAGGGGCTGGCCGGGGCGGGCGCAGCTCATATCAGCGCCTTTGATAAATTCTGGAATGTAGCGCCGCAGGCTGAATTGATCGGGCAAAGGGCCAGTGATGCCGGTGTTGTTCTGACTGGCAGCTTAAAGGAATTGGCGGAAAGATCGGACATTATATTTTCTTCGGTAAGCGCTAACCTGGCAGTTGCTCTGGCGGAAGAGTGCTTGCCGTATCTGACCGCTGGCCAGATCTATGTTGATCTAAACTCAGCCGGCCCTGACACAAAAGCGGCTGCAAATGATATTGTGTCGGCGAAAGCGCTGTTTGTGGATGTTGCGGTCATGGGCACGGTACCGGGCAACGGCCATAAGGTTCCGATGCTGGCATCAGGCGGCGGCGCCGCCTTATTTGTGGAAAAAATGCAACCTTACGGGATGAACCTGACTTTATTGGCAGGTCCGGCCGGCAAGTCCTCCGCCTCAAAAATGTTCCGCAGCATATTTATGAAGGGGTTTGTTGTCTTATTATTAGAGACAGTGGTGGCAGGACATAAATATGGCATTGAAGATGATGTGCTGGCGTCGATTGAGGAAACCCTGACCGCCGGTCCGCTTCTGCCGATCATTAATGGCATGCTGACCAGGGGCGTCATCCATTCCGAACGGCGCGAGCATGAAATGGATGAGGTTATTAAGACTTTAAATAACCTGCAGGTTGACAGCACCATGTCCTTAGCAACGAAAGAAAAGCTAAGATGGTGCACCGAATTAAACTTCAAGGAATATTTTAAGGGCGTACCGCCGAAGGATTTTCACGAAATCTTTGCTGTGACCGACCGGCGGGATTAAGCCCCGGTTATTTCTGAAACAGGCAACACCTGCCAGTCGTTTGCAAGTCATTTATTGATCGCTAAATTCAGGGGGTTATACTATGTCAAATGTAGGGTTTAGAATTTTCACCAAAATTAAGAGACCGGATAAGAACGTTGTCGAATTGTTCAGAGGGCTGCCGGTGGCAAATATTGCTGATGAAATGAACCGGGTGAACTGCGTTGACGCCCGGATTAAGCCGGTGAGCAAAAAGCCGCTCTTGGGCACCGCGTTTACTGTGCGCGCCCGGATCGGCGATAATTTAATGTTTCATAAAGCGCTGGATATGGCTCAGCCTGGCGATATTATTGTGGTTGACGGGCGGGGCGATGTGGTTAATTCCCTGACCGGGGAAATCATGATGCGGCAGGCAATGAAAAAAGGCCTTGCCGGTGTTGTAATCGATGGCGCTGTACGCGATGCGGATGCTTTACGGGAGCTGGATCTGGCAATTTATGCTGCGGGTATAACCCCGCAAGGTCCTTATAAAGACGGTCCGGGGGAAATTAATGTTCCCGTTTGCATTGGCGGCGTCGTTGTTCAACCGGGTGATATTCTGGTCGGCGACGGCGATGGCATTGTGGTCATTCATCCCAAAGACGCCGCGGGTACTGCTGCCAAAGCCCAAGGCAAGTTTGCCAAAGAGCAGGTTACCTTTAAGGCAATTGAAGAAGGTACACTGGACCGTTCGGCCTATTCAGACGAGGCTTTTATCAAACGCGGCTGCGAGATTATTGATGATTATTATGAGTAACAGGAACTGCCGTAAGCTGCGCGGAGCAAATAAGTCAGCAGTTTATTTAAATTAAAATAGTTGTAGAATCAAAAGCAGAGCTGATTTTTCAGCCCTGCTTTTGTGAGCATTCAGGAGAATTTAGCGGTCCGGATGAACAGCGGCCGGCGTTTTTCATCAAGCCTGGCGTTAAGGATTCTCGTTTTTATCTGCCGAGAACTTTAATTACTAAATATTTTGAAAAATTACGCAATGTAGAAGGTTTGCCTAAAAGCAGGTATTGTTTTATTAAAGCAGGGTAAAGATAGAGGAAGGTATTGCCCTGTATAAAGCGGCCGAACGGGGCGGGGCAGGTAGTTGAGCCTCCAATAAAGGCCCGGAGGATTGCCGCAATCATGCCGGCTGTATAGCGTTAGCAGCAACCGGCTGGCATTATTCCGTACAGCCTGCTGCTGGTTGCGTAAACGTGTTCAAAATCGAAAGGGGGTGTGAGTATGGGTTTTTTTGATTCATTGTTCGGCAAGTCCCAAAAGGTTGAAAAAAAGGCTGAGAAAATTGCCGCTGTAACCGCAGCCGACTCCAATACGGCCATGAATATTGACGCGCAGGGGATCAGCCCGGAGGTGGTTGCCGCTATTGGGGCAGCCATTTATGCCATGATGGGCGCCGATTCGGTATTGAGTGTCAGGATTACCCGGCCGGGTAATCAGTGGGCCGCTGCTGGGCGGCAAAAGCTTATGGATGGGCGCCAGGTCATATAGGCTGATGAAACGCAGCATTTTGGGAATGCTATTATACATACTGCTAGGTGATTCGACTTTTTTTGCGGTTGGCAGTTGAGAAGCGTGAATAAATCCAGATCAGGAGGTAAACAAATATGGAAGCAATATTTCATCAGTATCCGTGGCTAGACGAACTTCTCATGGGGTTCATCGGACTTTCCTGGAAGCATGTCGTAATGTGGGCGATTGGGGCTATCCTCATCTATCTTGCCGTAAAGCATGATTATGAGCCGGCGCTGTTATTGCCGATCGGGTTTGGCTCAATTCTGGCCAATATCCCCCATTCTTCCGCAGTATCAAATATACCGGGCGAGCAGGGCTTCCTGGTTGTACTGTATAATGCCGGTATTGCCAATGAACTTTTCCCGGTACTTATATTTATCGCGATCGGGGCGATGTGCGACTTTACGCCGCTGATCCGCCGCCCTTCGGTCATGCTGTTTGCGGCGGCGGCGCAATTCGGCATCTTTGCGACCGCCATCGGGGCGACGCTGGTGGGCTTTTCCTTTGAGCATGCGGCGTCCATCGGGATTATTGGTGCGGCGGACGGCCCGACAACCATTTATGTCGCCAGCCGTTTCGCCAAAGACCTGTTAGGCCCGCTGTCGGTGGCGGCGTATTCGTATATGTCGCTGGTGCCGGTCATCCAGCCGCCGGTCATCAGGGCGCTGACGACCGA
>NZ_FNHB01000007.1 GCF_900104455.1 Dendrosporobacter quercicolus
CTGGGGGCAGTGGCGTTTGTATTTGATACGGCCGGCGGGGTATTGTTTGCGAAACTGATGAACCTGTTCAGCAAGACGAAAATCAATCCGATGATCGGAGCGTGCGGAATATCGGCGTTCCCGATGTCAGGGCGTGTAATCGCGAAGATGGCGCTCAAAGAAGATCCGACAAACTTTATCATCCAGCATGCGATCGGAGTGAACGTGGCAGGCCAGGTTGCGTCGGTAGTGGCGGGCGGACTGGTACTGGCGCTGATACCGGCGCTGACGAAATAAAAGGGAGGCGATCATCAGATGGAAGATGCAGTATCAAAGGCAATCACATTAGGAACAGTGGCCTTGCCGACGATGTTTTTTGTAATCGGGGTATTTATTCTGGCTACTAAGGCTTTACATGCGGCTTTTCCGGTTAAAGCAGAGGATGAGGAATAGCGGGTAAGACAAGGAACATTAAATTGATTTCCCAATCGTGATATTGGCGTACGTCTCAGGTTTAACGTCCCAGGCGCTTGAATAAGGAAGCTGGCGGCAATTTGCGGTCCGCGAAAACTTTATCTGATGTATTGCATATTTGCTATTGTGCAAATTTGCAAGGCAGGTAGAGGCCTGATTTTGGCCCGGGCGGAATTACCATTAAGGGGAGGGGAAACTTATGCTAGGAATGTCTGTTGCAGCCTTAGCGTCACTTGTTGCTATTGTTATTGTTGTTGGAATCTCCATGATTAACGAGGAACTCAATATCGGAATTGTTGCCATTGCCTTTGCCATCGTCGTCGGCAGCTTTTTCGCGGATCTTAATGCGGTACAAATAATGTCATCCCTGCCGATCAATTTGTTCATGATTTTAGTCGGCGTGACCTTTTTGTTTGGCATAGCCACTACCAACGGGACTTTGGAAAAGTTAACGGCGAATGCCATCCGCCTGGCCAAAGGCAACACGGCGCTGATCCCGCTGATTATCTTTATGCTGATCACCATAATTACCACCATCGGCCCGGGAAATATCGCCACAGTGGCCTTAATGGCGCCGGTAGTCATGGCGATCGCCGCCCGGATTGGCATCAATGCATTTTTGATGACTCTCTTAATCGTCGGAGCTGCGAATGGAGCTGCCTTCTCGCCAATCGCGCCAAGCGGCATCATCTCCAATTCAATTGTAGCTAAAATTGCTCCGCAGCTGGACGCACTGGGGCAGAGTATTGGCGATTTGAATACGTTTGGCTGGAAAATTCATCTAAATTCGGAGATTGCCCAGATTGCCGCCAATATTGGCGGATTCATGGTGCTTGGCGGCTGGAAGTGGATTGTCAGTCAGCGCAACTCCAGTCTGAATATTGATGATATTGCTCCCAAGCCGGAGCCTTTCAATAAAAACCAGATTATGACGCTTGTTGCCGTTGTTATTTTGGTGCTGCTGGTTATCCTGCCCAGTATGGCGGTAACCAAGGGACTGTTTTCACCATCTGTATTAAAACTCATTGGTACCGGAGACTCCGTCAATGTCGGGGCAATTGCATTTTTGCTGTCCAGCGTGCTGCTCATCCTGAATGCCGGCGACAGCAAGGCCACGGTGAAATCGATGCCCTGGCCGGTCATCATTATGGTCTGCGGCATGGGGATACTCATTGACGTTATGGATAAAGCCGGCGGCTTGAATGCTCTGGTTAATATTATCGCATCAGTATCCAATGAGACAACAATAACCGGTGTTTTGGCTTTAGTGACCGGGGTGATTTCCGCTTACTCCAGTTCGTCCGGCGTAGTCATGCCGATGTTCCTGCCGATGGTGCCGGGACTGATTCAAGAGCTGGGGGGCGGCAGTGCGGCGGCAATGATTTCTTCCATCAACGTCGGCTCGCATCTGGTGGACACCTCTCCCTTGTCCCTGTTCGGCGCAATCTGCATTGCCTGCGCGGACGAGAAGGAAGACAAAGGCAAGCTGTTCCGCAATTTGATGATTTGGGGCTTTTCGATGGCGGCGGTCGGCGCCGTTATCTGCTATATCTTCTTTGGCTTACTCAGTTTATAAAAGCCAGGCGCAGGCCGGAAAAGCTTGAAGCTTTTCCGGCCTGCTTTCCTATGGTCAGGGGGATGGTGGAGCAGCGCAACGAAAGGAGGCTGGCTAATGGAAAATTTGATGGTACGCTCGGAGACAAGCCGGAAGAATTTTTATGTTTTAATGGTTGCAATTATTTCTTTTATCTTCTTATTGGGATTTTCGCTGTACAAATATTTGGTTCTTCACATTTTTCAGCCGCTGGAAATGATGGCAGAGCTGCTGGTCTTATTTGTGCTTATTGAACGGATGGCGGCGCAATACAGCTATGAAATGACCCCAAAAGGCCTGTGCTTGACTAAGCGCAGCCTGCTGGGAACGGTAACCCATGAAATACCTTACGGTGCTATTTTCAGTGTTTACCGATATAAGCCCCAGCTGATCGGCCTTATTAAGTTTCGCCGGACTTACCGTTTTCACTCGGCTCTTGACGGGCGTGATGTCTGGACTTTGGCCTATACGGTAACCCGGTCGAACAATAAGGAGGAGAAGCGGCGGATTTATTTTAAGCCCGGTGATCAGATGCTTGCGGCCCTGCAAGCAAAACTGCCGGCAAAAGTGATGGCGCATTAACCAGTTTCAGCAGGCCGCCTCTGTTCCGGGCACTTTCTCAAGCTGGCCGGTCTGGAGGCCGCTCCTTCACGGTGGAAGAAGAGGGGTTAAAAAACCAGTCACATATCTGAGGTGTGACTGGTTTTTTTGTTGGCGGAAAGGGTGTATAATAAGTATAGGATCAGATTCGCAGGAGTGCAGGCATGATTATCTGGATAGCTGTTTATGTCATTTGGAACACAATTGCCTTTTTCCGGATGGGGGCTGATAAAAACTACGCCAAAACCGGCAGGGCGAGAATACCGGAACGGACTTTTTTTCTGTGGGCGGCGCTATTTGGCGCGGCCGGCATCTGGGGCGGTATGCTTTTTTTTCGGCATAAAACCCGCCACCGGTCTTTTCGCATCGCCATTCCGGCATTGCTGGCCCTCAATATTGGCCTTCTGGCAGTTCAGTTGGTCAGCTTTTACTAGCCCGGTTATGATAGGATACTGAAAGTTAAATTGCAGATTAAGGTGGGTACTCTAATGAACGATAACAATGCTGTAAAGGCGCCGGAGCCTGACGATAAGAAAAACGCGTATTTACTGCTGTTTTACAAAGATGAGATTTTGGTCGAAGTCCAAAACGGCGGTTGGCGGATACCCGCACTGGGGGCGGTTCCTTTATCGCGGACTGAGGCAGCCGCCCAGTATATCGGCGAATGGGCTGGCAAGCGTTACTATGGCGCCAACATCAATGAAAAACCGGAGTTTCCGGGCCTGACGTTTGTCAGGCTGAAGCAACTGTCCCAGCATACTCTCAAAGAGTATTGGCCGGTTGCCTTCCGGGCATATCATTTACTGAACTGGCTGAAAAACAACCGGTTTTGCGGCCGGTGCGGCCAGGCTATGCAATTGGTGGTCCAAGGGCAGGAACAGTCGTTAAATTGTACGTCCTGCAGTAATATTGTGTATCCCCGGATCTCGCCGGCGATCATTGTCGCCGTGTTTAAAGAAGATCAGATTTTGCTGGCTCATGCCAGCCGGTTTCCGCCGGGACGGTATAGTGTCATTGCCGGTTTCGTCGAACCAGGCGAAACCATGGAAAACTGTGTAAGGCGGGAACTGCGGGAAGAAGTGGGCCTTGAGGTGGATAACATCCAATACTTCGGCAGTCAGCCCTGGCCGTTTCCTGATTCCCTGATGATCGCGTTTACCGCCAATTATGTCAGTGGGCAGATTGCTGTTGATCATAGTGAAATACTCACGGCTGACTGGTTTTCGGCCCATACGCTGCCGGAAATTCCGGAAAAGGGGACGATTTCCCGCCAGCTCATTGACTGGTTTCTTCATCAACAGCAGCCGCCGGGGCAAATAGGTACCAACCATCATTCCCAGGATTAATATCAAATAACTGCTCATGGCCGGCGCTTTTTGTTATCGTCCTGTAACAGGAGCAATCCGGCTAAGGATGCGGTGATCATTGGGGTAATCCGGTCCAGCCGGCCGGAAGCAAATGCAGTTTGTCGATGAGCACATAGCTGAATTTTTTGCGGCTTTGAGACGTACCGCCAGTGCGGCGTTCATGAGAATGACAAGTAGGGGTGGGTA
The DNA here is from genome assembly GCF_900104455.1 of Dendrosporobacter quercicolus. Classification (NCBI taxonomy): domain Bacteria; kingdom Bacillati; phylum Bacillota; class Negativicutes; order Selenomonadales; family Sporomusaceae; genus Dendrosporobacter; species Dendrosporobacter quercicolus. Next base: position 4,201 of record NZ_FNHB01000007.1, read on the forward strand.
TAATTGCAGGATTTAAGTTTAGTAATCGCCGCCAATTTGAAGCGGATTCGCGAAGAAAAGAAGCTGAGCCTGGATAAGGCGTCTGAGCTGACCAAAGTCAGCAAATCAATGCTGGGACAAATCGAGCGGGGCGAATCAAATCCCACGATTAACACCATCTGGCGGATTGCATCCGGGTTAAAGGTATCGTTTACTTCGCTGATCCATTTACCGCAGGCTGATGCCGTTATTGTACGCCGGGCTGAAGTGGAGCCGTTGATCGAGGATGGCGGCAGATACCGGGTTTATCCGGTATTTCCGTATGAAGACGGCCGCCGCTTTGAACTGTATCTGGTTGAAATTGATCAGGGCGGCTGCTATCACAGCACCCATCCCCATGTTGACGGCAGTAAGGAGTTTATTACTGTTATGGCCGGGGAATTGACGTTATTAACCAATGGCCAGACCTATACGCTGCAGCAAGGCGATTCCATCTGTTTCCGGGCGGACAAACCTCATGCCTACAAGAATACGGGCAGGGAACTGATCCGTTTAAGTATGGCCATTGATTATCCGGCAACGGTTGCAGCCGGCTAGCGTCAGGATGACAAAAGCATTCCGGGGGGTTCCCCATTCCTGGTGCTGCGAGGCGCTGTTTGGCCACCGGCCGGTGATGATGGGGCGAACGGTAACATACAATGACAGCTGCAAAGGGGATGGTAGTTTTGTCTAAAATCAGGGTTGGAATTTTATTTGGCGGCAAGTCGGCGGAGCATGAGGTTTCCCTGCAGTCAGCCCAAAATATTATTGATGCAATAGATAAAAGCAAATATGATGTTACCTTAATCGGCATAGACAAGGCGGGGCATTGGCGGTTGTACGACAGCTCACGGTTTTTACTGAACAGCAATGACCCGCGCCGTATTACCCTGAATAAGACCGGCCGGGAGGTCGCTTTGGTACCGGGTGCCGGTGTCGGGCAGCTGCTGGAAATCACCGGGCGGAAATCAGGCGCTGGAATTGATGTTATATTTCCCGTTTTGCATGGGCCGTACGGGGAAGACGGAACTGTTCAGGGCCTGCTGAAACTGGCTGACCTTCCTTTTGTCGGCGCCGGTGTGTTAGGGTCTGCGGTTGGTATGGATAAAGATGTAACCAAGCGTTTGCTGCGGGATGCGGGAATTCCTATCGCCGGATTCTTGACTTGCAGCAAGTGGGATCAGGCTGCGGCGAGATTTGACGAAGCTGTGCAAAAGTTAGGGCTGCCGCTGTTTGTCAAACCGGCCAATGCCGGTTCTTCCGTCGGGGTGAGCAAGGTTGTCAATGAAGAGCAGTTTACTGCAGCGCTGGCGGAGGCTTTTTGTTTTGATACTAAGGTTCTCATTGAAGAATGCATCACCGGCCGGGAACTGGAATGTGCTGTTCTGGGCAATGAAGCGCCGGTTGCTTCAAGTATCGGTGAGATTGCAGCCCAGCGGGAGTTTTATTCTTATGAAGCAAAATATATTGATGAAGCCGGCGCTGTTCTGACTATCCCGGCTGAACTGCCTGCAGCGGCCGCCGCGCGCATTCAGGCGCTGGCGGTCAGGGCTTTCCAGACGCTTTGCTGTGAAGGCATGGCCAGGGTGGATTTCTTTTTGACAAAGGACAACCAGGCTGTTGTTAATGAAATTAATACCATTCCCGGCTTTACTGCAGTCAGCATGTACCCTAAATTATGGGAAGTCAGCGGGATAAGTTATGGCGAGCTTATCGATAAACTGATTCAACTGGCGCTGGAACGGCAGGTCAGAGAGCGGCAGTTGAAAACTTCTTATCATAAACCCTGATCGCCACAGCCGGCAATGGCGGTTGTGGCTGCAATAATATAGCTTGCCGGTTTTCATGTAAACCTGCTATAGTTAAAGAATAGCGTGTAAATGACGGCAGGGATGGAAGGCAAGCAAATGCGGGGTGAAAGTGTGACAGACAACAGCTTGGATTATCAGGGAGCAACCATAGAAGAATTAAGCGCAATGATTGCGGCGGAACCGGAAAATGAAACGCCTTATTATTATCGGGCCGCCGCTTACTGTGAGCAATGGCAGTATGAAGAGGCGATTATGGATTATACCACCGTGCTGGAAATGAATTCGTATCATACAGATGCCTATTATCACCGGGCAGTTGTTTATGCCAAGTTAAACATGTATGACGCCGTTATCCTGGATTGCAGTATGGCGCTGGATATTGATCCCGAATATGCAGGGGCTTATTTGGAACGGGCGGCGGCGTATTATGAGCAACAGCGGTATGACAAGGCTGTCATTGACTATGGTAATTTTATTCAGTTGCGGCCGGAGTTTGCCGCAGCTTATGATTTCCGCGCCAGCGCTTACCGGGCATTAGGAGAGTATGAAGCAGCCATTGCGGACTATAGCCGGGCGATTGAGCTGGCCCCGGAGGCGGCGGGCAGTTATTACCAACGGGCCGCGGTTTACCGGCAGCAGCTGCTTTATCCTGCGGCGATTGACGATTATACCAGAGTCATTGAGCTTGAGCCGCAGCATGCCGATGCTTATTTCAATCGCGGCCTGGTTTACGATGAGCAGAAGCAGTATCAAAAGGCTCTGGCCGACTATCAGCAAACCATTGCCATCAACCTGGAATATAGCGGCGCTTATTATCACCGGGCCGGAATTTACTGCGGTCAAGGCGATTTTGAAAGCGCTCTGGCCGATTATAGCAAAGTCATTGAGCTTTCGCCTGATGATTTTGGCGGTTACTACCGGCGGGGCGCCGTGTACCAGGCGCAGAAACGCTTCCGGCAAGCCATTGCCGATTATACCCGGGCGATTGAACTTGAGCCGGAGCTGGCGGCCTGCTATTACTACCGGGCGACAGCCTATCACGAGTTAAACTGTTACCAGGAGGCGGTCGGCGACTATACCCGGGCAATTGAACTTGAGCCGCGGGCGATTGCCTACTATTACCGGGCGGCGGTCTATCGGGAGCTGGACCTGCTGGCCGAGGCGATAACCGATTACGGACAAGCCATCAGCCTGGAACCGGCGGATGCCGATTATTATTTTTACCGGGGTTCGGCCTACCAGCAGCTGGGCGAACATCAACAGGCTGTTGCCGACTATAGCCGGGCCATTGAGCTGGATGCTCAGGCGGCTGTTTATCATTACCGGGCGGAGTGCTATTATGCGCTTGGCAATTACGCAGCGGCCATTACTGATTACAGCCGGGCGATCGAATTAGAGCCCGATAGCGCCGAGGCTTATTATCAGCGGGCTATGGCGTATTTTGCCAATCGCCGCTTTGAAGAGGCTATGGCTGATATTGACCGCGCCTGGGAAATTGATCCCGCGTATGGCCGGACTGACGGGTAAGCGTAGCCGGCGGCCAGAACGTCCGCAAGCAACCCCAAGACGCCTAGTATTCAAAAATACAGACAGGGATCTTGTTTGAAAACAAGGTCCCTGTCTGTATTTTTTTGTGTGTCCAGGTAAGCGTCCGGGAAGCGTTTTGCGGGGCAAGCTTCGCTTATGCCGCCGATTTATTGAGCAAATCTTGCACCGAGGTCAAAGGCTTTTTGACAGTCCAGCGGAAACTGTTCCCGGCGTCTTTGGGCTTTTGCTGCTTCGTCAAACGCTGTCACAACATATTTGGAATAATCGGTGAACTGATAGGTATCATTGGCAAACAGCGTCTCCAAACTGCCGAAAAGCCGCGCAAGGGCCTGTTCGGTTCCTGCAAAAATTCGGTCATAGCCGTATTCTTTCATGCGTTCTTCGCTGACATTCATGGTGTATATAAAGCCAACCGGGATTTTTCGGGGAAAAAGCGTGGAGTAGGCTTTGTCGTAAACCAGATAGGGAAAAGCCATCCGTTCAAGCAGGGAGCGCATTTCACCGGTGACGCCGTGAAAGTAGATGGGCGACCCCAAAATAACGGCGTCTGCAGCGGCAATTTTTTCGAGCACAGGGGTTAACGCATCTTTTACCGCACACTTGCCGTAGCTTTTTCCATGTTTGAGCTTACAGGCGAAACAGCTGATACAGCCTTTAAAGCTGAGATCGTAAAGATGGATAAGCTCGGTCTCCGCTCCCTGTGCCGCCGCCCCCTCCAGCGATTTCTCCAGAAGGGTCGCCGTATTCCAGTTTTTACGCGGACTGCCGTTAATGGCCAATACGGTCATAAGGCAATACCTCCTTTTGTTTAGTATCTACCACAAAGTTTAAGCTTAATCCGGCGAAAATAAAAGTATGCACTTTTAAGGTATTTACTATACAAAAGGATAGTAGCGTAAGGTTTTCAGAACGGCGGGGCAAGCGTCTGCATCAAATGCCGATTTTGTGGTTACAATTTTAGATGTTACCTTATGCAGTTAGGTGGTTATGTAATGTGCATAATGCTGTTGATTTAACGCCGCCGGCAGCCAACCCTGGGCATACTTATATGATGATATTCTATCATGATGAAATTGCCGTTAAGAACGGGAATGGCAGGCCGAAACTTCCATCAGTGCTGGATGTGATAAACTGGAGTATTGAAGTGGCTGACGCACAGTATGTTGGCTCGCTGAACGGAGCCGGCTGTTATGGAATGATATTGCGCAGTCCGGTCAAATTAGCCGGAGGCTGCTTTGAAAAACTGGCCCAACTGCCGGGCCGTATCGGCAGTCAGGCGCTAGAGCTGGCATTTCGGGCTTTTCATATTATCAACTGGGCAAAAAGCGCTGATTTTTGCGGCCGCTGCGGCGAAAGAATGCTGGTTGCGTCCGCATCCCGGGCTTTTGCCAGGCAATGCGCCGCCTGTGGTTGTACCATTTATCCGCGCATTTCCCCGGCTGTTATTGTAGCCGTTGTGAAAGAAGATAAAATTTTGCTGGCCCGGCCGAACCGTTTTCCGCCGCTGCACCACAGTGTGCTGTCCGGTTTTATCAATCCGGGGGAAACTCTGGAAAACTGCGTGCGGCGGGAACTGCGGGAGGAAGTGGGGATCGTGGTTGACCAGATCCGATATTTCGGCAGTCAGCCCTGGCCATTTCCTGATGTTTTAATGATTGCTTTTACGGCGCGTTATGTGAGCGGCGAAATTGCCGTGAATCAGAGCGAAATTTTATCGGCCGGTTGGTTCTCAGCGGATAATCTGCCTGCTATCCCGGCGTACGGCGGAATTGCCAGGCAGTTGATCGACTGGTTTGCCAACAAGGATTGACGGGGACGGTATGCGGTTATCAGTAAATTTTTTGAATTTCGATGCCGTTGCGCTGAAAGGCGTCTTCTATTTCCGCGACATGGCTGTGTCCGTTGGTTTCTACCGTTACTTCCAGCTGAACCTGCTTAAAGCTGTCCATTACCTTGGACTGATTATGATCCAGCTTAATTACATTGGCATTTAATGCCGAGATGATTTTAGCCACATGCAGTAATTCCCCCGGCTTATCCGGCAAATTAATGGTAAAGCAAAACAGTCTGCCTCTGAATACCAGCGCTTTATTGATAATCGCGGAAATCGTTAAAATATCAATATTGCCGCCGCTGACCAGGCAAACAACTTTTTTGTTTTTAGAGGATATTTTTTTCAACCCGGCTAAGGAAAGAGCTCCTGCGCCTTCGACAATCAGCTTATGCTTTTCGATGAGCAGCAATATTGCTTCAGCAATATCAAAATCAGAAACCGAAATGATTTCATCGACAAACGCTCTGATCAATTCAAACGTCAGGCTGCCCGGACGTTTTACCGCGGCGCCATCGGCTATGGTATCCACTGCTGCCAGCTCCGTTACCTGATTGAGCGCCAGAGAGGCTTTCATACAACAGGCGCCTTCCGGCTCAACGCCGATCACCTTGATGGACGGTTTTAATGTTTTTGCCGCAAAGGCTATGCCGCTGGCCAGCCCCCCTCCGCCGATCGGCACCAGGATTTCGTCAACATCTTCCAGTTGCTGCAAAATCTCCAAAGCGATTGTTCCCTGGCCAATGATGACATCCAAATCATCGAACGGGTGCACAAAAACATAATTATGTACAGCTTCAAGCTCTCTTGCTTTCTTGTAAGCCTCATCATAGCTGTCACCGAATAATACTACATTGGCGCCATAATTCCTGGTGGCTTCCACCTTAATGATGGGGGTGGTCGCAGGCATCACCACAGTTGCTGTAATGCCCAGCAGCTGTGCCGCAAAACCGATTCCCTGCGCATGATTTCCCGCGGACGAAGCAATAACGCCTCTGCTTTTTTCGGCATCATTTAGCCGGCTTAGTTTATGAAACGCCCCGCGGATTTTGAATGCCCCCGTAACCTGCAGGTTCTCGGGTTTAATGAACACAGTATTGCCGCTCTCGCTGCTAAAAACCGGGCTTTCAATAAGTTCGGTCTTTTTTAACACATAATCCAGTTTTTTTGCCGCAGCAAAAACATCGTTAATGGACACACCGGCATCACCCAGCTTAAATATACTGTTATTTTGCTTCGTCATCATTTACCTCCATTGGTGTTGAATATAAACAGAATTACGCTCTAACCGGAGCGCGTGCGGTTGTTAAAATACAAACAAAAAAACCCGTCCTTGAAAATATTCAAGGACGAGCTGTTTTACCCGCGTTACCACCTTTATTGCATAACATGCCGCTTCAGTTCTATCAAACCTAAGCCAGATAACGCGGCTACCCCGGTATTTCTTACTGAATTTCAGAAATACAGTTCCGGAGGGATCTTCAACCACCGCTCATTGATGACTTTCACCAAACGTCAACTCTCTGCAAATTCGCCAGTGGGTTACTTACTCCATCATTACTATTTTTACTATGCTTTGAAATGAATTCTAACACTATTTGCTTACAAATGTCAATATGCATTTTGCAGCTGGTAAAATGATCGTTTTTGGAATAAATGAATTTCAGACTAGCGGAAACATCTGGCTAAATTACGGCCTGTTTTACTGGTTAAACGCCTGTTGGGTGATGGACTTGATCTACTGATTTGTTTAGATGATCAAAATCAATCCGGCAGGGATTGGACGGCAGGCCAGCGAAAACAGTGATAGCATAAAATGCCGTCTGGAGGCCGGGTGTATGGAATTAAGGCAGATCGAATATTTTTGCATGGTTGGCAAGCTGAATAGTTTTACCAGAGCGGCTGAACAATTGCATATTGCTCAGCCTTCAATTACGCAGGCGATCCGTAAGCTGGAGCAGGAGCTGGGGGTACAACTGTTTGATCGCAGTAAAAAGCGGGCCTTGCTTACGGCTGAAGGAAAGGCCTTTTGGGACAGAATGGAGCTTTGGCTCAATGACCTGGCGCAAGCCGTTCAAGAGGTTCAGGATTTTAAAAACTTACGCAAAGGCACATTTAAGGTTGGCATTCCGCCAATGATTGAGGCCTATCTGTTTCCCGAAATATTCTCCAGTTTTAAGCAGCAGCAGCCCGGTTTGAACCTGATTGCCTTTGAGGAAAGTTCTTCGCTGGAGGCTGCGGTGAAACTGGAGAACAATGAACTTGACCTGGCGATTATTATTTTGCCTGAAACCTCGGAGACACTGGATTCTTTGGTCATTGTCCGGGAACAGCTTGTTTTGTGCCTGCACAAGGAGCACTGGCTGGCTAAACGGCAGGCGGCCAAGTTTGAGCAGCTGAAAAATGAACAGTTTATTCTGCTGAAAGAAGGCGCTTATCAGCACCAGATTGTCATCAGCCGGTGCTTGCGGCAGAATTTTATGCCCAATACCATATTTTCGTCAAATCAGATTAAGACCATCAAAGGACTGGTTGCCAATGGACTGGGAATTTCCCTGCTGATGGAGATGGTGGTCCGCAATGACCCCGCGATTATTGCTATTCCTTTAGATGAGCCGATTGTTTTTGATATTGGTCTGGCCTGGAAAAAAGATCAATGCCTGTCAACGGCAGCTAAGGCGTTTGTTAAGTTTATTGAACAGCGGTATACAACTACCGGCGCAGAATAGCCACTGAACAATCTGATATGACGTTTGTTCAGTGCTCTAAATGAATACGTTTTAGCGTTAATTTCAACCACAGAACGCTGTCCGGGCGTTTGCTGTGGTTTTTTTGCAACTTAAATAATGATAGGCGGGCGCTATGATCTTATTGATTATCGATATTTTATTTCTGATGTATTTCGTGATAAGGTATAAACAGGAGATAAAGTAAGAAAATTTACAATTTTAAGAAAATAATGGAGGAAGCGTATGATTACAGAAGCTGTCAAAGCGCAAATCCGCAATATTGTGGGGCCGAATAATGCCATTGATTCTACGATTGAGTGCTTTGGATATTCCTATGATTCGTCCTTTGTGCCAATGGCCAAAGAAAATATACCGGAACTGGTGGTGCTGCCAAGCAGCGTCCAGGAGGTAGCGCAAGTCATGGCAATTGCCAACGCAAATCGGATACCGGTAACGCCGCGCGGCAGCGCCAGCGGCCGGACCGGGGGCAGCATTCCTGCCGCAGCCGGTATCTCCCTGGCGCTTAACCGGATGAACAGAATCGTGGAGCTGGATGAGCGGAATATGATGATAACGGTGGAGGCGGGGGTGAGAACAATTGATATTTATCAGGCCTGTGCGCAAAAGGGGTTGTTTTTTCCGCCTGATCCGGCCAGCTGGAAGTATTCGACCATTGGCGGCAATGTCGGGGAAAACGCCGGAGGAATGCGGGCGGTAAAATACGGTGTTACCAGCAATTATGTCATGGGACTGGAGGTAGTACTGGCTGACGGCACTGTCATCAATACCGGGGGAAAAGCAATGAAAAATGTGACCGGTTATAATCTTACCCAATTAATTACCGGCTCGGAGGGAACACTGGGGATTATTACCAAGGTGTTGCTGCGATTGATTCCAATGCCCAAAACCCGCAACACAATGCAGCTCATGTTTGGTTCTTTGGCTAACGCCTGTCATACCATTCATCAGATGTTAATGAGCGGGCTGGTGCCGGCAGCGGCGGAATTAATGGATAAAATAAGCCTGCAGGCGGTAGCGCGTCACCGCAAGCTGGACATCAGCCCGGGCATTGAAGCCTGCGTAGTATTGGAAATTGACGGTGAAACCAAGGCTGATCTGCAGCAGCAGGCGGAGCGGATTGCGGACATTGCCCGTCGGCTTGAGGTTATTGAGGTCAGGATTGCCGCTTCAGACGAAGAAGTGGAAGAAATATGGGCGATACGACGGGGCTTAAGTTCAGCCATCGGCGCAATGGCGCCAAACCGGTTTGGCGAAGATATTTCGGTGCCGCGTGACGCGTTTCCCAGGGCGGTTGATTTGATCAGGGCAATTGGTGAAAAGTATCAACTGACGATTGCTGTCTATGGCCACGCTGGCGACGGCAACATTCATCCGTCCGTACTGTGCGACCTGTCTAAGCCCGGTGAGGAAAAACGGGTTCAGCAGGCGGTAGATGAAATTTTTGCCGCCGCCTTGTCGGTGGGGGGAACCCTGTCGGGTGAGCATGGCATCGGTCTAACCAAACGGGCTTATCTGGTCAATGCTTTAGGAGAAGCCGGCGTTCAAACGCTCAAAGCCATCAAACAGGCCCTGGATGCCCAAGGCATTTTGAATCCCGGAAAAATCTGGCAGTGAGGAGGCTTTCATGGAGAATTCACTTAAAAAAAATAACTATTTGCAAGCTGTGCAAACAATTGTAAGTCAGTGCGACCGCTGCGGCTCCTGTCTTACCGTATGTCCCCTGTATGAGGCCAGAGATATTGAGTCGTCAAGCGCCAGAGGCAAGAACAATATTGCCAGGGGAATACTTGCCGGTGTAATCAAGCCGGACAGAGAAGCGCAGAAGTCGGTTGATTTTTGCCTGCTGTGCCGGACTTGTATTGAGCATTGTCCCAACAAGGTAAAAACAGATGACGCCATGATTGCTGTGCGGCAGTTTTTGGCCGACCGGAACGGCACGCCGGGGTTTAAATACAAGGTTTTGGGCGGACTGATGAAAAACCGCCGGCTGGTAAAATTGTCGGCGGGAATGCTTACGGTAATCCGCCGGCTGGGGCTGAGCCCAATTGTGCCTTATGGCATGGCGCCCCGTGAATTTACCCGCCGGCAATATCTGGCGGCTTTTGCCGGGCCGGCGGCTCTGGGCAGTTTGCCGGCTGCAGCTCCGGCGGTCATTACCGGCCGGTCGAGGGTGGCCTATTTTAAAGGCTGTGGCATGCAGCTGATGTTTCCTGATGCTGTGCAGGAGAGCATTCAAATTTTGCGCACCGTCACTGAGCCGCAGTTTGTTGACAATTTATGCTGCGGCTTGCCGCAGCTGGCGCATGGTTTGCGGGCTGATTTTCTGGCAATGGCCAAAGAAAATATCATAAGGTTTGCGCAAGCCGATGTTATTGTCGGTGATTGCGCCAGTTGCAGCGGCACACTTAAGCACATCGCCGCTTATCTGGCCGATGATCCGGAATGGGCGGAGCGGGCTGCGGCTTTTAGCAGCAAGGTGATGGGACTTAGCGAGTATTTGTTTCAGGCCGGTTACCAGCCGCGCAATCAGAGCAAGGGTAAAATAACGTTTCATGAGCCTTGTCATTTAGGGCGGGGACAGGGAATAAAAAACCAGCCGCGTGAATTGCTTAAGGCAGCAGGAAATTTTGTTGAAATGGCCGCCGCAAATAGCTGCTGTGGCGGCGCCGGATCCTTTCATGTGGATTATCCGGAGATTGCCGGCGATATTCTGGGCAAAAAGCAGCGAAGCATTGAAGCTTCCGGCGCTCAAATTGTGGTGTCGGAGTGTCCGACCTGTCTGGTACAGCTTAATAAAGCGGCGCTGAACAGCGGGGGTAAATTCAGGGCAATGCATATTAGCCAGGTCTTGTAACCGCTTGGACTTGCAGGGCAGCGGCGGAACTACCTGAGCGACAAAATAGTAGTGAAGGAGGCAATTGATATGATCTGGATCGGTGGTTTCATTATCATCCTGACCTTGGCGGCAATCATCAAACGTTATGAAACACGGCTGGTATTATTTCTGGCCGGGCTGGCAATGGCGCTGGTGGCTGGCAGACCGCTGGAAGCCATGGATGCCTTTGCCAAAGCAATGGTGAACCAGGGGCTGGTAACAACAATCTGTACGGTGATGGGATTTTCCTATGTAATGAAAACGACCGGCTGTGACAGTCATCTGGTCAACTGCCTGACCTCGCTGTTAAAGCGGGTCAAGTTTCTGCTGATACCAGGTTCGGTGGCGTTAACCTGGGTGCTGAATATCGCTCTGCCGAGTACGGCCGGCTGCGCAGCGGCCGTTGGCGCTGTCCTGATACCAATGCTGGTCCGGTCGGGCGTCCATCCGGCAATGGCGGCCGCCTGTGTAATGGGAGGGACTTTCGGCAGTACGTTAAGTCCCGGTCTTGTTCACAATCCGTTTGTCGCCAAACTGGCCAATGTCGATGTCATGACCGTCATTGCCGGACATACTCCGGCCGTATTTGCGGCGCTGGTCATTTCCGCAGCCAGCCTGACCACAGTCTGTTATTTTCGCCAAGAAGGTCCCAGCGCTCAACGGGCGGCGGCTTTTGGCGCTGATGAGGAAAAATTCAAGGTCAATCCGGTCAAGGCGGCAGTGCCGGTGGTACCATTGGCGCTGCTGGTATTAGGCAGCAAAATGGTTGGTGTTATTCCGCCGGTTACTGTGCCGCAGGCGATGCTTATGGGAGCTATGCTGGGATTTGTTGTAACCTGGCAGGATCCGCAGGAAATATCACGGAGCTTTTTTAAAGGCATGGGAGAATCCTATGCTGAAATCATCGGCATTATTATTGCAGCAGCCGTTTTTACCCAGGGATTGGAAATCATCGGGTTAACCGGCGCACTGATCGAAAAAATGAAACAATCCGAGGATATTGCCTTATATGCGGCCTCTTTCGGTCCGTATCTGCTGGCTATTTTAAGCGGTTCCGGCGATGCCGCCGCTCTGGCGTTCAACGGGGCTGTTACACCTCATGCCGTCCAATTCGGCTTTACCATCACCGACATGGGCTCGCTGGCAACCATATCAGGCGCGTTAGGCCGAACAATGTCGCCGGTAGCCGGTGCAACCATCGTTTGTGCAACGCTGGCCGCCGTAAGTCCAATCGAAATTGCCAAACGGACGGCACCCGGCATGGGTATTGCACTCATCGCTATGATCATTATTTTTGCAATGAAATAGTCAGGCTTAGCTTTTTTAATCGTTCGATGGCGGCTGTTAATACTTCTTCCTGTTTACAAAAGGCAAATCTCAGCCAAAGTTTTTTTCCGGCCGGATGTCCGTTGGGGTAAAAAGCAGATAAAGGACGGGCGGACACGCCAATATGGGCAGTCAGATATTTCGCAAATGCAAGATCATCGTCCCAGCCCAGGCCGGAGAAGTCCGCCAGTAAGAAATAACCTCCTTCCGGCGCCAGGCAGGGAATTTCCAGCTCGGCCAAGCCCGCTGCCAGCACCGCCAGTCTTGCGGTATAAGACTTTCTTAATTCCAGGTAGTATTCTTCCCGGCTGCGGATGGCTTCGACCATGCCCAGCTGCAGGGGAAGAGCAGAATTTAATACCAAACAGCTGTGCGCCGTTCGAATACCCTGGGTTAGCTCCGGCGGCGCGATCACATAGCCAAGCCGCCAGCCGGTAACGCTGTAGGTTTTTGAAAAACCGTTGGTGATGATTGTCCGCAAACGCATTCCGGGCAGCTGCCAAATGGCCGGGGGGGCTTCTTTGGTAAAATAGATTTCATCATAAATTTCATCGGTAATGACCAGCAAATCATATTTTTGGCTTAACTCAGCGACTCCCCGGATTTCTGCATCGGTAAAGATCCGGCCGGAAGGATTATGCGGCGAGTTGAACACGATGGCTTTGGTACGCGGGGTGATTGCCGTTTCAAGGCGTTGTTTATCCAGGTGAAAGTGCGGCGCTGTCAATTCCACATAAACAGGTATTCCGCCGGCTAAGCATACATTCCCGGTATAGGCGGGAAATGCCGGCGTTAAAATAATCACCTCATCGCCCGGATTGATGACGGCCAGCAGTGTGGCTGCAAGACTTTCCGTTACGCCATTGCAAATGGTAATTTCCTGTTCGGCGTCATAGCGGATTTGGGTTTTTTGGTGTAATCTTTGGGAAATTCCGGCTCGTAATTCAAGGATTCCCTGAGCGGGCGCATATTGGTTAAAATCGTCCTGTATCGCCTGTATTGCGGCGTCTTTGAACGTTTTTTCCGCCGGAAAGTCAGGTTTGCCGCCGCCCAGATCAATTGCCTGATGCCGGACCGACAGATCGGCAAGCTCTTTGAAGCTTGGCAGCGCAATCCGGTGAATGCGTTCGGATAATACCCCTTCAGGCTTTCCTTGGTTGCGTGTCATGTGTTTTCCTTCTTTCTGTCCTTGTTTTTAAGCCGATGAAGGCCGAAACAGCACTGTTTCGGCCTTCATTCTATTTTGGCCGCGAAGGCCGGGGGCGCATAAGATCAAGTGTTTTTGGCCGTCGCCTGCAGCACCGGCTCAGGGCAAGTCAAAAATTTTACCGGGATTGAGAATACGGTTGGGGTCGAAGGCTTGTTTCAGCGCCTGCATCAATTCCAGCTCAACCGGATCGATCAGGGCGGCCAGGGAGGCTTTGCGTTTGAGCCCAATGCCGTGTTCGCCGGACAGGCGGCCGCCTAATTGATAAACCGCCGCGTAGATTTGGCGCTGAAACAGCGGCAGCGTTTTTTCCCAGACGTCAAGCGGGAGCGGGCCTGGCTGAACCCGCAAGTGGATATTGCCGTCGCCGACGTGTCCGGCAATACGAAAATCAAATTGAAATTCGCTGATCAGCTGTTCCAGTGTTTGCACAAAGCTGTCGATCGCGTCAACCGGAACAACAAAGTCCTCCGATATGCTGACCGGATTTTTGAGGCTGTTCGGTTTCCCCCACATCCGTCTGGCCTGCCAGATTTCCTCGCCATTGGTTTCGAAAAAATCCAGCAGGCCCGGAGCCGCCAAAAGGGTTTGAAGACGGTCGTGCTTTTGTCTGACTTCAGTTTCATCGCCGGCTTCGGTTTGAATAATGACAACATCCCCGGTTTTTTGCCGGAAAAAAGATTTTTTCAGGTAGTCTTCCAGCCCTAACAGTGTTTTGCGGTCAAGCAATTCCAACGATATGGGATCGACCCGCCCATCGGCAAGCACGGTATTGATGGAGGTGAGAGCAGCGTTTAAGCCCGAGAAGACCGCCAGATAATTTTTAATGATGGGGGCAAGCGGCTGTAATTTCAGGGTAGCCCTGGTGACAATGCCAAGCGTTCCCTCAGAGCCGGCGATGAGGCGGGTCAGCGCATAGCCGGTTGAATTTTTTTTCAGGCGTCCGCCTAAGCTGACAATTTTACCTTGCGCGGTAACCACTTCCAGCTGGTATACCTGATCGGAGGTTACGCCGTATTTGACGGCCATGTTGCCGCCGGCATTGGTGGCGATGTTGCCGCCGATGACGCAGTCGTCATTGCTGCAGGGATCGCCGGCGTAAAGCAGGCCGTTTTCTCTGGCCGCCTGCTGGATATCGCAGGTACGGGCGGCGGCTTCAGCAATTAAATAACGCGCTTTCCTGTCAACATGGATAATCCGGTTGAGACGGCAAAGATCGAGCAGAATGCCGTCGTGCCGGGCAACTGCCCCGCCGGTCAGCCCGGTGCCGCCGCCGCGGGGGGTAACCGGTATCCGCTCCTGGTTGGCGAGGCGGACAATCGCTGCCACTTGGCCGGCATCGGCCGGATAAACGACAACGCCGGGGATCTGGCAGAGGTGGGGCGGCGTTCCCTCATCCCGGGCGTAATGGTCGGGAATATCGCTGCCGGTCAGTATATGACCGGCCCCGACGATAGCGGTGATGGCGGAAAGTATAGCAGGGGTTACCGGCTGATAAGGTTTCATGATGATGGCTCCTTTAAAGCGGATTGGCTCGTGCTAAGCAATTTCTTTGATTTCCCCGGTGAGATAAGGATTAAGATCATTGGTATAAATATCGGCGGGATTGACTGAACCTGGTTCGACAAACTGATTTTGCTCCATCATTTTAATCCAAAAATCCACTTTTACCGGGTCAATGGCATTTTCTACCGGATAAACTGTGCCGGCGGCTTTATCCTGTTCAATTTTTAAGTGCTCGGCCGCAATTTTCAAGGCCTCGGGATAATTCCGGTTAATCCAGTGCTGCGTTTTGACGGTAGCGGCGATATAGGCTTTAACGATGTCGGGATTGTCACGGATAAAATCCTCACTGAACGCCCGGGCGGAATAGGAACTGGCGGGGCCATTGCCTGCCGCCGTCCCGATGGCGAAGGTGTTGGTCAGGGGACGGAGGCCGCCGCGTTTAAGCGCTGACTGGGTGAAGACATTGTGAATGCCGGCGACGTCGATGATGCCCTGACGGAGTGAGTTTTCCGCCTGCCCGTCAGGCATGGGGATAAACGTAACCTGATCCCGGCCGATACCGTTTTGCCTGAGATACTCGGAGAACAGCAATTCGGTGCAGCTGCCGATGTAGCTAATCGAAACTTTTTTGCCGATTAAATCCTGAGGCGTTTTGATCGAACTGTCTTCCCGCACCAAATAGGTCATATGGATTTTATCCGGTTCAGGGTTGTCATAAGAACCCTGCAATACCATCTTGATTTTGGCCCCGGCCTGGCGGGCCTGGGCAATGGTTAGCACATGCCCTGCGGCAAAGAGATGATTATCGCCTTTGATGACCGACTGGGCCAGCATGCCGCCGCTGATTGCACCGGTATATTCGATGTTCAGGCCGGCTTCCTTGTAAAAACCAAGCCGTTCGCCAATATAGATTTCATTAAATCCGGTTTGCGTAGGCACTTTGAGCGTGAATTCCTTGGTCAGTTTGCCGTTAACAAATTTTGGCTTGTCGTCATCGGCGGTCGCGCTTTTACTGCAGCCGCTGAGAACAAGGGCGCCGGTCAGTAATAGCACTGCAAGTGCAGTGCTGAGGCGAAAACGATATTTCATTTAACAACACATCCTTTTTAAATTAGTAAATTCTTTTCATTCGCCTACGGTCAGTCCGCTGCGCCATGAGGTGTATTTTTTTTCCAGGTGAACCAGCGTGTAATTAGCGCAGTAGCCAAGCAGCGACATCAGCAGGATGGCTGCATACATCCGGGGAATTTGGAATTTTTGCTGGGTATCGAAAACGAGGAAGCCGAGACCGGCCTTGGCGCCGACCATTTCCGCCGCAATGAGGATCAGAATGGAGGTGGTGGCGCTCAGGCGGGCTCCGGTAAAAATAGCCGGCAATGAGGCCGGTAAAACCACGCGGAAGAAAATGGTCAGTTTAGAAGCGCCCATGGAACGGGCTGATTTAATCAGGAGCGGATCGACATTTTTAACGCCGGAGATGGTGTTGAGTAGAATCGGCCACTGCACCCCCCAATAAATAATCGCGATTTTGGATACTTCGCCAATGCCGAAAAAAAGAATAAACACCGGGAACAGCGCTAAGGCCGAAGTCTGACGGAAGGCCTGCAGGAGCGGATCGGCAAAGCGTTCAACTTTACTGAACCAGCCGATCAGCAGACCGAGCGCCACCGAAACAACAAAACCGAGGAAGAAGCCAATCAGGGTGCGCTGCAGGCTGGCGCCCAGGTGCTGAAAAAGCTCGCCGGTTTTCAGCATGGCCAGGATGGCGTCAAGCACTACCGATAACATTGGCAGAAAAAAGGGATCGACAAAGCCAAATCTTGGCAGCGCTTCCCACAGAGCCAGAAACAGAATAATGGCTAAAAAACGCTGGAAAAACGCGGTAAGACGTTGCAAAATGCGAATGATCAACTCAACTGCTCCTTTCTTGCTTAGTAAGAAAATAAAAGGCAGATACCTCCCTTGCAGGGAAATATCTGCCTTCAGATTTTTTCTGACCAGCGATAATCTTTTGGATGTATGATGAACTCTTAAAATTCCGGGATGAACTGCGCGGGGCTTTTCGCTCAGCCAAGCGACGACAACGCGGCTGGGCGGAAAAGCTGGTGCAGGAACCCGGAAGTTTTAGGGAACAGAATAACTTGATGATAAATAATCTTACACAGTTTTTATAAATTTGTCAAGGTTGAAACACGGATCGTACGGGGAGGTCTGGAAGGATGAGCCGGTCGCTCCGGAGTCCGGAGTGTTGCAGGGAAACAGCGGCATAAACGAGAAACAATACATTGTTAAAGAATGGGCGATAAGCGGGGTGGTGTTGTGTCCCTACAGAAACAGGCGGTCATTACGCACGCCAATGGCCTGCATGCCCGGGTGGCGGCGATGATTGTGCAAAAGGCCTATGAGCTGGAGCATAAGCGACAGGTCAGGCTGTTTTTCCGGCAGCCTGGCGGGGCGGCGGTTCCGGCGGTAGCTCTTATGCCGCTGGTAGCGTTAAGGGTAAAGCAGGGGGATGTGCTGCTGGTGGAAGCCGAGGGATTGGCGGCCGAACAAGCGGTTAGCGAAATGGCGGCTTTTGTTGAGAGCGATTTTCCGTTGGCTGATGCCGGTATTCTTAGTCAGGTTGATACGCTGCTGCAGGGCAATGCGGTTACTGCCGGACAAATTTTTGTCAGTATGGCCAACGGGCTGATCGTCACTGATGTTCATGATAATATCACTGTGTTTAATCCGGCGGCGGAGCGGATTATGGGGTTTGCGGCCAGCGCCGCAATCGGCAGAAAGGCGCAGGAGATCATTCCCGGTTCACGGCTGCATGTGGTGGCTCAGAGCAGGCAGGCTGAACTGGGCTGCCGGCAGAGGATCGGTTCTCTAAGCATTATTACCAACCGTACGCCGTTGATTGCCGATGACGTAGTGTATGGCGCTATGGCTATTTTTGAGGATATTTCGGCGCTGGAAGCGGTTATTGGCGAGTTGAGAGCGGTTAAGGAACTCAAAGAGCGGTTGCAGCTGGTACTGGAGTCGGTGCAGGATGGAATTTGTGTGGCGAATCCCGACGGCTGTATCACCTACGTCAATCCGGCTTATGTTGACTTGACCGGCCAATCGCGGGAACAGCTTATCGGTCAGAATGTCCGGGCCCTGTCGCCGGATGGTGCACGCAGCCGGGTGCTGTCCAGCGGCCAGGCTGTATTGGGCGCTATTGCCGCCAAACCGGACGGGGCGACGTTAATTGCCAATGTCAGCCCGATCATTGTTGATGGCGAGATTACCGGCGCTGTTTCAGTCGTCAAAAATGTCAGTGAAGTGCCTAAATTAATGCATCGTTTAAATCAAATGGCGGCAAAGGCTGAATACTTGGAGCAGGAACTGCGCCGGACGCAAAAACCTGGACCGGCTTTTCGTAATTTTATCGGCCGGAGCGGCAAGGCGCGGGAAGCTTTGGCTATTGCCGCAAAAGCGGCGGACAGCGGTGCGACAGTGCTGATTCGGGGGGAAAGCGGCACCGGCAAAGAATTGGTGGCTGAAGGCATTCATTATGCCGGCAAGCGTTCTGCCGGCCCTTTCATCCGGGTTAATTGCGCCGCCATTCCGGAAAACTTACTGGAAAGTGAATTGTTTGGCCATGAAAAGGGGGCCTTCACCGGGGCAATCAGGCAAAAACCCGGTAAGTTTAGCCTGGCGGACGGCGGTACGATTTTTCTGGATGAGATTGGCGAACTCAGCAAAAGCATGCAGGCCAAATTGCTGCGGGTACTGCAGCAGCGCGAGTTTTCCCGGGTGGGCGGCGAGGCTGTGATTAAGGTGAATGTGCGGATTATTGCCGCTACCAGCCGGAATTTGGAAAAGATGACCCGCGCGGAGGAGTTCCGGGAGGATCTTTATTACCGGTTAAATGTCATACCGATTATGCTGCCGCCGCTCAGGGAACGGTTGAGTGATATTCCCCTGCTGGCCGATTATTTTTTAGCCAAAATCGGCAGTCAGGAGGGCCGCCCTTCTCAGTCCTTGAATGGTGAGGCCTTGCGGGGCCTGATGGCATATTCCTGGCCGGGCAATGTGCGGGAACTGGAGAATGTGCTGGAACGCATGGTAACGCTTTCCGAGGGCGGTGTGCTTACGGCGGAGGATTTGCCGGTTCACATCCGTACCGCAGCGGAGGTAAGCCTGCGTCATTCACCAGCACCTGATTCCGGACTGCAGCCGCCGTTCACTGTCGAGACAGGTGAGCTTCAATCCTGGTCTGAATACGAAAAACAAATCATCACTTTGGCTCTCCGCAAATATGGCAGCTATAATGCCGCCGGCAAAGCGCTGGGGCTTACGCATAAAACCGTGGCTGCCAAAGCGCAAAAGTATGGGATTGAAAAAGTGATATCATGGAAAAAAAGTAGCGCCTTGGGAAAAAGTATCAATACGAAAAGCAATTAATTGATCATTTGGAACAACCCCTGCCGGGCGAAAGGCTGCCGGCAGGGGTTGTTCCTATTGGCATGCTTTTTGCAATGTTAATGGAATTGCCGGATACAATGGATCAATGTAGATGAGGAGGGCTGTTATTGTGAAAAAACTAATTAACGGAGCTGCGCAGGCAGGCGGAGAAATGGTACAGGGGATGACGCTGGCCCAATTTGCCAAAACCCGGCAGCGGGAGGAGTACTATGGTAGGTATTGTGATTGTGTCTCACAGCCGAAAGGTTGCTGAGGGAATCCGGGAACTGGCCCTGCAAATGGCGGCTCCGGCGCAGCTGATTATAGCCGCAGGCGGTACGGCTGACGGACTGATCGGCACAGATGCCTTCAAGATTAAAGAGGCCATTGCCGCCGCCGATAGCGGTGATGGTGTATTGGTAATGGTCGATCTGGGCAGCGCAGTGTTAAGCGCTGAAAGGGCAATTAAAATGCTGGAGGGGGAGCCCAGGCAGGTGAAAATTGCCGATGCGCCCATTGTGGAGGGCACAATTGCCGCAGCGGTTGAAGCTTCGGTGGGGCAGCCGCTCGGCAATGTTGCGGCTACTGCTGAAGGCGCGCGTGAGCTTAGAAAACAATAGGACAAACTGGAGGAATAATGAATGATTGAACTAGCATTGACATTAACCAATAAGGCCGGCCTGCATGCCAGGCCTGCTGCGCAATTTGTGCAAAAAGCCGCCGGCTTTCAAAGTAAAGTGACGATTGCCGCCGGCGGTAAGACTGCCGACGCCAAAAGCATCCTGGCTGTTATGAGCCTGGCTCTGACCGGCGGCAGGTCATTTACCCTGACGGTTGACGGGGCTGATGAACAGGGCTGCGCCGATGCCTTGCGGGCGTTGGTTGAAAGTAATTTTGGCGAGGTATAAGGCGATGGAGAAAATGTGGCAGGGACTTGGCGTTGTTCCGGGTATCGCCATTGGCCGGGTTAAGCTGGTGTCGGCCGATCTTACGGCGGCTTTGGAGCAGTACACTGCCGGCAGCCGGGACGAGGAAAATGCCAAATTAACCGCAGCTTTGGCTACGGCTGACGCTGAACTTGGCCGGCTGGCGGCTCAGGCCCGTCAGGCCGGGCAACCGGGGCAGGCGGAAATTATGGAGGCGCATCAGGCGATGGCATCAGACCCGGAACTGCTGGCCGATACCGGCGCTAAAATCAGTCAGGGCATTCCGGCTCCACAGGCTGTTTTGGCTGCGACGAAGGAATTTGCGGCAATATTTTCCGGCCTGGATGATCCTTATTTTCAGGAGCGGGCGGCCGATTTACGCGATATCGGGCGGCGGATTGCCAGAATACTGACCGGTGGGGAAACGCTGGATTTTGGCTCCGGGCCGGTGGTGTTATGCGCTGAAGAGATTGAACCATCGCTGGCGGCTGCCATGCCGGCCGGGCAGGTTGTCGGCCTTGTACTCGGACAGGGCAGCCGGACATCGCATACGATCATTATTGCCAAAGCGCAGGGCATTCCGGCCGTTGCCGGTTTAGGAGCGGCCGCAGCCGCTTTGCCCGAGGGCGCTGAAATTGTTATTGACGGGTATAACGGCCAGGTGCTGCTTAATCCCCCGGCAGGCAAGCTGGCCGAAATGCAGGCCAAAATCGCCGCTGAGCAAGAGCTGCGGCAGCAGGACGGTATGTTGGCGGACCTCCCGGCGGTCACCCAGGATGGCCGTACTGTCCAACTCGCGGCCAATATTGGCGGACCGGCGGATATGGCGGCTGCGCTTAAGCAAGGCTGCGAAGGGGTTGGTCTGTTTCGCAGCGAGTTTTTATTTATGGGCCGAGAGCATCCCCCTGATGAAGAAGAACAATTTAATGCTTACCGCCGGGTCATTGAGCAATGCGGCGATAAGCCGTGCATTATCCGGACGATGGATATCGGCGGCGATAAACCATTGCCGTATCTTCATATTGGGAAAGAGGACAACCCCTTTTTAGGGCTAAGAGCCATTAGAGTCAGTCTGGCGGAACCGGCGCTGTTTTTGACTCAGCTCAAGGCAATTCTGCGGGCTGGCGTGTACGGCAGGGCCGCCGTTATGCTGCCAATGGTCATTAGTGAGGGGGAAATTCGCCGGGCGCGGCAATATCTCGGCCAGGCCGGAGCTGAACTTGAACAGCAGGGGAAAGCTTATGCTCCGGCGGTGGAACTGGGCATTATGATTGAGACCCCGGCGGCTGCGGTAATGGCGTCAGAACTGGCCGGCGAATGCGATTTTTTTAGTATCGGCACAAACGATCTGGTACAGTATACTTTGGCTGTTGACCGCGGCAATACGGCGGTGAGCGGTCTGTACAGCCATTTTCATCCGGCGGTGCTCAGGCTGATTGACGGCGTTATTAAAGCAGCTCATGCCCGTAACGTCTGGGTCGGCATGTGCGGTGAGATGGCCGGCGATCCTTTGGCGGCTCCTTTACTGACGGCAATGGGCATTGATGAACTTAGCATGAGCGCACCGTTGATCCCGCGGGTCAAGGCGGTGATCAGGCAGCTCAAACTGTCTGATGCCACTGCCGTTTTGACCCGGGCGCTTAGCCAAAACGATCCTCAGGCCGTTCAGTCGCTGCTGACAGACTTTTTAGCTGGCAGCCGGCGGCCGGACTGACATTCTTTACCGGGAAACAGCCCGCCTGCTGGTTGGCGCCAGCAGGTCGGGCTGTTTTTTTGTTCTAATTGGTCAATTCTATCATAAGCATCCTAAAGGGGGGTATGCGTAGTGATATTTGGAGTGGTTAATCGTCCCAAAACCTACTTTGCAATTGTGACCTTTGTCATTTTCAGCTTGTTTATCAGCATCTTAGGCCTGGAGTACTGGGATGAAGTTAACCTGGCGGCCATTCCCAACCAGCCTGCAGCTAAACCGCCAGGCCGGGTATCTATTGTTATTCATACTTCAGCAAGAATACTGGAGCTTCACAACGACGGGAAGCTCTATAAAAAATACCGGATCGCAGTTGGCAAGAGCAGTACGCCTACCCCGATCGGCGAGTGGGTGGTCATTTGGAAATCGTATCGTTCGGGCGATATTTTCGGTACCAGGTTCCTGGCGCTGGATGTGCCGTGGGGCGGTTACGGCATTCATGGCACCAATCAGCCCTGGAGCATTGGGCATTTTGCCAGCCACGGCTGCATCCGTATGCGGAATAAGGATATCGAAGAGTTGTTCGAGTGGGTGCCGGTGGGAACGCCGGTTCGCATTGCCGGACAAATGCTGCGGATGCAGCGAACGCTTAAATATGAGTCGCTGGGCGAAGATGTGGTGCAGCTGCAAAACAAATTAAAAGCATTAGGCTATCTGGAAGGGCGGGCTGACGGCTTTTTTAACCGTGATACCGAGCAGGCGGTAAAACGGTTTCAGCATGACCATGGACTGAAGGCGGACGGAATTGTTGATACTAAGACATTACAGTCGCTGGGCTTTTAAAGGACTGCCCGAAGCGGGAGCGGCCGGGCAGACAAGAACAAAATGATGATAAAAAGGGTTTTGGGCAATGCTATAGAAAATGGTCATATACTGAACGGCAGAGGATAACATGAATTAGGAGCAGGTGACAGCTACAGATGATCTTCGGGGCGCGCATTGTCAAAACCGGTATTGCGGTAATGATTACGATGTATGTTTGTAAATTTTTTAATTTGGAGCCGGCTTTTTTTGGCGCTGTTTCGGCGGTAATCAATATGCAGCCGTCAATACTGCTGACACTGAAGACGGCCAGGGATCAATTTCTGGTGCATATTCTGGGGGTCGGAGCCGGACTGCTGTTTGGCTATCTGTTTGGCGGAAATCCCCTGTCTATGGGGGCAATAACCATTTTTATGATCGCCGTATATTTAAAGCTTAATTTAAAAAGCGGCATTGCCATGGGGATTGTTGCGGCCGTGTTTGTGTTAAGCTCCAGTCAGGAACAATTTTTGCCCAATGCCCTGAACCGGACGGCGGTAATCTTTGCCGGTCTTAGTATCGCCATGCTGGTCAATATCCTTCTGTGGCCGCCGCGTTATCAGCAGCAGTTTAAGGAAAAGCTGGCAGCCGCAAATTCGGCGGTGGTTCATTACTTCTGCCGGGCTGTCCGGGAGTATGTGCGGCTTGATGCCGCAGCGCCGGATTTAAATGCTGCGCAAAAGGAAAAGGTATATCAGCTTAATAAGGAAGTCCGTACGCTGTTTAATCTGTTAAAGCGGGAGGGCGGATTGCTGGCAAGCGGGATCGCGGAGCAGGATGAGTGGATTTTTACTGCCGGGAAACTGATTGAATATAATAAAACTTTAGCTGAAAAGGCCGACCGGATTTATGGACTGGTAGTTGAGCGGTATGATCGCCGCACCAACTCGGGCATACCGCCAATCAGCAATGAGTTTAAAGAAATTCTGGTGATTTTGGAGAGCGGCTGTACGATTGTGCACAGAGTGAACGGCAAACTCCGGCAGGCAGTGATTGAGGGCTTGCCGGTTAAAACCGAGGCCATCAGTGAAGAGTACTGGGAAAGGCTGACTAAGGCAATCGAACAATGGCAACCGAGGCTTACTGCCAGCACGTATTATCTGCATGCATTAATTGAAGCTGCCGTGACGGCCAATGAAATCAAGTGGGCTACCAGGCAGGGGAAAAGATTGCTTATAGAAGCCGCCGCGGAAACTGACGGCGGGAGGCAGAGCTAAATTGAGGTGCTGACATAAAATGACCGGTTCCTGCCTGGCTTGACCGGAAGGGTGAGGCGGCGCCGAAGCGCTTACGCCTGGTGCTTTTTTTCGGCGGCGGCGGTGTAGTAGTCATTAAAGGCTTTCTGAAACTGGATTTTGGCCCAGCCGCGCAGATCAGGGTCGCCGCCCAGCATAAGCTGTTGTAAAATGCCAATCATTTTTTGCAGGTCGGAATCAAATACAGTAAGGGTCTCCGGCTGCGTTTTGCTCTGTTGCGGACCCAGCAGCAGCCAATCGGTGGTAATTTGATAAAAGGTGCACAAGGTGACAATTGCATCGGCGGTGGGTTTGACTTCGTCTTTTTCGTAGCGGCTCAGGTTACTGCTGGATAAGCCGGTTTGTTTAGCCAGGCGCTGCAATGTCAGTTGGGTGGACTGACGCAAAAACAGCAACCGGTTGCCAAGTGTATTCAAATGTACCTGTTTCAGCACTTCCACCTTCTCTGTTAAAATAATTACCAAATATGCAAAAAAATGTTGCATATTAGCCATATATGGGATAAAATAAATTATAGCTGATTACTGAAAGGTTATTACGGGATCAAAGGTGCTTGGGGGCTTTTTTCCTTCAGCGGGATACCGGTAACTAACGCCAGCAACCAGGCAGTCGTTATATTCTTTCATTATTTTGAATTATTTATTGCAAAGTTGGCAAAACCTTTTACTGTAATTTCTCCATGCCGCCGATTCTTGTTTTTATCCGGCTGCGGTGCTGACAATTGCCGGCGCAGTTGAACGGTGTGTTGTGGTCTTTAGGCCTGATGGCTGACAGGAATTTTTTGTCACAGCAATCAAAAAATGTCTAGTGTTCCTATTATAGTATTATAACAATAGATTTTATTTCAGTCCACTTTGGGGAATTTTACCGGACACCGCCCGGATATAATGCCGGGATGTTTCTATTGCCTGCAAAGCCTTCTGCAATTCGTTTGCAGAAGGCTTGTTTTTTTACTGCCTGAAACGTGTTTTCTTTATCGTCGCCTTGCTGGGCGAAAAATTCGCGCAATTCATCCGGTTGCTTTAGACTTGCGGACTGCTGCTTTTCAATATGTCGACAATTTGACATTGAAAAAATCCCATTTATGGGATATAATAAATTTTGTAAAAATTTGCTATTCTTTGTCAACAATAACTTTTTTGCCTCCGGGAAAACTGCGGGGTTTGGTTTGCCGGTTGGTGTATGAAGCCTTTCAAAAACAGGCAAATGATCAAAAGGTAAGGGCGCAAAGCTATGGGCCCAAGGGTGCTGATCGGCAGGCTGTATTTTTTATCTGGAATTGCGTCTGCCGGCACGATAACCAGCTTTGCAACTGCGCTTGTCATAATTTGCCGGAAAGCCAGGGGAGAATATGAAAAGTTTATCGTTTCCTGCCTTAAAAACAGGGTCTAGCCGTAAAAAAGAGAGGGTTGCCCCGGCAGCTACTGAACAACAGCCGGAATTTAACAGGCAGCATTTGGCGCAATTAATTCAAAACTGTGACCGGCTGACAAGGGCCGGCGCTGATATTTCCATGATGTTAAACCAGTATAATAAAGTAATTGAATATTATTTACATATGTTGAATTTTATCAGAGATCATGCGTTGGAGAAAAAATTTATTGCTTATATGAAGGAACAAAAAGCTTTTTTAGATAGAAAATAAACCGGCTTTTACCGGTGTCACCCATCAAGGGGTGTTTTTACCATGCAGAAAGCAGGTAAAGGCACCCCTTGATGGGTGTGGTGCGCCGGAGACAGGGATGGCGAAGGAGTTTTGCTAAAATAGTTGAATAGTTATAGTAGAAAATTTTGCTAAGCGGGGATTCACCCCGGATCAAGACAAAAGGAGGAGGGAAATGACGGTGTTAAGATTCTGTCCGGCTTGCGGTCAAAAGCTGTTAAAGGCAAGCCTGATGAACTATTGCGCCAGTTGCGGGCAAAAGCTGGCTGACCTGGCCGGCTTAGCTGAAAGTCCCGGTGCGGCGGCCGCCGCCAAGCTGCCCCGCAATGTTCATCCAAGTACTCCCGATGCTGACTCAGGTCAGCGGAGCAAGCCGCCGGAGTCGGCTGAATATTATAGTGTGGTATTAAAGTCCTGCGGTAATCAGCAACGGGTGACTGAACGACTGAGCAAAGTTCTCCGCCGCAGTATTACGGCTACCAGAATGGCGGTTGAATTAATTCCCTGCCTTGTACTGTATAAAAGTAAAGCTGCTGCTGTGCAGGCGGTTACAACTATTTTTGCAGAAGAACGGCTGCATTATACGGTGATCACAGGTGAGGCCAGAGCCAGTGCGCCTGCTTTACCGGGATTGGATCAGGAAATGCAGTATCTGCTGAAGCATGCGCCCGCCGGTTTGTGGTTAGGCGAATTTATCCGGATGGTTATCCCCTCAGTTGAACGGAAAAGCGGTTTTGCTGCGTTGATTGCAACAGATTGCGGCCTGTACTTATTTAACCGGCCGTTTACCGGAACCTGTTCGGACAGAGTGATTATTCCTTACGCCTGGCTGGCCGATATTCTTGTAGCGAATGACAACCGGTTAATTTTGGTAGATAAAGAGGATGCCGGTGAGGACTGGCTGCGTGTTACTGAGGCGGGGCAGCTGGCGAGCTTGTATCGGCTGATTAAACAAGTCCTGGTACGGGACGCCGGGAATTGTTGTCCACAATGAGCTTAGGCCTGCATTTATCAGGTGCAGGCCTAAACCGGAAATAGCAAGCAAGGGACTTTCTAACGATTGCTGGCGAACGTTGTTAATCGTTATGAACCCAGAAGATCGCTACAAAAATAACGAGTATGAACCAAATCCAGTTTCCGTTGTTGTGATGTTTATGGTGATGGTGATTTCTTTCCATTAAATTTCCTCCTCGTCAAATGATATAGGATTACCGTATTATATGCCCGGCCGGATCATTTTGACACCGGTTATGAACGAACGCAGACATCGAATAACCAGACAAAACCACCATCCCGGGATGGTGGTTTTGTCTGGTTATTCCTATTTTTAAGGCATCTAAGAATCGGCCGGCGTTAGAATCCCCCCGGAGCGCTGCTCCGGCATCTTCTCAAACCTTTGTCGTAACTGTCGGGCTTTTTGCATTTTAAAATTTTTTTGCGCAAGTTTTTCCTGGTTGACCGGTTCCAGTTTATCGCCATAACGGGCGAACAGCATGCTGTCCAGTTCTTCCTGGGATAAGGTGTATGAGTGTAGTTCCGGCTCCATGTTTTTCTTCATAGCCATCTCCTTCCAAGTACTCTGCAGCCAGTACCTGACCGGATTGAACCTCAAAGCTTTAATCCGGTCAAGGTACTGGCATTATTCTACCCGGAAATATTGAAATACATGTCAATAAAATTCCAAGGGAAATCCAAAAAAAAATTGTTAAGATGTAGATACTTTCAATGAATATTTTGTTAAATGAGGTATGAATATGGACTACAAAATTTACTTGTTGGAAAATAATGCTGCTTTTAGACAAGTTTTGGCGTATTGTTTTGAACAAGAAGGCTGGAATGTTCAGAGCTTCGGCGAAACCGACGCTCCGCTGGCCCGGGTCAGGGAGTGTCCCGACTTATGGATTCTGGACGCCGATGGCGAGGCCGGCTTTAGAGTAATGAAAGCGGTGAAAGAGCAAACGGTCGATGTACCCATTATTTTGACTTCAGAAAAGGAACGGATCATTAACCGGGTACTGGGCCTGGAATTTGGCTGTTACGATGTTGTGATTAAACCTTTTGCTCCCCGGGAGCTGGTTCTCAGAGTCCACCGGCTTATTTTGGAGCATGCCAAACAAAGCAGTTTGGCAATTGACCGGCAGATGATAAAACTGCAGAATTACTTTATTGATTTGGATCAGCGCGTGGTTAGCAGTGATGAAGGCAATTTCAAGCTTACATCAAAAGAGTTTGAGCTGCTGTACCTGCTGGCCCGCAATCAGGGACTGGCTTTATCCAGAGAGCAAATTATCCGGGCGATCTGGGGTGAGGACTATTACGGTTCAGACCGGGTGGTCGACGATCTTATGCGGCGTATGCGCCGCAAATTAAAGAAGCTCCGGGTAGAAACCTTATATGGCTTCGGCTACCGGATCATTGCCTAATCAGCAGTTCGGCTTAAAAAACTGGCGCATTTGCGGCCAGTTTTTTTATGCTGAGAAACGTCCGGCGACATAGGGGCCGCCGATTGCCCGTTTTCGGCCGGCCCGGCGGGAGTCTGCTTTTTCCGCCCATAAAATCGCATTGTCTTCCCATTGTTATCACACATTAATTCCATAAAATAATAAATTATAGGGGAATGCGCCGGGATAATCCCATAGTTGAGGAGGAAAGCTAAATGGCATTTAAAGTTTATTTGGTTGATCAGGACGAAGCTTTTTGTGAAATGTTAGTCTTTTTTCTGACAAGGGAGGGGTGCCAGGTAACTGTTTTTGGCCAGGGAGTCAAGCCTCTTGACCGGGTGGAGGAACGGCCGGATTTATGGATTATCAGTGTGGATGACGGTGCGGGCTTTAAGGTCATGACTGCAGTTAAGGCCATTGACGAAGCTGCAGCGGTTATTTTAACTTCCGCGCGGGAGCAGCTCCTGGACAGGGTGCTGGGCTTGGAGCTGGGCTGTGAGGACTTTTTGCTGAAGCCTTTATCGCCGCGCGAATTGGTGCTCAGAATACGGAAAATGCGGGAGCCCGCCAATCCCTTGCCGGCAGCGGCCGGGGTTAATCTGCAGGAATATAAGCTCGAACCGGATAAGCGTATTGCAGTCAGTGAGCAGGAGGTTGTCGGCCTGACTTCCAAAGAGTTTGAGCTTTTGCTGGTGTTCTGCCGTCACCGCGGCCTCATTTTATCGCGCGAGCAGATTTTACAGCTGGTATGGGGGGAAGGCTATTCCGGTCCTGACAGGGTGGTTGACGACTTGGTGCGGCGGACCCGGCGAAAAATGAAAAAACTCCGCATTGAGACCATCTATGGCTATGGCTACCGGGTATCCTAAGGACAGGTTTGATTTGAGATAACGCAACAATGCCGCGGACTGCGGCGTTGTTGCGTTTTTTGTGCAGGCTTGT
Source organism: Dendrosporobacter quercicolus (assembly GCF_900104455.1). Taxonomy (NCBI): domain Bacteria; kingdom Bacillati; phylum Bacillota; class Negativicutes; order Selenomonadales; family Sporomusaceae; genus Dendrosporobacter; species Dendrosporobacter quercicolus. Next base: position 33,286 of record NZ_FNHB01000007.1, read on the forward strand.
CCATGATATCACACTGCCTTCCCATTGTTATCCCACAAAAACTTCGTACAATGAAATCGGGTATCAACAGGCCTGTTTTGCCGGAATTTGTAAAAAAAGATCTCTATATCAACCTTAAGGAGGAAAAAAGTCATGAGTACAATTACAACCACAACTGAGTATTGGTCAAACCCGACGACAGTGGACACCGGAACGACAAAGAGTACATCGACGATTGTCGATTACGACACGTTTTTTTCGCTGTTGATCACGGAATTGCAAAATCAGGACCCGACCGATCCGGTAAGCAACACGGAATATGTGTCCCAGCTGGCCCAACTGGCTTCCTTGGGACAACTGGAGTCGGTAACCACCTCGATCAATGCTTCGCAGGCCTATGCGCTGATCGGCAAAGAGGTAACGTATCAAACCACTGATGACAGCGGAAAAACAGCGACCGGCAGCGGCACGGTTGATTCGGTGGTCATCAGCAGCGGCACCGCTTATCTCAAAATCGGCAGCAACATGGTGAAAACAGATGCCGTCACTGAAGTAAAATAGGCTTCATTTGGATTCCACACCAGCCGGACCCGATGGGAGGCTGGCATCTATTTCTGATGTACCGATGAAATAGAAATGTCAGGAGGAACAGTTTATGATGATGTCCATGTATTCAGCCCTGTCCGGGCTGAAATCGCAGCAGACCAAGCTGAATGTTATTTCCAATAACATCGCCAATGTCAATACTGCGGGTTATAAAAGCCAAACCGTCGGGTTTGCCGACCTGCTTAGTCAGACCATTGCCGGGGCCACCGGCGCAAATGACGCCACCGGCAAAGGCGGTACCAATGCCCAGCAAATTGGCCTGGGGGTCAGTGTTTCTTCGATCACCACCAATATGACAACCGGCAGCAGTCAGTATACCGGCAATGATACTGATTTAATGATCAGCGGCAGCGGTTTTTTTATTTTGCAAGGCGGTTCGACCGGGGAATACCAGTTCAGCCGGGCCGGCAACTTTGGCGTTGACGCCAGCGGCAACCTGACACTTGACGGTTATAAGGTCTGCGGCTGGCAGGATAACAGCTCCGGCAGCTACAACACCCAGACCGAGGTAGAGCCGCTTAATCTGTTTAGCGACAGTTATACCGGCAATAAAAAAGTAATTGCCCCGTCAGCAACCAGTGAGGCTACACTGACCGGCAACCTTGATCCTTCGGCTGAGGCGCACGGAACTTATCCCACGACCATTGACACCACCGGTCTCAGCGCGGACGGAACTTCGACAATGACCGTCGTCGATACCCAGGGCAACAGCTATGATGTGAAAGTGAATTTTTATAAAGTCGGCGTTGACGGCACCGGCACCGACAGCGCGACAACCACCTGGAAATGGGAGCTGGCTGACGCCAGCAGTGCTTTAACGGTTACCGGCGGCGAAGGTTATCTGACCTTTGACGCCAACGGCAAGATCATCACCAGCGATACGGCCTATGCCACCAACCCGTCGGTAACTTTGGCGGCAACCGGCGCCAGCGCCGGTTCGGCGCCGTTTACAGTCGCTTTGGATTTCACCGGAGTTTCCACTTATTCCGGCGATGACGACAGCGGCGTAACCGCTACGGCCAACGGTTATGAGTCAGGTGAACTGCAAAGCTATTCCATGGGCAGTGACGGCATCATCACCGGCACCTACAGCAATGGCAAGCAGCAAACGCTGGGACAAATTGCGCTGGCGGTATTTAATAATGCCAGCGGTCTGGAGAAAATCGGCAATAACCTGTATGCTACGACCGCCAATTCAGGCGATTATACCGGCGGGGTTGTAGCCGGAACCCATGGTTCAGGCGCTTTGAGTTCGGGAACGCTGGAAATGTCCAATGTCGACCTGGCTTCGCAGCTAAGTGAGATGATGATTACCCAGCGGGCTTATCAGGCCAACAGTAAGATTATTACCACTTCGGATACGATTCTCCAGGAGATCATCAATATGGTCCGGTAATCGTTGATCAAATGCAGGAGAGGGTGAAAAGTCTAATGTCAACCTTCGGCGCTTATGGAATAGCCGTTTCCGGGATGTTTGCCAACCGGACCGGGCTGAGTGTGGTAAGCAATAATATTACCAATGTGAATACGGTGGGTTACTCGCGGCAGCAAACCGCTTTGGCTGAAGCCTGCCTGCTGAAATCAAGCGGATCGGAAGGCAGCGGCGTTACCGTCCAGGAAATCCGGCGGGCGCGCAATGCCTTGCTGGACCAGACCTATCGCAGCCAAAATGCGCAGGCTGAATATTGGAACGCCAAGAGCGCCACGCTGACCGATTTGCAAAGTATGCTAAATGAATTTGGCGCGGCGGACGGTACGGACGATACCGGATTGCAGCAGGCGCTGACCGACTTTTTTGGCAGCTGGGACGAACTTGCCAAGGATCCTTCGGCGCAGAGCGCCCGCAGCTCCGTGGTTGAATCGACGGAATCGCTGCTGGGGATGCTGGATCAGCTTGACAGCCAGTTGAGAGCTTTGCAGTCGGATGCCGTCGTAAAAGCCGGCGATGCGGTAACTGATCTGAATGATCTGGCGCAACAGGTGGCCAAGCTGAATGTAGAGATACTGAAAACCGAAACAGCCGATGTTGAAGCCAGTGATCTCCGGGATCAGCGCGATGTATTGCTGGACCAAATGTCGGCTCTGGTCAGTATCAGGGTTGAAGAACAGGATAACGGCATGGTAAATGTCAGCATTGGCGGCATTCCCGTGGTCAATGAAAAGAAAACTTACCCGCTTGAACTGGCCGGCGATGGTTCGGCGGACAGTCCTCTCGTTGTAAACAGTACCAGTTTGGATGGTACTGTTAAAATTAGCGGCGGCAGTTTAAAAGCTTATTTGGAAGAGGCGGACTGGAGCGGTGCGGCCGCAATTGACACGGCCAGTCTGCCCTACGCGTATACGGCTGCGGCTAGTCACTCGGTTGCTAGTTTGTGGCAGGGCCTGAATGACCTGGCGGTCACCGTAGCCAATGCGGTAAACCAATTGCAGCTTACCGGGATTGATCTGGATGGGGAAAGCGGCGTAGCTTTTTTTGTCGCTGTTGATGAGGACCAGCCGTTAGGTCTGGGCAATATCGCAATCAATTCTGCGCTGGATGATCTTGATAAAATAGTGACTTCTACGACCGGTCAATCCGGCGATAACACGATTGCCAATGCCATTGTCGCACTGCAGGATCAGAACTTATTTAGCTTTGACGGCCTGGCCGTTGATCTGAATGGTTTTTATGAAGCCGTGATTTCCTGGGTGGGCACGGCCGGGACAAATGCCGAAAGCACGGCCAGCACTACGGCCAGCCTGGCTACGCAGGCTGAAAATCAGCGGCAGGCTCTGTCAGCGGTGTCGCTGGATGAAGAAATGAGCAGAATGATCACTTACCAGAACGCCTACAGCGCCAATGCCAGAGTGTTAAGCACCATTGACAGCATGCTGGCGGATTTAATTGAAGAACTTGGTTAAAGACCCAATGTTTTTTCTTATGTGGAGGTGAGGAAAATGGCGTCAACTTTTATGGGGCTGAATACGGCTACCAGGGGATTATACAGCGCCGCCACCGGTTTGCTGGTTACCAGCAATAATGTCAGCAATGTTTCTACAGAGGGTTATTCACGGCAGGTGGTTAACCAGTCGGCGACCACTCCGGCGGCTGTTTACAGCAGCAGCGGTATTGTCGGCGGCGGCTCGCAGGTCAATAGTGTCGACCGGGTCAGGAATTTCCGGCTGGACCAAAAATATTGGTCGGAAAACAGCAGTCTGGGTGAATGGGAGAGTAAATCCGGTTTATTGACCGAAATTGAAGAAATTATGGGTGAACCGCAGAGCAACGGCTTTACTACTGTAATGGACGAATTCTATTCGGCGCTGGAGGATTTATCAAGCGATCCCAGTGGCGCGGCAGCCAGAGCCAGTGTTCAGGAAACGGGCAATGCCATCTGTCAGTATTTGAATGATGCTGCAAACAGATTGTCCGATTTACAGGAATCCGTCAATCGCGATGTCGGCACTGCGGTTAGTCAAATTAATTCCTATGCCGAGCAAATTGCCAAACTGAATGAGCAAATCCGGGTGGCCGGCGTGATTGGCGGCAGCACCAACGAGCTTGAGGACCAGCGGGATTTGCTGGTAGACAAGCTATCCGGCCTGACTTCGATCAGTGTAACCCAGACTGTTGTGGGGCAGAATCCGTCAGGCGCAGATATTTACAGTTATACGATCAGTAGCGGCGGTTCGACCCTGGTAAATGCCGGAAGTGCGCAAAAGCTGGAAACCTATGAGAATTCAGCCGGCCTGTATGGCGTTCGCTGGCAGGACAGCGGCAGTGAATATACACCAAGCGGCGGAGCGTTAAAGGGGTATCTGGATGTGCGGGATGGTACGGGGGAAGACGGGCAATACAAGGGAGTTGCCTATTATAGCGCCCAGCTGGATAATTTTGCCCGGATTTTCGCCGAGGCTTTTAATGAGGGCGTCTATGCCGGCGGCGCTGTTTCCGATTACAGCGGACATGCCGGCGGGGTGACGACAGAAGGGGAAACCGGTATTCGCTTTTTCTCTTATGACAAAACATCATCAACGAATATTGCTGCGGATATCGCTGCAAACGGGCTGGATGCGGCCTATGCCAAAATTACGGCAGCCAATATTTCGCTTTCCTCCGAGATTGCGGAAGATGTTAAGAACATTGCAGCAGCTTCGGCGGCAAACCAATCGGAAAACAATGAGAACATTCTTGATCTGATTTCTATTACCAAAGACAGCGGCATGTTTAACAAGGGAACGCCTGAGGATTCGATGAATGCCATTATTGCCACACTGGGAACCAGCAGTTCCTATGCGCAAAACCGGACGGAGAATCAGGAAAAAAGCGTAAAAAATGCCGATGACCGGCGAACCTCGGTATCCGGCGTGTCTTCTGACGAAGAGGCTGCCAATTTAACCAAATATGAACAGGCGTACAGCGCATCGGCCCAGCTTGTGACTGTCTGGAATTCAATCTATCAGACGACCATTAATATGGTGTCCGATTAAGAAGGAAAGGAGGTATTTTGATGCGGATTACCAATAGTATGCTAACCTCCAACAGTGTTTGGAATCTCAATAAAAACCTGCAGCGGCTCAGCCAGGCCCAGCAAACGATGGCGTCTCAGTCCAACATCCAGCTTCCGTCGGACGACCCGGTCATTGCAACACGGGCCATTAAGTACCGCAATTATGTGTCAAATGTGGAACAATATCAAAAAAATACGGAAGATGCCACTGCCTGGATGAAGGTAACCGAGAGCGCGATAGGCGAGCTGACCGATGTGCTGAAGCGGATCAGGGAACTGACGGTAAACGGAGCCAATGATGCAACTTTGGCTGCTTCGGACAAAGAAGCTATTTTGACGGAAGTCAGCCAGCTGAAAGAAAGTGTCGTGGACATTATGAATACCTCGTATGCCGGACGGTATGTTTTTGGCGGTTACTCCACCGATTCCCCTCCTTACGAAATTGTTTCCACTGATGTCGGCGACAAGGTGATGTTCAAGGGAAGCTATCTGAGTCTGGGAGGCCCGGTTTCCGAAAGCGCTGACCTGACTGCGTTTTGCGAGGCTAATGCCGGACAGTCTTATTCCGGGGAAGAAAAGCAGACCATTCGCTATAATGTCGGCTTTGGCAGCCAAATGGCCGTCAATGTCGAAGGCCAGGATGTCATTGGTAAAGAGACGGGGCTGAATTTGTTCGACAGTATTGACAAATTATTGTTGGCGCTAGGCGGTGAGACTTCCTATCAAACGGCTGAAATCACCGATGGCAGTCCGCCGGTGGTGACAACCACTACCCATGAGTTAAACACCAGCGCACTGCTGGATGACTTTGACGCCGATCTTGACAGGATTTCGGCGGCGCGCGCCAGCCTGGGGGCCAGAATGAATGTTGCCAGTATGCGTTCCGACCGGCTGGCCAGTGACGAAATTACTTATAATGAATTGATGAGCAACAATGAAGATGCCGATGTGGCCCAGGCTTCCATTGACGTTTCGACTGCTCAGGCCGTATATCAGGCTTCGCTGTCGGTTTCGGCCAAGGTGATGAGCAAAAGCCTGGTGGATTATTTAAGTTAATGGCTGGGTAAAGGAGGAGAGGATTATGGCTACAACCAGTTCCGGTACGATTACTTCGGTGACCAGCAACGGAACCAGCCGGATTACCGGCTTGTCGTCCGGCATTGATGTGGATTCCCTGGTTGAGCAGTTAATGAGTGCGGAGCAGTATAAACTGAACAGGCTGAAGCAGCAGCAGCAGCTGGCAACCTGGCGGCAGGAGCAATACCGGGAAATGACCACCTCGGTTACGGCTTTTGCCGACAAATACCTCAACACGCTTTCGTCCAGCAGCATGCTGAGTCAGTCCACATACACCCAGTTTGCGGCAACGTCCAGTTCCAGCGCCGTAACCGTCAAAGCCGGCGCAACCGCAACAGCCGCCACGCATACCATTGAAGTCAGTCAGCTGGCTACGGCGGCTACGCTGGCCAGCTCCGGCGGCATAACCGCCAATATTCAGGGCTCGACTGCCGCTGATTTTACTGCAGCGCAGGGCAGCAGTTTTGTTTTGACGGTGGACGGCACCAGCCGAACGGTAACGCTGGGCGCTGATGCCCAAGACGTGGAGGATTTGCAGGAGGCTGTTGATACGGCTGTCGGGGCGGATAAAGTAACCGTCAGTGTGGATGATGAAGGACTGCTGATATTTTCAGCAGCCGCCGACAGCGGTGTGCAGCAGATCACCCTGGCCGCGCCGTCGAGCGGCGGCAGTGCGCTGACAGCGCTCGGGTTTAGCAGCAGCGACAGTCTGACTAACCGGTTAAGTACAACCGATACGCTGGAAACTGTCGCCGCCAAGCTGGGCACAGCCTTTTCATTTAATGACGAGGGACAACTATCTTTTACCATGAATGATATTGCGTTTACGTTTGATATGGATGACACCCTGGCCGAAATGATCAGTGAAATCAATTCCAGCGATGCCGGGGTAACGATGAAATATGACAGTCTGAGCGATCAGCTGTCGCTTACGGCAACTGAGACCGGAGCGGGCGCGACGCTTGTCGCCAGTGAAGACGGGGGAACCTTTCTGGCCGCAGTGCTCAATCAGGCCACTGCCGGAACTGACGCCAAGCTTACTCTGGACGGGCAGTCACTTACCCGCAGCGCCAACACTCTGACCGTTGACGGCGTTACTTATACGCTGAATTCCGTAACAACGGAAGCGGCCACCATTGGCGTAACCAGGGATACGGACGCCATTTACGACGCGATCAATAATTTTATTACCGACTACAACAGTTTAATTGATTTAATTAATACCAAGATCAGTGAAGATTACGATTCCGATTATCCGCCGCTGACCGCAGCTCAGGAGGCGGAGATGTCGGAATCGGAAATTGAGAAATGGAACGAACAAGCTACAACCGGCTTGCTGCATAGTGATTCCATGCTGCAGAATATGCTGTCTTCTCTGCGTGAGACCATGCTGACCGTGGTTGCCGGACAGAGCGCCACCTTCTATACCATCGGCATTACTACCGGCACCTATGATGAAAAAGGCAAACTCCATATTGACGAAGACAAATTAAAAGCCGCCCTGGAAAGCAATCCCGGGGAGGTAATGGATCTTTTCTGCCAGCAATCAACTTCTTATTCCGGGACAACCACAGTACGCTCGCTAACGAGCAGCGAACGCGCCGTAAGGTATAAGGAGGAAGGGATCGCTTACCGCTTCTATGATGTTTTACAGGATTATATTGGCACAACCAGAGATCTGTCCGGCAATAAAGGCTTGCTGCTGGAGAAGGCGGGCATGGAGAATGACGCCTCCAATACGGATAATATCCTCACCGACCAGCTGAACGATCTGGCGGCCAGGATTGAAGCGGAAGAGGAGCGGCTCGAGGCTAAAGAAACCCAGTATTACAACAAGTATACTTATATGGAAACCTATATTTCCACGCTCACCGCCCAGTTGGCGGTCTTCTCCAGCGATAGCAGCAGCAGTTAGGGAGCGGGACGATGACTGAGATGGAACAATATCAGCTATTACAAGGCAAGCTGGCTATTTTAGCTAAAATAGCCGCAAATACCGCTATTCAGCTTAAATTTGTCCGGCGGCAGGAAATCAGGGGGCTGCAGCGGTTGTTGCGGGAACGAACCAAGCTTTTACATTCACTTGGCATGTTTGATGAAAGATTAAAAGGCAGTCAGGCTTTAAGCCCAAGATGCTTGGCGCTAAAAGCGCAGATCGACGGCCGCCGGCAGCAGATCATCGGTTTAAACAAACAGACCATTGCGGCTGCGGTGGAGGAACGCGACAAGCTGGCTGCCGCGCTGCGCGGGTCCAAAAAACACCGTACAGTCATTGCCAATTATCAGTATGTCTCGCTGCCGGCCAGCGGCAGACGGTTTAACAGCAAGGGGTGAGGAAATTAAGCAGGGCGTCCGTAAATGCCGTTCATTTACAGACGCCCTGCTTGCCGTTTAGCACAGGATCCGGTAGCCATAGCCATAGATTGTTTCCAGACGGAGGTTAAACATTTTTTTGCGCATGCGCCGGATCAGGTCGTCAACGACACGGTCGGAGCCAAAATAGTTTTCACCCCACACCTGATGAAGAATTTGCTCCCGGGATAAAGCTGCATTTTTATACTGGAGAAAAAACAACAGCAGATCAAATTCCTTAGAGGTTAAAGCGACGGGCTGATCCTGATAGGTGACTTCCCGCCGGTCAAGATCCAGCAGATAGTCCTGCAGCTTAATTCTTACCGGTGCCGCCGCCGTTTTTTTTCTTTTGAGGATTCGGCCGACCCGCAGAACCAATTCCCGTGGAGAAAACGGCTTAACAACAAAATCATCGCAACCGAGTTCGAGTCCCAGAACCCGGTCCATCACTCTTTCCCGCTCAGAAGTCAGAATGATGGCGGCATCTTTCCTTTTTTCCTTAACCTCCCGCATGATTTTGAACCCTTCTTCGCCAGCGGCGTCCAGAATCCAGAGGTTCGGGCGATCAGCCACATGCAGCAGAGGTTGGGCATCCTTGCCAAAAACAGTTACCTGCCAGCCTTCCTTAGCTAAAAAGAATGATAAGATTTCACAAAAAGACTCGTCGTGATCAACTAAATAAATAGTGAATTTCATAGATAATTCCTGCCTGGCCTGTCCGAGTGACGGCAGTTTTCATTTCGGCCCGGACACCCCGGGAAAACTTGTCAAAGGCGCGGTGCTGTTATTCATCGCTATTCCCTTCCTTTCAGCATTGTTTGGACTCAACACTATTTTCCCATATTTTTATTGGATTCTTCTTGGAAAACAGCCCATTCGGTAAAAATATGGCGAAGAAATTCAGAATTACTGCTGCTTTAAGGAATGGCAGCGGAGCTTGCGAGGCGCGCCAAAATAAAAAAGGAGCTGCCTTTTCGCGGCAGCTCCCGGCAAATCCTATTTGCCGATGAATTCCTGAACAACATAAACTGAACCGTCGGAACTGTGAACCACACCAATGCCAACCTCGGTGAAGCTGGAATTGAGAATATTGGCGCGGTGGCCGGAGCTATTCATGAAAGCTGTTTGAGCTGCAGCCACACTGGTATTGATCGCCAGATTCTCACCGGCCGAAGTGTAGGTTATTCCCGCTTTGTCCATACGGTCAAAGGGCGATTCGCCTTCCGGATTGTAGTGAGAAAAATAGCTGCGCTTAATCATATCGGCTGCATAGTCATCCGCCAGACTGGTCAGCTTGGAGTTAAGGGTTAAAGCCGGCAGGCCATTGGCGGCCCGGTCTTTGTTTAACAAAGTGAAGGCTTCCTGTTTTTCCGCAGCAGTGCCGCTGCTGGTGCTGTTGCCTGAGTCTGAACCTGAGTTGGAATCTGAGCCTGAGCTGCTGCCCTGATCTGATTTTTTATCCGAATCGCCGTGATTGGAAAGGGCTGAGATCAGTCCTATGGCAGCAAGACCCAGCAGTATGCCTTTGCCGGAAGTTTTTTCCTCTTTTACCTCTGTGGATATCTCTTCCGGACTGGCTGCCTGAACGGAGGAAACGAAAGCGCCTCCGAACGAAGTGGTAAGAACGGAAAGAGCAAGAAAGCCTGTGAGTACTTTTTTCTTAAAAGATACCTGGATCATGTTGACACCTACCAATCATTTAAATTTTTTATGTTAACTAAAACACCTTGTTACTATTCGTTCTTTTTCGCGATTCTCCTACCTCTGGTGCATGACAGATTTTGTTAGCCTGAGAAACCCAGGCGCTGCGTGCTGTCGCGGGCAAAAAGAAAATCATGCCAGTACAGTTTTTATCCTTAATATTGGTAAAAAACCGGCAAAATATTCAATAACCGGTCGTTTGCCGCTGTTAGACACAACAAAACCCGGTGACCACGCCCTCATTTTTGGAAACAAGGGCGTGGTCACCGGGTTTGACAAGCCAAGGCGGCTTCCGGATATGCCGTCTTTGGTCCTCTAAGAAAATCCTAAAAGTCTTTTGACACAATACGAAAACAGAGCTAGTACCCGGCCAGCCATTATTCTACCGTTTTAAGGCTGACAAGGTACTAATGTCTGGCAAAGTTGTGAATTAGGATTACACTGTCTAATTCTAAGATTTAACTTGGTCAAGACACACTAGTTACCCTGGCATTCAGGGCAGGGCGGAAGGAGGAGAGCAATGAAAAAAATATTGCAGTGCTTAATGACAGGAATTGCAAATGTAATCATGACTTTTTTGCTGATGGCAGCCCCGATTGCGGCAATTGTATTCAGTTCACATTTGGTGGACGCTGCGGCGCTTCCTGCGATCAAAACGGCGATAGCCGCGCCCTACCGGGAGTTGATCGGCGGATCTTCCAAATGGTTTGACGCCGGGTTAAATCATTGGTATGCCGAATTATCGGGCCAGCCGACGGCCATTGATATTGTGTATAAACAGTTAGGAAAGCGGGACAGGTAGTGCTCATGCCGGCCGCTTAAGGCAGCTGGATGGAAAACACTGTTTTTACGCCCGGCTGACTGGTTGCAGTGATCGTACCGTGATGAGTTTTTACAATCCATTTGGCGATTGCCAGTCCCAGCCCGGCGCCGCCATTGAAACGGGATCGATCAGCCTGATAAAAGCGATCAAAGATTTTGGTCAGTGACTCGGGATCAATTCCTTCACCCGAGTCGGTAACTGTAAGCGTTGTCCGGGAATCTGCCCTCGTCAAATGGATCGCGATTGCGCCGCCGGCAGGCGTATGGCGTATGGCATTATCCAGCAGAATGCTGATCACCTGCTTGATTCTGGCTTCATCACCGAAAAAGCTGATTGGATGCGGGCAGCTTAGGCTTAGTGATATTTCTTTTAATGCCGCCAGGGCCTCAAAGGGCGATACTGCCTGTCTGAGTGCGGTATCAAGGGAAAATGAGCATTTAAGCAGCGGCTGCTGATTGGAGTCGGCCCGGGCCAGAAACAGCAGTGAATCGACTACCTGAGCCATTTGGCCGGATTCTTCCTTGATGTTTTGCAGCCACTTAGCCTGACTGGCCACTGTTTCCCCGGGATTGCCCATAACGACATCCAGGTTGGTCTGAATAATGGCCAGCGGAGTACGCAGCTCATGGGACGCGTCCGACAGAAAATCCTGTTGTTGCTGCCAGGCTTTCTGAATCGGTCCCATTGCCCGGTTCGCCATAAAGAAACTGCCTAAAAAGGATAGTAATAAACAGACCAGTCCGGTAACAATCAGGGCAGTCAATTGAATCAACAGCATATTGTTTTCATGGGTGAAATCCTGAAAGAGAATGGTGATTTCATCGTTTTCGCTGACCGCGGATTTCAGGTATTTATATTCAGTGCCGCCGAAGGCAATGATTCCCTGGGCGTTTTGGTCTTTTAGCGCTGCTGCCGACAAGACGGCCAGCTCTTCCTCTGACTGGAGGGAATTAGAGGATTGGTCGGTAATCAGCCCGCCGGGCGAAATTCTGATAAAAAAGAAAACAGGCCCGGGCTGCTCGGGCGGACGAAGCGGCAAATCATCAATCAGGCCGGATTCAATATCCTGCAAGACCTTATGGGCCATCGTTTCTGAGCGATGGTTTATTTCCAGGCGGGAAGAGTAATAAGTGCCGGTAATCAACAGGAAAAACAGCAAAAAGATGACGGTTGCATTAATTAAGGTCAGTTTTAAACGGAGTTTATTGAACATCATTGGCTCCGTGCAGATAATAACCTACGCCGCGGACGGTAATGATGTTTTTGACGCCGAGCTTTTTGCGCAGGTAATGAATATACAGATCGACACTGGCGATATCGGTGTCCGAATTGTAACCCCAGACTTTTTCCAGGATACGCTCTTTGGTGATGACCTGACCTAAATTGCGCATGAGCAAATCCAATAATAAGGATTCTTTAACCGACAGGTGAATGACGGAATTGCCTTTGACAACATCACCGCGCAGGGGATTTAAGGTCAGTCCGGCGGCGGAAATGGTATCACCGACAAAGTCTTTGCTCTTGCGGCGGGTCAATGCCCGTAATCTTGCCAGTAATTCGTCCGTTGAAAACGGCTTGACTACATAATCGTCAGCTCCGGCGTCAAGTCCTTCAATCAGATCGTTTTGACTGTCCTTTGCGGTCAGGATAAGTACCGGGGTGTTAAAGCCAAGACTGCGAAATTCTTTCAGGAGTGAAATGCCGTTCCGTACCGGCAGCATCCGGTCTAAAATAATGATGTCATAAAATCCGGTGGCCGCCATTTCAAGACCGGTATTGCCATCTTCGGCAATATCCACCGAGTAGCCGCTTCTTTTCAGAATGTGCGCCAGTGCTCCGGATAATTTGCACTCATCTTCTACTAATAATAATTTCACTGTATAACCTCTTTATTGAACTGCCGTGTCAAAATTCTCCATCCTTGGATGTTTATGCTATCTAATTTTACCTGAGCATCCTTGGAATTTCCTTGGATTTTTCAAAGAAGATTTAGTATATTGTAGCATAAAGTTTGTAAAAAAAAACATAATTATGGAGAATTCAAAATTAATTCCAAGAAATGCAGTTTAAACTAGTGATAACAGTTTTTACTACATACAATGATTTTGACCAGAAGAAATGAGGCTGAATATGAATTCCATTTGGAGAAAGAAATACAAAACAGTTTTCGTATTTGTGGTGGTTGGCATGCTGATCGCAGCCGGCGGCTTATATTACTTTAAGCAGCGCAACGCCCCGGCTGCCGTTGAAAATACCGTTGCCGTAACCCGCGGCGACATTAAGCAGGTGGTTGCGGCAACGGGCACGATTTCTCCGTTAAATTCCGTAGAAATCAGCTCACGGGTTACCGGGCTGATTACGGATGTCAAAGTAAAGGAAAACGATCTGGTAAAAGCCGGTCAAGTCTTGCTGGTACTGGATGACACCAGCTTAAAAGCCCAGGTTGCCCAATATTATTCACAGTTGCAGAATTACAGCGCCATTTATGAACGCAGCAAAAAGCTGGCGGCAGTGGGCGGTCAGTCGGATCAGCAGCTGGATGCTGATATGACCAACTATCTGGTGGCTAAGTCCAATTATGACAATTATTCATCACAGCTTGAGTACTATGTCATCAAATCTCCGGTGGACGGCATGGTGATTGGCAAGCCCACTCCGGCCGGCCAGACGGTGGCGCAAGGGATTTCCACCCCGCAAGTCATCATGACAATTGCCGATATGTCCCAAATGCAGATCAAGGTGCTGGTAGATGAAACCGATATTGGCAAGGTGAAGTTAGGTCAAAATGTTACGTTTACGGTTGACTCCTATACCGATCAGAGCTTTTCGGGTAAGGTAACCAGTATTTCCCGCAGCGCCACGACTTCTTCCAATGTCATTTATTATCCGGTCTATGTCGATGTTGAATCGTCGGAAGGCTTATTGTTTCCCACAATGACGGCCAGGGTTAATATTGAAACCGGAGCGGGCAGTGGTGTGCTGGTTTTACCGGCTGCCGCCGTAAAAGAAGAAAATGGGCAAAAATATGTACAATTAAAAGTCAACGGACAAACGCAGAAACAGCCGGTTCAGGTCGGCTTAAGCGATGATTCCAGCGTGGAAATTATCAGTGGCCTGCAAGAGGGCGAAAGCGTAATTCTACCTGCTGTTAAGCCCAGTACTGCGGCCGGCAATCGGATGGGGCCGCCGCTGTTTTAAAAGTACAGCACGTACTGTGCTTAAATAAAAACAATGTTTAGGGGGGAGTTGTCATGCAGATTTCTGCAGCAGGCAGTTCGTATGGTCAGACCAGCCAGTCTAATCAAAGCCAGATTAAGACACTGGAAAAAAAGAAAGAGCAGATTGAGCAAAAGATCAGCAAATTAAATCAGGATAGTCAGGCTTCCGAAGATAAGGAAACCCAAATCCAGACGCTCCAAGCGCAACTGCAGGTAATTGAAGCGCGTATTCAACAACTACAGCAAAAGCAGGAGCAAGCGCAAACGAAAAACGACGCCGGCCAGGCCCCGGCGCAAACTGAACAGCGTACAGGCATTTCCGTCACCGCCGGTGTTGATATCGCCATATAGCGGCCCGAAGCCCTGGGATGATTTTTCATCCCGGGGCTTTTTTCTCTGTTTTCTAATGCAGAAGTTTAGCCAGCAAATGAGGCCAATCGGCTACAATTCACTATTTCCGGGAAATAGCGACAGAATATGCCGGTGGCTTTGTCCCGCTTTAGGGGCAGTTACATTAGCTGACGAAATGGCGCAAAAAATTGTCTTAAAGGTCAAAAAGTCAAAAAAATGATTGCTAAAATTGGCAGGCTTTGTTAAGATAAATTCAAGGATACTGATTGTCAGGTAATATGTAAAGTTACCGCCGACGGTAGACGAATTTAAACTACAAAAAGTAACTGAGGGGGCTGGTTATATGCAACAGGAAAAGTATACGCAGCGCGCACTGGCGGCAATGCAGGGAGCGCAGCAATTGGCTGCAATGTATTATCATCAGGAGATCACTACGGCGCATCTGTTAGCAGCATTGGCCAGAGACGCTGAAGGACTTTTAGGGCAGATTTTCACTGAGCTTAAGGTTGACCCTGGTTTACTGCAGGTGAGACTGGAACAGCTCTTGAAGCAGCAGCCGTCAGTTCGCGGCGACGCGGCCGGCATGCATATGAATACGGCTATGCTGCGGGTATTGGCGCTGGCGGAAAAAATGGCCGCTGATATGAAAGATCAGTTTATCAGCACCGAGCATCTGTTGCTGGCCGTTGTTGAAGACGGCGACAATGAGGTGATCCGGATATGCCGGGAATTCAATCTGGTGCGCAACCGGATTAAGTCTATTGTAACCGGGCATCGCGCCGGTCAGGGCATTACCTCTGATAACCCGGAAGAGGCCTTTCAGGCGCTGCGTAAATATGGCCGCGATCTTACGGCGCAAGCTCAGCAGGGCAAGCTGGACCCGGTGATCGGCCGGGATGACGAGATCAGGCGGGTAATTGAAATACTGTCGCGCCGGACCAAAAACAATCCCGTACTGATTGGTGAACCTGGTGTAGGCAAAACAGCCATTGTCGAGGGTCTGGCCCGCCGCATTATTGCCGGAGACGTGCCGGAGTCATTAAAAAATAAAACATTATATTCACTTGATTTGGGGGCGTTGGTGGCAGGCGCCAAGTTCCGGGGCGAATTCGAGGAACGGCTGAAAAATGTCTTAAACGAAATTGCCAAATCCGAAGGGAAGATCCTGTTATTTATTGATGAGCTGCATACTGTTGTCGGCGCCGGCGCGGCTGAAGGGGCGATGGATGCGGGCAATATTTTAAAACCGATGCTGGCCAGGGGCGAATTGCGCTGTGTCGGGGCGACAACCCTGAATGAGTATCGCAAATATATTGAAAAGGATACTGCATTGGAGCGGCGTTTCCAACCGGTAATGGTCGGGCAGCCTACGGTGGAGGATACCATCTCGATCTTGCGGGGCTTAAAAGAACGTTATGAGATTCATCATGGCGTTCGGATTAAGGATTCGGCGCTGGTATCGGCCGCTGTTTTATCCGACCGCTATATTTCCGACCGTTTTTTGCCGGATAAGGCGATTGATTTGGTAGACGAGGCCGCAGCCAAGCTGCGTACGGAGATAGATTCGATGCCCAGTGAGCTTGATGAAATACTGCGCCGGATCATGCAGCTGGAAATTGAGGATCAGGCGCTGAAGAAGGAAAGCGATGTTTCCGCACAGGATAAAACCAGGCACATCGAAGCGGAACTGGCCGGCCTGCGTGAGCAGGCCGACCAGCTGAAAGAGCAGTGGCAAATGGAAAAACAATCGATATTGCGGGTCAGAGGATTAAAACAGGAAATTGAGGCTGTAAAAAGCGATATGGAGGCAGCCGAGCGCTCGTATGATTTAAACCGTCTGGCCGAATTGAAATACGGCCGCCTGCCGGAACTTGAACGGCGGCTGCAGGATGAGGAAAAAGCCCTGGCTGATAAAAAGAGCGGCGGCACACTGCTGAAAGAAGAAGTAAGCGATGAGGATATTGCCAAAGTGGTCAGCCGCTGGACCGGTATTCCCGTCAGCCGGATGCTGGCCGGGGAACGGGAAAAGCTGGCCAGATTGCAAGAGGTATTGCACGCCCGGGTAGTAGGCCAGGACTATGCGGTGCAAGCGGTAAGCGAAGCAATCATCAGAGCGCGGGCCGGGATTAAGGACCCGAACCGGCCCATTGGATCGTTTATTTTCCTGGGGCCGACCGGTGTGGGCAAAACTGAGCTGGCGAAGGCCTTAGCGGAAATTCTGTTTGATGATGAACGCAATATTGTGCGGCTGGATATGAGTGAATATATGGAAAAGCACGCGGTGGCCCGCCTGATTGGGGCTCCGCCGGGCTATGTCGGCTACGACGAGGGCGGCCAGCTTACGGAAGCAGTACGCCGCCGGCCTTACAGCGTTTTGCTGTTGGATGAAATTGAAAAAGCGCATAACGATGTATTCAATGTCCTGCTGCAAATTTTAGACGACGGCCGCTTAACAGATAGTAAAGGGCGCACCGTTAGTTTCAAAAATACCATTATCATCATGACTTCCAATTTAGGCTCGGCGGAAATATTGCAGAACGATTTTGCGGTTGCCAAAGAGCGGGTGCTGAACATGCTGAAAAGCTATTTCCGGCCGGAATTTCTAAACAGGGTCGACGATACCATTGTTTTTAACGGCCTTTCAGCGGAGCAGGTCCGCACAATTGCCGGAATTCTGCTGGAAAACCTGAACAAGCGGCTGCAAAAACAGGTTAATATTACCTTAACCTGGGATGATGCGGTACTGGATTTACTGGCCAGGGACGGGTATGACCCGGCTTATGGCGCACGGCCGCTGCGGCGCTTGATCAGCAGGACAATTGAAACCGAGTTAAGCAAAAAGATTGTTTTAGGCCGGTTTGGTGAAGGCAGCGAGGTCCGGGCCATTGTGGAACAAGAAAAAATTGCTTTGCTCTAACCGGTAAATACCGGTAAATAAAAGGCGTGTCGCAAAACGTGTTAGCAAACGCACAGCGACACGCCTTTCTGCGCAAGAAAGAAAGAGCGCTTAAACCCAAGACGATTTCCGGCTGCGCCGACCGCCGTCTTGGGTTTGCTTGCGGACAGCGGAGTGCTGTGCTATTTGATTACAATCAGCAGCATTTTGAAATTATCGACGGCTTCCAGTCCGTGGGGAATGTTGGCCGGCATGACCACTGCTTCACCGGTGCGGGCGGTGAGTTTGCTATCGCCAACGGTAATTTCGGCCTCGCCGTCCAACAGGTAGACCAGGGCATCGCCGGGCGCGGCGTGTGTGCTGATTGCCTCGCCCTTGCTGAAGGCGAACAGGGTAATGCTGACCGCCTCATTCTGCACCAGCGTCAGGCTGACCACGCGGCCGGGCTGGTAATCGACAAGACCGGCCATGGTCAGCGTTTTGGCGAATTCTATATTCTTGATGAATTTTTGTTCCATGTTGCTGTCCCTCCTAATTTGCTTTTCGCTTTGTAATACTTTTACCAACCCTGAATGCTGCAGTTACTGATCGTTTGCAGTTTAAAGATTGGCACAGTACCAGTATAGGCTTTATTATCCCTCGTTGCTGTGACCGCCATCACAACCTGGGCAAGCGGGACGAATTTTTGTTTTGACAACAAAATCTGTTTCTGATAATATGAGTAAATGAGCCATTGCGGCTATGAAGGCAGGGCAGGCGAATATCAACACAAGCTGGGGGATAAAAGTGAACAGGTTTTCCTTATTTAAATTGGCCTGGCCGATATTTTTGGAACAATTTCTAATTATGCTGGTAGGCTTTGTCAATGTGTATATTTTAAGCAAGTATGACAGTGTGGCTGCGGCGGGAGTGGAAGCCACCAATCAGATTATTTGGAATTTTTTACTGGTGTTTGCCATTATTTCGATGGGAACCTCGGTTCTGGTAGCGCAGAATGTTGGCGCAAAGCGGCCGGAGGCAATTGATAAGATTGCCGCCGTATCACTGCTGTTTAATGCTCTGCTGGGCGCGGCGGTCAGTCTTATTCTGCTGACCTTCGGTAAAGGCATTCTGATGCGTCTGGGCATAGCGGATCATTTACTGAGCTACGCTCACACCTACATGCAGATTGTAGGTGGTTTTATTTTTTTTGATGCTCTGCTGTCATCGGCGGACGCCATTTTAAAAGGTTTCGGCCGGACCAAACAATGCCTGGCCATTACGGCTTTTATGAATGTATTAAATTTGACGGGTTCGATTCTGCTGGGACTGGGCGTGGCAGGCTTTCCGGCGCTGGGCGTTCAGGGGGTCGCCATTGCCGCCGTATGCGGCAAAGGCGTGGCCGTTATGGCGGCCCTGGTTTATGTGTTTACCAAATTGCTGAAAATCGGTATTTTGCGTCATCTGCTGGCTTTCCCGGTTCGTGAATTAAAGCAACTGCTCACCATTGGCTTCCCGGCTGCCATGGAAAACATGTCCTATAATTTGAGCCAGACGATTCTGATGATGATCATCATTGTTCATTTAGGCGCTGATGCCTATATTACGCGTACGTATGCCTGGTCGGTCATTAAAATGGCGTTTTTATTTTCACTGGCAATCGGACAGGCCAATATTATTATGATCGGGCAGCTAGTGGGTGCCCGGAAATTTGCCGAGGCGGAGCAAGCCGGTATGCAGAATTTTAAGATTGCGTTTGCCGGCGCCTGGGTCATTGGCGGATTGCTGTTTCTATTCCGGTATCAGCTTATGGAAATATTCACCAGTGATCCCGGAATTATTGCGCTGGGCGCGACGGTATTTCTGATTGATGCTTTTTTAGAGCCCGGACGTACGTTTAATATTGTGTTTATCTATGGTCTGCGGGGCGCCGGCGACGTCATATTCCCGGTGTTTGTCGCGATTATTTCCATGTGGTCAATCACCATTGGCCTGGGCTATTATCTTGGCGTCGTCTTGGGCTATGGCTTGCCCGGACTCTGGCTGGTTATGCTGCTTGATGAGTGGTTCCGCGGCCTGGCTATGCTGTGGCGCTGGCGAAGCGGCGACTGGAAGTCGAAGGCGATGGTTTAGCCGGCCCATAGAAGCACCAGTACTACCAGCAATTTTAACAGCGCTTTTTATTTTCGGACGAACAATATTTGCCGTAAAGATGATATAATAAAGTATAATAATCTTTGGTGTAAAGGAGCGTTCGTATGGAAGCACAAAAGAGCTTTTGGGCTATGGGGAAACGTCAGCAGGAAAGCTTTCTGGCCGAGACCACCCATGAGGCCATTGCCCGCACGCAGGCTTTAGGCCAGGCAACTTGCCATAAAGATGAAAAAGGACTGTACTTTTTAGCGCCTACAGGCGAAAAACGCTATGTGATTGCCAGAAAATACAAAGGCCGGAGACGGTCGGTCAAAGGTATGGACATATGGGCGAACAATACGCTCGTTTAGTGGTGATTGCCGGTCCCAACGGTTCAGGGAAAAGTACAATAACTGAAAAAATCTATGCGGCAAATCCCGGTGATTTGCCGTCTTTGTATATTAATGCCGATGAAATTGCCAAACAATATCAGCTAAAGGCGCTGGCGGCGGCCGAGGAGGCCGACCGGCTGCGCCGTACCGCCATTAGGCAGGGGCAGTCTTTTGCCATGGAAACAGTGATGTCGACAGATGCTAAAATTGCTTTGCTAAAGGCGGCAAAAGCGGCCGGGTATGTCATTTATTTTCTGTTTGTTACCACCCAGGATCCGATGATTAATGTGGAGCGGGTCCGCAACCGGGTGCTAAAGGGGGGCCACGATGTTCCCGCGGATAAAATCAGATCCAGATATCACCGGACGATGGCCCGGCTGGCTGAGGCCACGCGGATTGTTGATGTGGCGCGGATTTATGATAATTCCGGCGAAGGGCCGGTGCTGATTGCGGAGAAGCTGCCAAGCGGAGTGCTGGTGCTTTATCCGCAGGGGCGGCTGAGCCTGTGGACCGGTCAGGCCTTGCGAGCGATGTTTGGCCTGAATGGCTACAAAAGAGTCATGTTAAAGACAACCAAGAAAAGTAACCGTCCGCCGTCTTGCTAAGTTTGTAGCAAAACTACGGCTGCCTGCATATTTATATCCTGTAATTAACACGCGAGGCAAAGGCGCCTATAACACTGCTGTAAAGTGGTCTGATAGGCGCTCATTTCTTCTCGAAGGGGAGATGCATAACATGTGCGGCATTACTGGATGGATAGACTGGGACAATGATTTGGAGCAGGAGCGCGCTATTTTAGATGCAATGGTCGCAACACTGGCAGCCAGGGGGCCCGATGCATCCGGAACTTACGTTAAACCGGCGGTAGCGCTCGGTCATCGCCGGTTAAGCGTTGTTGACCTGGTCAATGGGGCGCAGCCGATGATCAGGCGGCGCGGCGACTGGAATTATGTCATTACGTATAACGGGGAGTTGTATAATACCCCCGAACTGCGGCAGGAACTGGAAGCCCGCGGCTATCACTTTACCACCAGCTCCGATACGGAGGTATTGCTGACAGCTTATATTGAATATGGTCCGGCGTGTGTCGAAAAACTGAATGGAATATTTGCTTTCGGCATTTGGGATGAACAGAAGGAACACTTATTTTTAGCCAGGGACCGCATTGGCGTCAAGCCGCTGTTTTATGCCGAGCGGGGCGGCAGGCTGCTGTTTGGTTCGGAATTAAAGGCCTTGCTGGCCAATCCGCTGGTGCAGCCGGAAATCGATGCCGCAGGATTAGCTGAAGTCTTTATGATTGGGCCGGCGCGGACGCCGGGTCATGGTATATTTCGCGATATTTACGAGCTAAAGCCCGGTCATTCGCTGCTGTATAACCGCAATGGAACACGGATCGTGCAATACTGGGCTTTGCACAGTAAGCCCCATGAAGATGATTTTACCCAGACAGTAAAGACTGTCCGCGAGTTATTGCTGGATACGGCCCAGCGGCAGCTGGTTGCTGACGTGCCGGTCTGCACGTTCCTGTCAGGCGGGCTGGATTCCAGCGCTCTTACCGCTCTGGCGGCCAATACTTACCGTCGTGACGGCTTAGGGCAGCTTCATACGTATTCGGTTGATTACCGCGACAATGAAAAATTTTTTCAGGCCAGCAGTTTTCAGCCTAATGCCGATGCGCCCTGGGTAAAGCGGATGGCGGAATATTTTCATACCAATCATCATGAAATTATCCTGGAGAATCAGGAATTGGCGCAAAGTCTGCCCCAGGCCGCCGTTGCGCGTGATTTACCGGGAATGGCTGATATTGATACATCGCTGTATCTATTTTCCCGGGAAATCAAAAAAGGCGCTACGGTAGCATTGTCGGGAGAGTGCGCTGATGAGGTCTTCGGCGGTTATCCCTGGTTTTATCGCGAGGAAATGATCAACGCAACGACCTTTCCCTGGGCGCCGCGGCCGGAAATAAGGTTAGACTGGTTATCGCCGGAATTTAAAGCCAGGCTCAATTTAAGCGACTATGTCAAACAACGCTACAGCGATGCCCTGGCTGAGGTTCCGCGCTTACCGGGGGAGGCGGCCGGCGCTGCCCGGATGAGGGAAATCTTTTATTTGAGCCTGACCCGCTGGATGCCTACCCTGCTTGACCGCAAAGACCGGATGAGTATGGCCTTCGGCCTTGAGGTCCGGGTGCCTTATTGCGATCACCGGCTGGTCGAGTATGTCTGGAATGTTCCCTGGGAAATGAAAAATTATCAGCAACGGGAAAAAGGGCTGCTGCGGTATGCGTTAACCGGGATATTGCCGGACGATGTGTTATGGCGGAAAAAAAGCCCTTACCCTAAAACGCATAATCCCGAATATCTGAACACAGTGCGGAAATGGGCGCTGGAGGTTTTGGACGATACGTCTTCACCGCTGCTGCCGCTGATTGATGCCGGCAAGATTAAGGCGATTGCCCAAACTGACCTGGCGGCTTCCAATATCCCCTGGTTTGGGCAATTGATGGGCGGGGCGCAGTTGTTTGCCTATCTGGTGCAGGCTGATGCCTGGATGCGCCGCTATAAAGTGAAAATTGTATAATCCTGGAGGGTGTCTCAACATGCAAGCCATGTGAGACCCCTTTTTTATTAGGCTGGACGCAACCGGCGCCTGCTATTGTATAATGCCAGTTTTAGCCAGTGACTAGTCAGTCAATTTGTGTTATGCTGGGAAAGGCAAGAAATTACTTATGCAGTCAAGCAGAGAGGATGAATACTGGATGCCGAAAAAATCGCTGAAAACTTTGGCTGTCGCAGGCTTACTGCTCTTCGTGATGTTAGTGGCCGGCTGCGGCGGCGGTTCGAATGCCAAGCGAATAACCGGACTTGAGCCGGATGGAGTGGTTAAAACCTTCGTTGACGCCGCTCAAAACAGCAAAATGAAGGAAGCCGGATTATATATATCGCCAGCTTCAAGCGGAAACGCTAAGACTGTGGTCAAGTTTCTGACCGGTGATTCAGGTTTGGCTCAACTGAAAAAGTCCAATGTAATGTCGGTCAAACAAGCCGCCCGCGAGGGCAATTATGCAGTCGTGGTTGCCACCCTGCAGGAGCAGGACACCTTTAATTTTACCGTTAAACCGGTAGGCTTGGAAAAAATCAAGGGTGAATGGTATATTGTGGATTTTGATCAAATCTACAATGACGCCAAATACCAAGCGCTGGAAAAACTGCTTAACAGCATTTGACGGTAAAACTGCCTCAATGATCAATTGGGGCAGTTTTTTTGCGTGTAAGCGAAAACCATATGGTTGGAAATTTACGGCTATGCAACGAAAAAAATTATTTTAAAATGAATGCAGGTTTGCGCTCCACAACCTAACCGATGGGTGCGCAGCTAATTGAGATAGTAAGTTTGCAGATAAAGTAGTTATAAATCCAAAATATTAGTATAATTTAAGTTTCCATTTTTTAGAGCAGTTTTCCTAAACTTATGACTTATATAAACTCGTAAACTGTTGATTTAATAGTGTTTATTCTTTTACTGGAGGACTATGGTTTTAATGTCCAATAGTATTATACAATTGGAAATCCGTGAATGTACTATAATGTTACAATGATGAAGATATCTATAAATAATGGTTGATTAATAGATAAATATATTTTATAATGAAAAAATAAGGAAAACAATGACAAACAAGGGAGGAAATGTAATGTGTGTTGATTAATTGAGGTTAAAGATAGATTGGATTATGGACAAGTTTGACAGAGTATTGCTTTGGCGGAGCTTTATCAAACCAGGAATCACAATGCTTTGGCGTTAACAGTGACGGCGAGCAGTTAATCACTATGTTTTCGTTATGCAATTTTGCGTAAGCGAGACCAGATGTCTGATTTGGATACCAAATTGGTCTATCACTATGTGTCTTAGCATAGCATGTCTGGTACTTAATATTGATTATGTTAGTGATATCATCTAATATAAAAAGTTCGAATAGTGCCTGTTGAGGCTCAAACTGAAGTTTTTGGGGCCTGGATTTTACCAAGAGTAAGCAGTATCGGCTATTATAAATCTTGTACCAGTAAATAGATTATTTAGATTATTAACAGTTTTCATCCTAATAACGAGGCAAACCCATAATCATAAGGCTTCTTGGCGGAAACAATGATTATAGGTCAGCAGCTGATAGCTTATGCTTATTTTCTTTGCCAATTTTACTATTAGTTAATATTGTATTTATATCAAATAATCTATCTATAAGTAGATTTAAATACTTTATCAATAAATGAGGAAGTAAGGTGAATGTTATGTAAATAATTAAATTTAGTAATAGAGAATAGCAGTGAAAATTATACATGGCAAAACCCATAATCATAAGGCTTCTTGGCGGAAACAATGATTATGGGTTGCAGCTAATAGCTTATACTATTTTGCTTTGCCAAATTTATTATAACATAATTTTGCGAAAAGTTAAATTTATATTTTAAATAATGTAAATTACAAGCGAGACTAACCTATGGAATTTTTATCCCAAAGTAAATACTTTATTAATGTTTAATTTGACGGAACTCCATTTACTCCAATTTTTGTAAATACCTTGTAGAAAGCTTATGTAGTTTGAAAAAATCATAAAGATTGAGAGGGAATTAAATATGGACTTTTCAATTGGGATAGGTATTACGAATAAGTGCAATTATAATTGCAGTCATTGCTATTCTCGGGAGGATCAAACTTTTGAACTTAAATATGAAGATGTAGAAAAACTTTGCAAGAACTTAGATATTACTGCTATTAATTTTGGAACAGGAGAAAGTGGATTACATTCTGAGTTTGATAAAATTACAGATTATGTATATAAGAAAGGAATAAAAATGGCCCTAACAACTAATGGTTATACAGTCGCATTGTTAGATGATAAACAGCTTAAACGATTTAATGATATTGATTTCTCATTAGATTTTGCTCAAAAAGACAATCACGATCAGTTTCGAGGATTAGGTGCCGCTAACTTAGTTGAAACTGGGATTGAAAGGTGTAAGCGACTGGGGGTAGAAGCTTCCTTTGCTTGTGCAATGATGAAAGAAAATTACAATGTAATGGATAAAATGGCTGAAAAGGCTAGGGGTATAGGCGTAAATCTTAGAGTAAATGTATATAAACCAGTTCATACACTTAAACACTTATTGACCTATGATGAATTTTGGGAAGGGGTAAAACGATTATTTAGCAATTCTAAGATAGTTTCTTGTAGTGAGCCAATCGTCAATGCATTAATCAGAAATAAAACATTGGATGGCGGGTCAAGGTGTGGCAAGAAAAGCTTGCGAATTCGGCCAGATGGCGGTATTGTCCCTTGTGTGTATTGGAATAAAAGCATGTCTAGTATTGATGAGTTAGTAGCAAATAAGAAAAAGTTTTCATATGAAGCATTTCTTCAATATATTGAAGAAGTAACTGAAGAAACCAAAGCTGTACCTGAGGAGTGTGCCGACTGCGATGTATTAGATATATGTCAAGGTGGTTGCGCGGCTCGAAGGCTTTACAATGATATGAATAAACCTGATTTATATTGCTTTAGATTATATGGTAAGCAGCCTCCAAACATTGATTTTGAATGGGGAGAATCAAAAGATCTTGTACATTCAGATTATCTGTGCACTATAATCGTACAATAACATTAGAAAGTAAAGGAGGTGTAATGTATGCGTAAAATTGCAATTTATGGTAAAGGTGGTATTGGAAAATCCACTACATCAGCAAATGTTTGTGCAGCACTTGCTGATAATGATTATAAAGTTTTACAGATTGGATGTGACCCTAAGCATGATTCGACGAGAACAATTGTCGGTGATTTTATCCCAACTGTATTGGATATTTGGACCGATAGTGAAAGAGAGGGCTTTGATATTACACGTAGTATGGTTCTGTTTAATGGTTACAAAAACATATCAGCTATTGAAGCTGGCGGACCGGAGCCCGGTGTAGGCTGCGCGGGACGTGGCATTATTCGTACGATGGATATTCTTGAGAATCTAAATATATTTGAAGAAGAGTACGACTTTGTATTGTATGACGTACTTGGTGATGTTGTCTGCGGTGGTTTCGCTAAACCTATACAATCCGGTTATGCAACGGAAATATATATTGTAACTTCGGGGGAGTTTATGGCATTATATGCGGCCAATAATATTGCGATAGCAGTTGAAAAAGTTGGTAAAAGCCGTGGTGTAAAATTAGGGGGGATAATCTGTAATTCAAGAAATGTTGATCAGGAATTTGAGCTGGTTTCTGAGTTTGCATCCAGAATTAATTCACAGATGATCCACTTTGTGAAAAGAGATCAACTTATACAAAAGTGTGAACGATTGGCTAAGACTGTTGTAGAAAAAGAAGGCAATTCAGAGGCGGCAAACGGTTATCGAGTATTGGCTCAAAAGATTGTTGGCAATAATCATTTTGCGATTCCAGCTCCTCTGTTTTTTCAGGAATTAGTAGATTTGTGTGAAAAGTATACTACCTAGCAGTACTCTGGCAATATGGAGAAGAAAGTAAATTATAGAACATCAATAGCTTTGCTTAGATAACGAATTGGGAGAAAAGATTTTAAGCTTCAGCTCGCAACGGGTTACCCCGATCTAGTAAGCGCAAATTTATAGGAGAATGTGAAAATAAATCAGTGATAATAAGATAATTTACTGTGTATTTCTCCGGGAACTATTACCGCAATTGAGCTTTGCTACAGGCTATTTATATTAGGGAGGAATGTACGTATGACGAGAGATGTAAAATGTGGAGCAATATCTCAGTATTATGGGACTTTAAAAGAGTTTAATAACAAGGTAAACCCAAATGAATGTAAGAGAGATGCAAAAAAGAACAATAAACACAAGGCTGTTTGTGATCTTTCTAGCTGTCCTATTGATGGTGCATATTTAACTTTATCAAAAATAGGTTCTTTGGTAATCTTATTTCACAGCCCTCCAGGCTGCTGTATGAGCCTGTGGATATTGTGGGGCGGAGCTTATTCATTAAAATCTATTGCGGGTTCCTCCAAAACAGCTGATTGTATAACACTATGTACAAATATGGATGAGCATGACGTGATTTACGGAGGAACAAATAAATTACGTCGTGCAGTTAGGGATATTAAAGCTAGGTTTAATCCTGAACATGTAGCAATATTGTCAAGTTGCTGTCCTGGAATTATTGGCGATGATATAGGTGAGGTAGTACAAGAGGCTAGAGAGCAGTTGAATTTAAACGTAGGATGGTTAGATACCTCTGGGTTCAAATCCTGGTATTGGCCAATCGGATATGATTTAGCTCACGATTATATTATTGAACACATAATGGAACAACCAGATGAAATTGAAGAATATACAATAAATATCATCCCTTACGGGAATGCTGCCAGTGTGGATGAAAAAGAATGTGCAAGACTTTTAACAGAGCTTGGACTAAAAGTGCAATTACCAATGTCTGTACCCCATACTTCAATAGCTAATGTAAAACGTGCACCTTATGCTAAAGCGAATACGATGTTGTGCTTAACATACGGATGGAATTTTTGTAAGAAGATGAACGAAAAATTTGGCACTGAATATTCAGAAGAGTCGCATCCAATAAGTATATACTTTACAAAAAGGTGGTTGAAAAGCATAGGGGGAATTTTTAAAAAAGACAAAGAAGTTGAGGTGCTTATTGAGAAAGAATTAGATGAAATTAAAATTGAATTGGCTTTTTTAAAAGAAAAATTGAGAGATAAAACAATTGCAATTACAGCAGGGCACGACAAGGCGCCTTCTTTGCTTGCTATGGCACTAGAGTTGGGTCTTAGAGTTTGCTATATTGGACTAATAACATATGATGATTTGGTAAGAGAAAAGATAAGAGATGTAACAGAAATGTTTGATTATGATGTGGAATTGTATGTTTTTCCGCAAACATATGAAGAAATTCCGTTGGTAAAGAAACATGACCCGGATGTCTATATTGGCCCAGCTGGCTTAACTCCGAAAAATGCATTGATGCAGTTATCTGCAGTTAGCACCCACTTCAATGATTTTATCGGTCCTTATTTTGGATTTAAAGGGCTGATTAATTTTGGAAAAGAAATACTACGTGCTACTAGTGATCCAGTACCGCGTTATGCTCCATTGGATTTCCTTATAACTGGCCGAGAACGTGTTTGCGGCGAAGAATGGTTTAAGAACTATATGAAAAGAGAGGTTTAAATGAAATCATATGAAATAGTCTCGGAAAAGTATTATGCTATCGAACCTTCACATTCGTGTGGTCTATCTGGAGGATTTTTAGGTACTTTAGGTTTTAGCAACAGCTCACTATTAGTTCACGGTTCATCAGGCTGTGGCTTTGCCATGCGCTATGGATTGTCCCAACACTGGAAAAGTTTTATTCCCTGTCCAGTAACGAGCTTTCATGAACGGGATGTAATCTTTGGAGGCGTTAAGCTTCTTAAACAAGGGATTGAGAAAATTGAACGAGTCAATACATCGGACATTTTATTTATATTAACCACATGCTCTTCAGAAATTATTGGAGATGATTTAGAAGAAGTAGCGATTCAAGAATCGGAGGACAGAAACAAAAAAGTAATAGTTGTAGAGGTTGGTGGAGCATCCGGGAATACCTTTGATGGTTATAATGACTTTTTATATAAAGTTGTGAAAGATTTTAATGAAAGATTTTGGTATCCTGGAAAAAATGAATATAAGAAAAATGATAAAAAGCAAATTGACATACTGGGACTTATCCCCCTCTATGATATGTTTTTTCGAGGTGATATGAAAGAAATTAAACGAGTACTTCAGAGGTTTGATATTAATGTAAATAGTTTTTTTACTGGAGATTGCTCGGTTGATAAGGTACAACAAATGTTTCATAGTGACCTTATTATTTCAATGTCTAATTTGATTGGGAAAAAAACAATAAACAAACTTAAAAAAGTTACTCAAGCATTAACCCATCAGTTCAGTATTGCCCCAATAGGGTTTGACTACACTAAAGAATTTTTTCTAAAAATAGGCTCACTGTTGAATGTTGACCGAGAACTAATTAAATCAGTATTGGAAGAGGAAGAATTAAAAGCAAGAAAACAGATGTTACGAGGGTTTGACTTTTCGAAGGTAATGTTTACATCAGGAAGAGTTGCAATAATCGGCGAACCTTCCAGGACAATAGCACTTACAAATTTTTTGTTAAATGAGTTGGGTATGAAGTCGGTAATTATTGCTTTTACCTCAAAAGTTCAAGAGTATGAGCTTGAAATACTAGATCAAATTCTCAAAGTACGTGACAATAGAGCAACTGTCTTGATTAAAGAGGACAATTATTTGATACGCCAATTGTTGTCTGAAACAAAGCCTAATCTTGTTTTTGGGAGAAGTATTGATCGTTTGAAAGATTTGAAAAAAACAGCACACATCACGTGGCAGTTTCCGGCTACTAATCGATTGGTCATCTATGATAAACCTTACTTAGGATTCACTGGTACTGTGTCAATTGTAGATGACATTGTAAATGCATTTTCTAGCTTATGGTATTAAAATGGTGGCTTAAGTTTGTTATAACAAATTTAGGGAGTGAGCGTATGGTAAATGAAATTAAGTCTAGTAAATTAAGTAATCAATACTTTTGGAAAGAAAATTTTGAAACTTTTGAGAATGAGGAAGCACTTAAGTATCATTATGGTGTAACACAATATCCATTTAACTTTTCTTTATATGACAAACTCGTAGAAAAAATAATAGATCCAATTCTATCGGAAAAAAAACAATTGCAAATTCTTGATGCAGGAGGAGGAACTGGTAAATGGTCAGTCTATTTTGCTAAAAAGGGACATCAAGTTACTTTAATAGATGTAGCAGAACCTATGTTGAAAGTGGCACGAGAAGTTGTTGAAAAAGAGAAATTGCTAAACAAAATTGTTATAGAAAAGGGTGATATAGTCCATTTATCGTATAAAGATCAAAGTTACGAATTCGTTTTTAGTGATAGAAATCCTATCTCGCACTGTGGACAAAAAGAAAATTCTTATCAATCTATAAGAGAACTTTATCGAGTCTTACGGAAGGATGGTATTATTTTTGGATGTGTATTGAATAGAATGAGAAAAGTTGCACAATTAGCGATGGAGTTAGATTTGGATAGAGCGCTCCAACTTACAAAGGAGGGAGACTTGCAGCGCGGTCAAAATGATTTTTCCCATTACTATTTAGCGGATGAACTCAAAGCCATTTTGCTTGATACAGGTTTTACCGATATAAAAATTTATCCAACCACTGTATTTACTGAGTTTATTCCTAATGCATGGCTTCTAGATGAAATTCCATTGGAAAAGCTTCTTAAGCTTGAACTATTGGCTAGAGAACGGCCAGATTTAATCAGTTATGGAGTAAGGTTTCATTTTATAGCGCGGAAAGATTAAACTGCAAATTTTCTAAGCGAGGTTAATATGGCAACTACATTTGAAGATGCATTAGTGGTGGGTATCCTGGATGCTAATATTTCAATGGCAACCGGTTATCCTGGCTTTCCAATAACCTCAATATTTGAAAAGGTGATTGAAAGATCCTTTCAAGCTTCAACTAAGATTGTAGCAACTTGGTGTATAAATGAATCCGTAGCATTAGGAAATGCTATCGGTGCATGTTTATCTGGTGCACGAAGTGTTGTATTTGTAAAGAATCACGGACTAAATACTATGCAAGACATGCTTATCAATTTATCATATTTGGGTACGCGGGCCGGTATGTTGATTATCAGTGCAGATGACATCGGTGTGAAGGCTTCACATAATGAATCGGATAGTAGATTATATGGCCCGCTTAACATGATTCCCGTTATTGAACCAGCAACTGTAAAAGATGCTTACCAGTATGTTTCTTACGGCCTAGAAGTAAGTGAAGATTATAAAACACCTGTGATCTTACGTATTTGTGGCAGTCAATTACAGCAGATAGGAGAGCTTAATGTAAGATTACAAAAGTCATATACGCCAATGTATAACTTTAAACCAAAAGATGGAAAATGCTACTACATTGGGCCCGATTATTATCGTCAAATGAAATTTTCAATGATAGAAAGAATTGAGAAAATAAAATCATTAAAAAATAACAATTTTAATAATTTTATTTTAGGCAATTGTGATATTGGAATAATATGTAGCGGAAATTCTTATAACAAGGTACTAAAAGTATTTCCTAATGCCAAAATATTCAAATTGGGTTTAGTGTATCCAATTATCTTAGAGGATCTAGAACAATTTTTTTCTCATGTTAATGATTTAAAGAAAGTGTGGATTATTGAAGAAACGGAAAATTTAATTGAATACCAAATTACAGAGTTTTTGTATAAAAAGACTTTTAAAAATTCTAATTCTCATAGTTTAAAAGAGGTGATAGGAAAAGATTCATTGTCAAAAGTAGGTGAAATAAGTGAGAAAGAATTAATGAAAATAATTGGTAATATGAATGATGGTGAAAGCTCAGAGAGTACAATTGGACACGAAAACAAGCAGTTCGTCAAATTATGTCCCGCTTGTCCGGCTAGAGCAATTTTATTAAGTTTAAAACTGTTAAATATAACTGCTATCGGAGATGCTGGTTGTACAGCTTTAGGCACACTTAATCCCTTTAAATCAGTGCATTGCTGTGTCTGTATGGGAGCAAGTATTCCTATTGCAGCAGGAATTAATCGCATAACTGAAAACAAGGTAGTCGCATTAATTGGAGACAGTGCTTTTTTTCATAGTGGCATCTTAGGGCTGCTAAATGAAATAGGTCATTCGACTAACCTATTAACTATTATTTTTAACAATAAAAATGCAGGAATGACAGGCGGGCAAATTGTTAATATTGGGACTCAAGACTGTGTAAATTCCAGTGATAAAATTAAAACAATTCTTCAAGCTGCCGGAGTGCTGAAGGAAAATGTTAAAGTAATTAAGGAGAGTCTTAATTTAACAAAAATTAAAAGTCAAATTTCGAAAATGTATCAAGAAAACAAGGGGAGTAAAGTTTTAATTATTGAAGGTCAGTGTCGCTACAACATTCGTGATATCTCGGATATTGCTATAAAAGTCGGTAATGCAGTAAAAATGATTAAAGGAAGTATGTTGGACCCAGGATGCTTTGCTTATCAAAAGGTAGACATGAATACGCATAAATTATATACAAAGTATTGTGGAAACTGTCGAATATGCGAAATTTTAGTCAACAAATAAACGATCATGTTTTCGATTTGTGTCATTCATATTGTAAATATGGTTTGGTTAGCCGAAATCTTTGATTTCACACATGAGAGGAGGCATATCTGTATTTGCTATATTCCTATAGTAATAAACCATTTTACAACTTAAAGAGCGTCTTATTCAGGTAATGAAAAATATTTTTAACCAATTACAAAAAATATCAGGGGCGTTAATCATAGGGATTT
Organism: Dendrosporobacter quercicolus; assembly: GCF_900104455.1. Classification (NCBI taxonomy): domain Bacteria; kingdom Bacillati; phylum Bacillota; class Negativicutes; order Selenomonadales; family Sporomusaceae; genus Dendrosporobacter; species Dendrosporobacter quercicolus. The sequence continues at coordinate 65,718 of NZ_FNHB01000007.1, forward strand.
TATTTAAATGCTGACACGGCAACGAAAAATGGATTTTCATGTAAAAAACAATAAGTTTTACAAAATCCAAAATCAATGGAGGGTAAATAATGAGTAATAATCCACAAATACCTAGCTACTGGTACAATTTGAAATTTGATCAGGGTATCAATTTGGATCCAGTAAAACCTCAATTTGATGATTCGTATATGCGTTCTCAAAGCTTACTACTTGAAAGTGACCAATCATATGTAAAGATTCCTGATCCAGTAATGAGATTATATGAGCAGTATCGAGCAACTCCACTAAAACGTGCGATATATTTTGAGAAAGCCATTAATGCTAAAAGCAAAATTTACTATAAGTTTGAAGGACAAAATGCATCTGGAAGCCATAAACTGAATGGTGCAATACCCCAAGCACATTATAGCAAAATTGACGGTTTTGAAGAAATATGTACAGCTACGGGCGCCGGACAATGGGGAACTGCCGTAGCATATGCAGCACAAAAGTTTGAGCTAGCATGTACTGTTTTTATGACAGGATCAACCTATGATAGAATGCCGCAGAGAATTGCTTTAATGGAAATGTTAGGGGCCAAAGTAATCAGGAGTCCAATAAAGGAACCCAGTAATGAATATACAAGGAATGATCCCGGGAGTATGGCCTTAGCAACGAGTGATGCAATCCAATATGCAATTAACAACAAACAAACTAGCAAAATATCTCATGTGTATGGGATGGTGATGCATCAAACCTTAATTGGTTTAGAAGCTATAAGACAGATGGAGGAAATTGGGGAGTTTCCGGACGTAGTTATTGGTTGTAAAGGTGGAGGTACAAATTTCGGGGGAATAACTCTTCCGTTTTTAAAATACAAAATGGAAGGTAAAAAAGATATAACATTTATCGCCGTTGAGCCTGTGGAAAACCCTACGCTTACAAAAGGGGAGTACATGTATGACTATGTCGATTTCAATAAATTAGCTCCGGAAACAAAGATGTACACATTAGGGCACTTCCATATACCAGATCCAATTTATGCAGGGGGATTAAGATATCATGGTTTTGATCCTTTGCTTAGTAAACTTTTTAATGTTGGGTTAATTACTGCTAAAGCTTATAATCAGCAAGAAGTTATTAGGGCTGGCAAGGAGTTTTATCAAAGCGAGGGAATACTTCCTGCTCCGGAATCGTCTTATGCTATTTGCGCCGCAATTGAAGAGGCATTGAAGAATACGGATGAGAATAAGACGATATTAATTTGTATAAGCGGCCATGGTCATTATGATATTCAAAGTTTTGCTGAAGGTTTAAAGGGATAAATTAAGTGTTTTTATGCCACTTTATGTTTTAGGAAATGGTGGTGGGCAAGCGATGCGGGGAAAAGAACAAGCTATATGGTGTTTCTTATATTCAATATTTTAAGCAAAGATTGGTGAGTGAAACCTGAACCAGAGTGTATATTAAGCAAAGAAAACAGAGCTTTTTATTTATTGGTAAATATCTATTCGAAATAAATTCGTAGCTCCGCGTCGGCAGGTCTATTTTACTGTAGGGTTTTTAATATATAGGATGAGGGAGGGTAATAAGAGTGCCGACTATTGGTGGTGATTTATACGCTATATTAGCCGCTTTTATATGGGGGCTTAATTATCCGCTTGTAAAACTAGTACTTTTATCTATTCGAGAAACTGATTTTTTGTTAATTAGATTTACTTCAACTGTTATTTTGCTTGTTATTTATTTGGTAATTGTTAAAGAAAACTTCAAAGTTGAGAAACAATACTATTTTCGCATATTGTTGTTAGGTACATTAGGAGTGGGCGTTTACAATATTGTTTGGACACACGGTATACACAATACTACTGCTGCCAATGCAGCCTTGCTAATTTCGACATCACCAATATTCACTGGAATTTATGCGGTCATTACCAGAGAAGAGAAAGTCAGCCTTAGCAGGTGGATAGGAACTTTACTCGCCTTTTTTGGTATATATTTAATAATAAAATGGACACCAGGAACTCAATTTAGCTTTAGTTCAAATTCCTTTATTGGAAATATTTTAATCCTATTAGGATCAATTTTATTTTCATTATATTCAATTGTCGCGAAGCCACTTCTGGTTTGTTATTCTCCTACAAAAGTAACAGCACTCGCGATGGTAAGCGGATTACCTATTTTGATTATATACAGTATTTTACAAGGTGAAATTTTAAGTTACTCGGTATTTGAAACTCGAATTTGGTTGGAAATGGCATATATTATTGTTTTTGGAACAATAATTGCTTTTGTGCTTTGGTATAAGGGTATAAAACAGACAAGTCCTGTTAAAACTGTTTTTTTTCACTACATAGTTCCCGTAATGAGTATGGTATTTGGTGCAATCATTCTTGGTGAAAAAGTGCTGGAGGGACAGATTATAGGTGCAGCATTTGTATTTTTGGGACTTCTGGCTGTAAAATGTGATTTTCAAAGGGTTACACGCTGGGTAATAACGCAGAAAAGTAGATTTTGATTTTAAAAAAAGAGGGTGTCTCATTTGTTTAATCATTCTTATTTGGAAGAAATTTTTATAAAATATGGGTTTGAAGGCTTCAAATGGATAAACCCAAAAGAAATAATAGTTGCTCAATGGGTTCGAATGAAGTGTATTTTCGGGTGTCCAACCAAAACTGCCTGTTGTCCTCCCAATACTCCTACAGTTGAAATATGTAAAAGCTTTTTGCAAGAATATGACATAGGAGTGATATTTCATATACCAAAAATCGTTACTCCTGAGTTTCGACATGAGTGGTCTAGAGAGGTGAATTTAAAACTTTTTGAGTTAGAGCGCGAGACATTTATTGCCGGATATGAGAAAGCTTTTGCGATTTTTATGGATTCATGTCATATCTGCGCCAATTGTCGTAAGGAAAGGTTTTCATGTGCCAATCCAAGTAAAGCCCGTCCCAGTCCTGAAGCTATGGCGATAGATGTTGTTAGAACTGCAAGGCAATACGGTTTTCCTATTGACGTTTTACCAGATTATTCTTCGGTAATGAATCGTTATGCATTCTTATTGTTAGAGTGATGAATATAGAAAAGCATATGATAGGATGTAGATGGTTGTGGATACTGAGATAAGAAAGATAGGGGAGCAAGAATTAAGTAATGTTGTAAATATCCTTCGGGTTTCATTTAATACAGTAGCTGCTGAATTTAATCTCACGAAGGAAAATGCAGCTACGAATGCTGCATTTATTGAGATTCATGACTTGCTGGAAATGAAAAAAAAAGATATTGATATGCTCGGGTTATACCTTTGTGAAACGCAAATTGGTTTTGTTGCAGTCGAAGAAACAAAACAAAAAACCTATTATATGGAAAAGCTTTCGATTTTACCTAAATATAGACACAAAGGTTATGGAAAAAAATTAATGGACTATGTTTTTAAATATGTAAAAAGAATGGGGGGAGAAAAAGTAAGTATTGGAATAATTAACCAAAATTATATTTTGAAAAATTGGTATTTGGAATATGGCTTTATTGAGAAGACCATTAAAAAATATCCACACCTCTGTTTTGAAGTATGTTTAATGGAAAAGAAAGTTTAGGCCAAGCAATTCTAAAATATTGAAACGTTAATAAAATAACATTATTTTAGGGTGAAGGGGATAGTTTAATTTGGAAAAGCATCGATATTTAATAGATATTAATCCTAATAAATTGCAAAAAGAATACCATGATGTGATCATTATAGGAAGTGGTATTGCTGGTATTTATGCTGCGATTAAGATTCCGAAGGAATATGATATCGTCATTCTTACTAAAAAGACTTTGGACGTAAGTAATTCTGCACTTGCCCAGGGCGGTATAGCTGTTTCTTTGAATAAAGACGACTCACCTAACTTTCATTTAAGAGATACTTTATATGCAGGAGCAGGACTTTGCAATGAACGAACTGTAAAGGTGCTCGTAAACGAAGCAAGTGAAAATATTACAAGTCTTTGTAAGTTGGGTGTGGAGTTTGATAGAAGCCAAAACGGTGGACTCTCACTGACACGTGAAGGCGCCCATAGTAAAAATAGGATTATTCATGCGGGCGATATTACCGGAAAAGTAGTTTGTGATAAATTGAACTCTATAGTTAAAACTTACCACAATATAAAAATAAAAGAAACAACTTTTGTTTTAGACATCTTAACTGAAAATAACATCTGTAAAGGTGTTATTGCCTATGATGAAAATAATTCAACTTTTAAGCTATACTTAGCAAATGTTGTAGTTTGTGCAACTGGCGGTTATGGTCAGTTGTATGCTGCTACAACTAATCCTGAAGTTTCAACTGGAGATGGTGTTTGTTTTGCGTACAGAGCTGGCGCGGAATTAATGAATTTAGAATTAGTTCAATTTCATCCTACAGCTTTCTATCATCCCGAGAACAAAAATTTTCTCATTTCAGAGGCTGTTCGGGGTGAGGGTGCGCTACTTAAAAATATTAAGGGAATAAGATTTATGCCAGAGTATCATGAATTTAATGAACTTGCTCCTAGGGACGTGGTTTCCAGAGCTATATTTGAAGAAATGCGAAAAACAGATGTTGAATATGTGTATTTGGATATAACCTTTAAAAGTAAAGAGTATCTTGAGAGGCGCTTTCCCAATATATATAAGACGTGCCTTGGCTATGGCGTAGATATGGCAAAAGACTACATACCAGTTGCGCCTGTCCAGCATTATTGCATGGGTGGAATAAAAACTGACGAATATGGTAGAACCAATATAACCGGTTTTTACTCCTGTGGTGAAGCTGCTTGCAACGGAATTCACGGGGCTAATAGACTAGCTAGTAATTCGCTTTTGGAAGGGTTGGTTTTTGGCAGTAGGATTGGAAAGGAAATTCCAAATATCTTAAATAATTCATTAAAGAAAAAGGACTTTACATTTCGCTATGAGACAAGCAGAGCGCCATTAAATATCGACAAACAAGCAATAAAGAAAGAAATACAAGAAATCATGACAAAAAACGCTGGTATTGTAAGGGATAGGGATGGACTTTTATTTGCAAAGAAAAAAGTAGATGTATACAGTAACCTGGTTGAGCAAATGACAAATCAGTGTATAGATGATTTTGAACTGCAAAATTACGTCCTATTATCTAAACTTGTTTTAGAGTCGGCTTTGGAGCGGGAAGAAAGCCGTGGTGCGCATTTTAGGTCCGATTTTCGTGAAACAGATGATAAAAAATGGCGTAAGAATATTATTAAGAAATGGGGTTAATACATGAAAACAATATATATTAATGGTAATTCTTTAACTATTGAAGAGTACCATTTAATAGTTAAAGAACAAGCTATTGTTGCATTAGACGAAGATGTTAAAAAAAGAGTTAAAAAAAGTGCAGACTATTTAGAAGACATTTTTAACAATAATAAAATTATGTATGGTATAACGACAGGAGTAGGAGCATTTAAAGATAAGATTATTTCGGGTAAAGCTAATCAGAAATTACAGGAAAACATAATTATGGCCCATCTTGTTGGTGTTGGTGAGCACTTTTCCAGACAAGTAGTTAGAGGGGCAATGCTCATTAAGGCAAATTCCGTAGCAAAAGGTTATCACGGAGTAAGAGTTTCAATATTAGAGACTTTGCTAGCCTTGCTAAATAATCAAGTTCATCCTGTCGTTCCTCAAAAAGGATCGGTTGGAGCAACCGGGGATTTAATCCCGGGTGCTTATATAATTGAGGTAATGATAGGCAGGGGAAAGGCGGAATACAAAGGTCAAATACTTGATGCCGCCCAAACCTTACAGGAAATAGGCATCAGTCCAGTTCAGCTAAATACTAGGGAAGGAAAAGCCCTAACTGTTGGAACTTCAGTTATGACAGCAGTAGCAGCACTTAATGTTTATGAAGCACATAAAATTTTGAAGGTTGCTGATATTGCCGCTGCCTTATCAACTGAGGGAATGAAGTGCATTACTGAAGCGTTGGATCCAAGAATCCAAGAAACTCGCCCCTTTCACGGCCAGATAAACACTGCGGAAAACTGCAAAAAGCTCTTAGTTGGCAGTGAACTTATTTGGTATACGAACAAGGATTTATTTGAAATACTTGAAAAGATTGCAAAAGAGATAAGTGTTCCTGAATTTGATACTGCTCTAAAAGGGCTGAAGTCACAGAAAAGCTATACTGAAATTTACAATTTTTTAATTATGGTTAATGAGGATTTGATTACTAATCAGCAAATAAAAGTTAGCTTTTCTAAGCTTAAAACTGTTGCAGGCAGCATACAAAATATATTTCAAGCAAGGTCTATTATTCAGGAAACAAAAGACATAACTGAAAAAATAGCAGATACTGCATTAATTGAATTAGGACAATGCCTTAAACAATATCTTGATCATATGATAGGATTTTGTGAACTTATCCAAAGATTACTAGATGTTAACGAGCTTAAAAAAGATCAGCTTGAGCAAAAGATCGGAAGAACCCGTATTGCAATTTTAATTAATTCATTGTTTCAGCTTCCCAAAGGGCCGGAAAGTTATACTATTAGATGTATTCCCCAAGTTAGCGGACCCGCAAAGGATGCCTGGAATTTCATAAAAGAATATGTTGAAATTGAAATGAACTGCGCTAATGATTTCACACAAGTGTTTCCCGAAGCGGATGTTTGTCTGACAGGAGGAAATTTCCATGGGCAAACAATCGCAATGGCTATGGATTTTTTAAAAATTGCTGTTGCTGCATTAGGTAGTATTTCGGAACGAAGAGTCTTTAAAATGCTTGATAGGAGGCTTAATGAAATACTTCCGGCGAATCTATTATCAAGAAAATCATCAGAATCTGGTTTGAATTTAGGGCTTACATATATTCAATTTACTGCTGCGGCGTTAGTCTCAGAAAATAAAATTTTATGCCATCCTGCTGCCGCTGATTCGATTCCAACTGCTTCAAATTCGGGTGACCACGTAAGCATGGGAACAATAGCAGCAAGAAAGGCACAGGAATTAATTGAAAATTTATGGTATATATTAGCTATAGAGTTTATCTGTGCTTGCCAGGGAATAGATCTTCGTTTTGAGGAATTTGATTGTAAATTGAAATTAGGAAATGGAACAGGCATTGCGTATACAGAATTTAGAAAGGGTATCAACAAATTAGAGGAAGATGGAATTGAAATTGGTCTGGAAATTGAGAAAGCAAAAAAAATGATAAGATCAGAGCAATTTATTCAAAGAATTGAAGATTCTGTTGGAGTTATAGCCATCTAATAGTTCTGGAATTTATAATAAGTAAAATTAACAATAATGTTTTAAAAATGATGAAATGAAAGTGAGAGAACAGCAATGCAATTGTCGGAAAAACGAAATGCCGTAAACTTCTTAGGCGCTTATATCCTCTCTGCTTTTGGTTATGAGTTTATCTTTTTTGTAATGACTATCTATGTTTATGAAGTAAGTCAAAGTGCCTTAAAGGTGGGGATTTTCGGCGCTCTGACTTACTTCCCCCGGCTTTTTGCAGCTTTTTATGGGGTTATTGTCGATCAACACAGTCGAAGTAAAGGATTTGCCGGGGTAGCTGTGATTATCGGCCTGTTTATGATTGGCATGTCTCTTATCTCAGATATTATTTTGATTTACTTCGTTTGGCTGCTCATTTCGATATTTCTGATTCTGATTGCCAATGTCAGAACCGCGCTTATGACTGAAATTATGACGAAAGATCAGTATTTGCAAGGCAATTCATTTGTCCTAATGTCACTCAATGCCGCTAAAGTGCTTGCTCCGGTATTGGCAGGAGCAGCTATGGTTACCATGGGGGGAAAGACGCTGTTTTATCTGACGGGTTTTATTTATTTCCTGGCGGCGTTATTTTGTAGTAACATCCGTACAGCTCATTCGGGCCCTGAAAAAACAGCGGGAAAGACAATGGCGGATATTAAAGAAAGCTTACATTATATGAAAGGAAATTTCGACCTCAAGTTTCTTACTGTTGTTGGGGTTTTATGGCGATTATTTGTTGGCCTGCAGGTTGCATTATATGTAGTTTATATTAAAGCTTATCTTGCCGGAACGGATGCCGATTATGGAATATTTATGACAGTCATTGGGGTTGGCAGTATTTTGGGCAGTATGATTGGCCCTTGGCTGGTCAAGCGGGCATCCTATTCTGCTGTTATTTTCTGGGGAATGCCCCTGCATTATGTGTCTTTTATCTTTCTAGGCTTACTGCATAATTTTTACACGGCCTTGTTTGTTGCTTTTTTGAGTTATACGGTTTTTTATGCGACCCTTGTAGGGCTTCACTCCTTAAGGGATAAGGCCACCCCGGTTGCTATGCGGGGCAGGGTTTACGGCTCCGTCACTGCCGTTCTGGCGCCTCCGGCTATTTTTTCTATGCTGGCCGGAGGTTATCTGGCGAATCTGTTTGGTGTGGAAAAAGTTTTTATTGGAGCAGGGATGTCAGCTTTAGTCAGTTTTTATCTTCTCTATCTGGTAAAGGGCCGTTTTGCTTCCGTCCCCAGTCATTTTACCGGCTGAAATTTCTTCTGCCGACGGAAGGGGGGCGGGCCTGTATCCCCTTTTCGTCCTTTGCGGTTAACGTTACCCTTAAACCCTACGACTCAGCGATTTTTTTGAAATTATTTCAAACGCCTCTTGACAACAATGAACTGACGGAATAAAATAATATCAAGTTGATAGTGTAAAAAGCTGTGAGCGGGACGAGTACATATGTATACTTTAGAACAGCGAGTCGGTGACCGGGCAACCGGAGGTGTGATGACCGGCCTGAAGCACATATTGAATGGACCTGTGAGCGCTCCCCGAAAATCATGGACGATGAGTAGGCTGAGCCGGTTGCCGCCGTTAGCGGGCTAGGGTATCGGAGCAATCCCGTACCTGAATAAAGGGAAAGCAGCGCTTTCTAAATTAGGGTGGTAACGCGAACCAATTCGCCCCTTGCGGGTGGAATGGTTTTTTGTTTTGTCCGTAAGCCTTTAGAACAGCTGTTTTCCAAATTAGGGTGGTACCACGAACCAATTCGTCCCTTAGACCGGCGAATTGGTTTTTTATATTTTCCGATGAAAAAGGTCATTACGGAACAGGAGGGCGGTTTCATGTTAAAGGAGTATCTTCATCAGGTTATCGGGGGGCGGGATCTTACCCGCCAGCAGGCCGGGGAGGCAATGAACAGGATGATGTCAGGCCAGGCCAGTGAGGTGCAAATTGGCTCGTTTCTTACCGCATTAAAGCTGAAGGGGGAAACCAGCAGCGAGATTGCCGGTTTTGCCGAGTCGATGCGGCGGCATGCCGAGCCTGTCAGCTGCCGGCAGGACGCATTGATTGATGTGGTTGGCACCGGCGGGGATTGCAAGGGCACCTTCAATGTGTCGACAACCGTGGCCTTTGTTCTGGCCGGAGCAGGCCTGGCGGTGGCGAAGCATGGCAACCGCAGTGTTTCCAGTTTGTGCGGCAGTGCCGATGTCTTGACCGCGCTGGGCATTGACGTTGAATTGCCGGCCAGCGCGGCGGCGGCCGCGATTGACGAATTGAAGGTGGGATTTTTGTTTGCGCCAACGTATCATAAAGCGATGAAATATGCGGCAAAACCCCGGAAGGAGCTTGGCTTCCGGACAGTATTTAATATTCTGGGGCCATTGGCCAATCCGGCCGGGGCAACCTGCCAGCTGATCGGGGTTTACGAGCAGGCATTGATTGATAAAGTGGCCGGTGCTTTAGTTGATTTAGGAGCGGCGCGGGCGATGGTGGTGCATAGCTTTGACGGTCTTGATGAGCTGTCGACGGCGGCTCCGAACTATGTCGCCGAAGTAAAGGACGGTGCCGTGCATTCTTATGTGCTTCATCCCGGGGATTACGGGTTTGCAGCTGTTCCGGCCGAGGCGTATACCGGCGGGACGGCGGCGGAAAATGCCCGGATTGTATTGGCGATATTACAGGGGGAATCCGGACCCAAACGGGATATTGTGTTAATGAACGCCGCCGCCGCTCTGTATATTGCCGGCAGCGCCGGTACGATCCGGGATGGCGTGGCGCTGGCCGCCGACAGTATTGACAGCGGCCGGGCGCTGGCTAAGTTAATGGCGCTGAAAGCCTTTGGCGGTCAGGCCGGGGAAGCGGCGTTATGATCATAAAGATTTGCGGTATTCGATCGCTGGCGGCTGCCAGGGCGGCGCAGCAGGCCGGCGCCGATATGCTGGGCTTTGTCTTTGCCGACAGCAGGCGTTATATTGACCCGGAGCAGGCGGCAGCAATCAGCAGGCAAGTTGCGGGCATTGCCAAGGTCGGCGTATTTGTTAATGCCAGCCTGGCGGAGGTTAAGCGCATTGCCGTCTTATGCGCCCTGGATTATGTGCAGCTTCACGGCGAGGAAACGCCGGAATACTGCAGCCGGCTGGAATTGCCGGTAATCAAGGCCTTCCGGTTCAACGCCGAATGCAGCGCCGGGCAGATCAATCAATATAAGGCTGCGTTTGCGCTGCTGGACAGCTATTGTCCGGGGCAAAGCGGCGGAACCGGGCTGGTGTTCGACTGGCGGCAGGCGCAGGCCGTCTGCAGGCAGATCAGAATGCCGGTACTGGCGGCAGGGGGACTGACCGCGGCGAATGCGGCTGAGGCCATCGCCCTTTTACAGCCGGCCGGCGTTGATGTATCGGGCGGGGTGGAAACCAACGGCGTAAAGGATATTGACAAGATTGATCAATTTATACAGGCTGTCAGGGCAGTCCGGAGGAGAAACTAAGATGCTAAACTCGATTGTAGCCAAAAAGCGCCTGGAAGTTGCCAGGGCCAAACAGCAAGTGCCTGTCTCGTCCTTAAGAAGCTCAGTCCAGCCGGGCAGTTTTGCCTTAAGCCGGGCGCTGAAAGCCAGGGAATGGGGCCTGATTGCCGAATGCAAGCTGGCTTCACCGGCCAAAGGGACGTTGTGTGACGGTTACTCGGCGCCGGAACTGGCAGAAATTTATACCAGCCATGGCGCAGCGGCTCTATCGGTGCATACGGACCCGCACTTTAAAGGGTTGCTAACCGACATTGCGGCAGTACGGCAAGTAACGGATCTGCCGATATTGCGGAAAGATTTTATCATTGATGAGTATCAAATCTATGAAGCCAGAGCCGCCGGGGCGGATGCCATTTTACTGATTGCCGCCATTTTGACGGATGACCGGCTGCTGCATTATTTATATCAAGCCTGGAGCCTTGGACTGGACTGCCTGGTCGAGGTGCACACCAGGGAGGAGCTGCAGCGGGTATTAAAAACACCGGCCGAACTGATCGGCATCAATAACCGCAATCTTAAAACGTTTACCACCGATATCTCCAATACGTTTGACCTGTTGCCTGATTGTCAGGGCGCCCGGATGGTCATCAGCGAAAGCGGCATTCAGTCGGCCGGAGACGCCAGACGGCTCAAAGCGTCCGGGGTCCGGGGGATTCTGGTGGGCGAAGGCCTGGTCAGGGCGCACGATATTGGCCGGAAAACCAGGGAATTAACTTTACATGAGGAATAGGGAGGATCAGAAAATGCCTGATATTCGCGGCCGTTTTGGCAAATTCGGCGGACAGTATGTACCTGAGACTGTCATGCCGGCCTTAATCGAACTGGAAAAGAGTTATCACAACCTGAAAAAGGACGCCGGGTTTCAGCGGGAGCTGAGCTTTTACCTGCGGGAATACGCCGGCCGGCCCACCAGATTATATCTGGCCGAGAAACTGACCGCCCACTACGGCAGGGCTAAAATTTATCTGAAGCGGGAAGACCTGCTGCATACCGGCGCTCATAAAATCAATAATGCCATCGGCCAGGCCTTGCTGGCCCGCCGGATGGGCAAACAGCGGCTGGTGGCCGAAACCGGCGCGGGACAGCATGGCGTGGCTTGCGCCACGGTGGCGGCCCTGTTCGGATTGGAGTGCAAGGTGTTTATGGGAGCTGAGGATATCGAACGGCAGGCGCTGAATGTTTTCCGCATGCGGCTTTTGGGTACGGAGGTTGTGCCGGTAACCAGCGGAACCGGTACGTTGAAGGATGCAACCAGCGAGGCCATTCGTTACTGGGTGACCAATGTGCAGGATACGCATTATATTATCGGGTCGGTGGTGGGACCTCATCCGTATCCGATGATTGTGCGGGACTTTCAGGCCATTATCGGCCAGGAAGTAAAGCTGCAGCTGCGTGAGCTGGATAATGCCGCCGTTAGTCATATTGTTGCCTGTGTGGGCGGCGGCAGCAATGCCATGGGGATTTTCTACCCTTTCCGGGATGACCGGGAAGTGGTCAAAATCGGGGTTGAGGCCGCAGGCAAAGGGGTGACGACCAATGAGCACGCCGCATCCCTGACCAGCGGCCGGCCGGGGGTACTGCATGGTGCGTTCAGTTATCTGCTGCAGGATGATGACGGTCAGGTCATACCCGCCTATTCTATTTCAGCCGGTCTGGATTATCCCGGCGTCGGCCCTGAACATTCTTATTTTAAAGACAGCGGCCGGGTTGTTTATACTTCGGTTACCGATAAGGCGGCCTTGCAGGCATTTCAGCGTTTAGCCCGCATTGAAGGGATTATTCCGGCGCTGGAAAGCTCTCACGCTTTGGCCTATCTGGAAGAATTAATGCCCCAAACCACTCCTGAGCAGGCGGTTGTCGTGTGCTTGTCCGGCCGTGGCGATAAAGATGTGCAGATGGCGGCACAAGTAATGGAGGGATTGACTTGTCACGTATAGCAGAAAGGCTGGCAGCCTTAAAGGCTGAGGGCCGCAAAGGTCTGATTGTCTACATTACGGCCGGAGCGCCTGATTTGACGGCAACTTTGCAGGCGGTTAAAGCGGCGGAAGAGGCCGGCGCCGATATGATCGAGCTGGGCATACCATTTTCCGACCCGATGGCGGATGGGCCGGTCATTCAAAAAGCAGCGATGCTGGCTCTGAAATCGGGAACCAGCACTGCCAAAGTAGTGGAGCTTGTCGGCCAAATCCGGCAGTTCTCCCGGATTCCGCTGGCCGCGATGACCTATATCAATAGTGTGCTTAATTTTGGCCAGGCGAAATTTGTTGACGCTTTTGGGCAGGCCGGCCTGGACGGCCTGATTGTTCCCGACCTGCCGTCCGAAGAAGCGGCCGAACTGGAGGGGATTTGCCGCCAGGCCGGTCTGGCGTTGATCCAGTTTGTGGCGCCTACCACCGATTCGCAGCGGATTGCCAGTATTTGCGACAAGGCCAGCGGTTTTATCTACTGCGTATCGACAACCGGCGTTACCGGGGTACGTCAGGTGGATTACAGCAGTATTGGCGCGGTGATGGATACTGTGCGCCGGCATACCGGCGTACCGCTGGCCATTGGCTTTGGCATTGGTACGCCGGCCGCCGCTAAAGCTGCCGCCGAATATGCTGATGCCGTTATTGTCGGCAGCGCAGTCATGCAGGCGCTGATGGATGAGGGAGCGGAGGCCGTGCGGACGCTGGTTCAGTCCATCCGGCAGGCTTTGGATGAAGGGGTGAGATAACGATGCAGGCCTTTCCCGGAAAAAGCGAGTTTTGTGAATATGCTAAGGTGCATAACCTTATTCCTGTCTATACAGAAGTGTCGACCGATATGGATACTCCGGTGTCGATTTACTATAAGCTGGTGGGCGACAGTCATGGCTATATTTTAGAAAGCGCCGATTCCAGCAGGCATTTTGGCCGCTACTCCTTTATCGGCACCGATCCGCTGGCCATTGCCACCGCTTATGCGGGCGGTATTGAAATCCAAAGCGGCGGCGCGGCCAAATTTATTGCCGGTAAGCCGGTTGAGGCATTCAAGCAATACCTTGGTTCATTTTCAGCGCCGGTGCTGGCTGATTTGCCTCAGCTGTCGGGCGGGGCGGTCGGCTATTTCGCTTACGAAGCGGTGGGGACCTGGGAGCGGGTCCGCGGCTTAAAGCTGCCCGCAACGGCGGTGCTGGCCGAATTTATGCTGTGCCGGGTTTTACTGATTATTGATCATCTTACCCATACCACTAAGCTGGCCTGCCTGGTTAAAATCACTGACCAAGACCGGGCGGCTGAGCTTTATCAGACGGCGCTTGATCAGCTGGCGCAGCTGCTTGAACGTCTCAAGCAGCCGGTTCAGCCGGAGCCTAACGTCCGGTTCGATGAGGCGGCCGTCGGCCGCGCCCCGAATGTCGGTCAGTTTGAGGACGGTTTTGTGGCCAAGGTCAGGAAAGCCAAGGAATACATCGCGGCCGGGGACATTTTCCAGGTTGTGCTGTCCCAGCAGTTTCGCCGCAGGCTGACTAAGCAGCCGTTTGCCCTGTACCGCCGGCTGCGCCAGATTAATCCTTCCCCTTATATGTTCTACATTAATTTCGGCCGGCGTAAGCTGGCCGGAGCCTCGCCGGAAATGCTGGTAAAGCTCAATCAGGATAAGGTGGTTACTTATCCTATTGCCGGTACGCGGCCCCGGGGGCGGAGCGCCGAGGAGGACCGGGCGCTGGCGGTGGATTTGCTGAATGATGAAAAAGAAAAAGCCGAGCATGCCATGCTGGTCGATCTGGGCCGGAATGACATTGGCCGTATCAGCCGGCCGGGGACCGTCGAAGTAAGCCGCTTAATGGAAATTGAAAAATTTTCGCATGTCATGCATATTGTATCAGAGGTTACGGGCTGCGTTGATCCTAAATATACTGCGCTGGATGCGCTGCAGGCCTGCTTTCCGGCCGGCACCTTAAGCGGTGCGCCCAAGGTGCGGGCAATGGAAATCATTGATGAGCTGGAAGAAGAACCGCGCGGCCCTTATGCCGGGGCGGTCGGCTATATTGATTTCTGCGGCAACATGGACACCTGCATTACCATCCGGACCATCTTTATTGACGGGGCGGAAGCAATTACGCAGACCGGAGCCGGTATTGTCGCTGATTCCGTGCCGGAAAAGGAATATCAGGAAGTGCTGCAGAAAGCCCAAGTGCTGTTTCAGGTGCTGGATGAGGAGGGTAATCATGATTCTGCTGATCGATAACTATGATTCTTTTACGTATAATGTCTATCAATTGGTTGCAAATCTTGGTTATCCGGTGGAGGTAATCCGCAATGACCAGATTACTTTAACCGAAATTGCCGGGAGAAATTATGCGGCGATCATTATTTCGCCCGGGCCCGGAACGCCGGATGACGCGGGAATAAGCCTTGCGGTGATCAAACAGTTTGGCGGCGTCATTCCCATTCTGGGTATTTGCCTGGGCCATCAGGCGATTGGCCAGGCGTTCGGCGGCACTGTGATCCGGGCGCCTGAACCTGTTCATGGGAAAGCGGATCTGGTGGAGCATCCGGGCACGGGCAGCTATGCCGGTCTGCCCAGCCCGCTGCCCGCCGGGCGGTATCATTCGCTGATTGTCGCTAAGACCGGTCTGCCGGATTGTCTGGAAATTACCGCCGCCACTGCGGACGGGTTAATCATGGGCCTGCGGCACCGGAAATATGCCATCGAAGGCTGGCAGTTTCATCCCGAATCCATTCTGACGCCTGCAGGCCGTAAGCTGATGGCCAATTTTTTGCAAAATGCCCTGTAAAACAACCGGAAATGACGGAACCGCGAAGTACGCAGGGGACACAAAGGAGAGCTGTTTGGCGCGATAATGATCGCGCTGTTTTTTTTGCTGGTTTGGTCTTCCGCTGACTTCTCGCGGTTAAAACTGCCCTTGCGGCGGAGATACTAGTACCGTGCGTCGCTTAAATTTTGAGAAATGTTAGGTGACCCACGGTACTGGTATCGGCTTGCTTTGGCCCCGGATAATTTATTAGGATTATTGGGCTGGATATGGTAAAATATACGGAGTTTGGTTCTCATTTTTTTGCTTAATTTGGAGGATATACATGTCAGACAACGAGTTGAATTCGGAAATTAACCGCCGCCGGACTTTTGCCATTATCTCTCATCCGGATGCCGGTAAAACTACATTAACGGAAAAACTGCTGCTGTATGGAGGCGCAATTCATTTAGCCGGCTCCGTTAAGTCCAGAAAGGCCCAGCGTCATGCGGTGTCGGACTGGATGGAAATTGAAAAGCAGCGGGGCATTTCGGTTACTTCCAGTGTCATGCAGTTTGATTATGACGGCTACCGTATCAATATTCTGGATACGCCGGGCCATCAGGATTTCAGTGAAGATACATACCGCACATTAATGGCAGTGGACAGCGCGGTCATGATTATTGATGTTGCCAAAGGGGTCGAAACCCAGACCCAAAAGCTGTTCAAGGTCTGTAAGCAGCGGGGTATCCCTATTTTTACGTTTGTCAATAAACTGGACCGTTTTGGCAAAAATCCGTTTGAACTGATGGAAGAACTGGAAAAGGTTCTGGAAATTCGGGCCTATCCGATGAACTGGCCGATTGGCGTTGACGGGGCTTATCAAGGCGTCTACAATCGTCAGCTGGCCCAGATCGAACTGTTTGACGGGGCGGGTTCGCAGGGACAAAAGGTACTGCCTTCGGTTGTCGGCAGTGTGGGTGACCCGGTGTTTTCCGAAATGCTGGGCAGCGGCGTTCACCAGGCGCTGTGCGATGACATTGAGCTTTTAGATATGGCCGGCGACAGCTTTGATCTGGAAAAAGTGCGCCAGGGCGAGCTGACGCCGATGTTTTTTGGCAGCGCTATGACCAATTTCGGTGTGCGGAATTTTCTGGAGCAATTTCTGCGCCTAGCGCCTGCGCCTGCGCCGCGCCTGTCTTCAGCCGGCCTGGTTCAGCCGGCGGACAGTAAGTTTTCCGCGTTTGTGTTTAAAATCCAGGCCAATATGAATCCGGCTCATCGCGACCGGCTGGCGTTTATCAGGATTTGTTCAGGTAAATTTACGCGCGGGATGGCAGTGCTGCATAATCAGTCAGGCAAGCTCTTAAAGCTGGCCCAGCCTCAGCAGTTTTTGGCGCAGGAGCGGACAATCATTGATGAAGCCTATCCCGGCGATATTGTCGGTTTGTTTGATCCGGGGGTTTTTGGCATTGGCGATACCCTGCACGAACAGGGGCAAGCCTTTACCTTTGCGGATTTTCCGGTATTTCCGCCGGAGAAATTCGCCAGGGTTCAGGCCAAGGATACCATGAAACGCAAACAATTTGTTAAGGGGATTACGCAGCTTACCCAGGAAGGGGCTGTCCAGCTTTTCCGGCAGGCTGACGCCGGAATGGAATCCTATATTGTCGGGACAGTGGGCAGCCTGCAGTTCGATGTGCTGGAATACCGGCTGAAAAATGAGTATGGCGTCGATATACTGATGAATCATCTGCCGTATGAGCTGGCCCGCTGGCTGGTTGGCGCAGAGGTTAAGCCCAAGTCGCTGCGCGGCGCCGACCGCGGCATGTTTGTTTATGATGTTAAGGAGCGGCCGGTATTATTGGTGTCTAACGAATGGGCTTTACGCTGGGTTGCCGATAATAATCCTGCGGTTGAGTTTTTTCCGACGCCGGCGGTTCGGGAATAATCCTTGCGGTTAATGAATAGGCAAAGTCAGAAAGCCCTTCCGTAACATCCGGAAGGGCAGTTTGGCGCAGCCGTCACCGCAAATATTGATTTTGAAAATCCAGTACCATGTCGTCCAGCTGGTTCGAAATCTGAGGGATGTCAAAGCCGACAAACAAAGGCGAGATGATAAACCGCGGCATGATCTTAACGGCAATGGAATGATCGATGCGATAGAAGAATAAATTATAACTGCCGCGGGTGCGATGAAAATTTTTCAGGATATATTTGATGACCAATTGAACATAATCAGCCAGTTGATCAATATGCCGGCCGGCATCCATGATTACGTTGAATTCGAAAAAGCCGATGCGCGGTTTGGTGGACAGGTTTAATTCAACGCCGTTGACGGAATCAATAACCAGGCCGGTAAATTGTTCGGGACAAACACTGTCGGTATAGTCAATGGTTTTCAAACCGATAATCTGCATATGCGGATGACGGATGGTTCCACCGGAAAAAGGACCGTGGTTTTTAAAAAAAATTACCGACTGATAATCCGGACAGCGTTCCATTTCCTGCCACCTGGCAATACCGAAGCGGAATAATTGATGTAAATGTTCCCGGGCGTATAAGGATAACTCGGAATGACATTCTTCTGTCTCAATCAGGACTGTCTGGTCGGTGCCCTCAAGCACCGGATATTTGTTTTTAACCAGCAGAATAGGACCGTCTTCGGCAATAATGCCCTGTAAATTGGCGCGGTCGCAAAAAGGACAGGTGGCCGTAGTGTTAATAATGCTTTCAGGCTTTTGTTTACCGATATTAAGGTTAAATTTAAGATGGTTGGTTGACAATGACGTTCACCCTCTTCTTAAGCGGCTGCCGCTTATGGTAAAATTATATTGGTAACGTTCATTTATTTCTAATTATAGTATAGCTGCTCCGAAAAATAAAACTCGCAAGTTTTCTGCAAGGCAGGTGGCAATTATTAGCGATCATACCCGGAAAAATATCACCGGTGATTCTTTTCTTAAAGGCACTTTTATTTTGGCATTGGCCGGTATTGTGGTAAAAGTGATTGGTTCTTTGAACTGGATTTTTGTTTCAAGAGTGCTGGGCGGCGAGGGGATCGGCCTGTATCAAATGGCTTTTCCCATCTACTTATTGGCCTTGAGTATTTCCTCCGCCGGAATACCGGTGGCTATTTCTATTATCACTGCAGAAAAGCTGGCTGTAAAGGATATTTTTGGTGCTAAGCGGGTTTTTCGTATTTCACTGACGCTGCTGGCAATTACCGGGCTGCTGTTCAGCCTGCTGACTTACTTTGGGGCCGGGCTGCTGGTCGAATATAAGTTTATTCGTGATCCCCGGGCTTACTATTCAGTGGCCGCTCTGGCCCCGGCTATCTTTTTTGTTACGATTTTATCCAGTTACCGCGGCTATTTGCAAGGCTGGCAGAGAATGACGCCAACTGCTGTCTCCCAAATCGCAGAACAAATTTTCCGGGTGGTTACGATGATTGTCTTCGCCACCCTGCTGATGCCCAAGGGTTTGGAATTTGCGGCGGGGGGAGCCAGTCTGGGCGCTTTTGCCGGTTCTGTCGCCGGTCTGGCGGTGCTTATTTATTATTACTGGCGGCTGGAGGCTGAAATTAAGCAGCAAACCGGCCCGCTGGCCTGCCCGGTAAGCGTGGAACCTGTCGGCGGCATTATGAAGCGGATTTTTAAGCTTGCCCTGCCGGTATCGGCCTCCAGCATAATGCTGCCGCTGGTGGCGAATTTGGATTTACTGATTGTACCGGCCAGACTGGAAGCAGCCGGCTATAGTGTGGAGCAGGCCACCGAATTATTCGGTTATTTGACCGGAATGGCTGTGCCGTTAATCAATCTGGCTACTATTTTGACTGCTTCGCTGGCCACCAGCCTGGTGCCGGCAATCGCCGAGGCCCAGGCGCGGGGCGACCGTCTGACTGTTTTTCAGCGGACAGCCGCGGCGATGCGCATCGCCAATTTGATTACCTTACCCGCGTTCATGCTCATCTTTCTCCTGGATGCGCCGATTTCACAAATGATTTATAATGCCCCCAATGCCGGTCCGGCTATTGGCGTAATGTCAACCGCCATTGTGCTGCTCGGCATTCACCAGGTGACCACCGGGGTTTTACAGGGGCTGGGGCATACCGCAATTCCGGTAATCAATATGGGGCTGGCCGCAGTGGTCAAGGTTTTATTAAACTGGACGCTGACCGCTATGCCGGAACTGGGCATTAAGGGGGCTGCCTGGGCCACTGTTGCTGATATCGGGGTTGCGGCGGTGATGAATATGTATTTTGTCAACAAGTTTGTCGGGTATCATTTTGTGTTAGCCGATATTACCAAGACGCTGGCTGCTACCTTGGTCATGGGGGCGGCGGTTTATGCCGCTTATGATGAAATGCTGCTGCTGCTGGGCAGCAATACGTTTGCCGCCCTGATTGCAATTGTGACGGGAATTGTTGTGTATGGCCTGGTGCTGCTGTTTACCGGCGGTGTTAATGAACGCGATATCAGCCGGATACCGGTGGCCGGGCCGGTATTGCTGAAAATACTGCATTCCGCCGGAAGGTTGAAATAACCGGAGGAAATTTGGCTGGGAGGGCTGGAAATGAAAAAGCTCATTTTGGTATACAATCCTGTTTCAGGCGATGCTTTTTTTAAATACCGGCTGGATGATATGATCGAAAAGTTTCTTCATCATCACTGTGTCATCATCCCTTTTCGGACCAGCAAGGATAATCTGGTCATGCTTGCCAGTCTGGTTGGCAGTATTGCCGCAGATGGCGTGGTAGTCGCCGGCGGCGATGGAACGGTGAGCCAGGTGATCAATATTTTGCTTCAGCAAAATATTGATCTGCCGGTGGGCATCATTCCCAGCGGCACCAGCAATGACTTTGCTTCCCACACCGGCTTAGGAGAGGACCTTGACCGCTATATCGCCGCCATTGCCCAAGGCGCTGTCATGCCGGTGGATGTCGGCAAGATTAATGGGCAGTACTTTTTGAATGTCGCCAGCGCCGGTCTGCTGACTTCGGTCGCCCATAGCGTTGATTCGGCGCTCAAGAATATCTTAGGCAAAATTGCCTATTATTTAAAAGGCCTTGGTGAATTACCGCATTTCCGCTCCCTGAAAATGACCATCCGGGCGGATGGCCGGGTAATTGAGGAGGAGCTTTTTCTGTTCTTGATTTTAAACAGCGGTACGGTTGGCAGCATCGCCAACTTAATACCGGCCCGGATTGATGACGGCAAATTGGACTTGCTCATTGTAAAACAATGTGGCATTCCCGAGCTGATGACGCTGCTCATCAGTTTGCTGACAAGCAAAAACCCTGCCCAGCACCGCAGTGTCATCTACCTGCAGGCCAGACATATCGCTATTGAGTGTTCTGAGACGGTGGAAAGTGATGTTGACGGCGAACTGGGCCCCAACCTGCCGTTGGAAATAACGGCGGTATCGGGCAGATTAAACATTTTTTGTGAACAAAAGCCTGCCGGCTAGCCGGCAGGCTCGTTTTTTATTGAGTGCAGAATACACACCAGGCATGGAAAACAGTGGCGGTCCGGATTCGATCACTGCCCCATGAGATAATGGATAAACTGCCGCGCAACCCGGCCGGAGCGGCCCGAATGGGCCAGCTCCCAGCGGAGGGCTTCCTGTTTCAGCTGTTCCGGCGATATGTCCAGCGCATTTTGGCGGGCCAGTTCCCCGACAATCCTCAGGTATTCCTCCTGACTGGGAGCCAGATAAGTAACGGTAATGCCGAACCGGTCGGATAACGAGATTTTTTCATGCACGCTGTCAAAACGATGTATTTCGTCGCTGTCGCCGCTGCGGTCGCTCCAGGTTTCCTTGATCAAATGACGGCGGTTGGAGGTGGCATAAATTAAGACGTTATCGGGTTTGGCCTCAACCCCGCCTTCAATGACCGATTTGAGAAATTTATATTCCACTTCGAATTCTTCAAAGGACAAATCATCCAGGAACAGAATGAAGCGCTTACCGGCCCGGTTGCGTAATATTTCCATTATTTTGGGCAGACAGCACATTTGCTGTTTGGTCATTTCGATCAGCCGCAGTCCCCGGGCGAAGTAGCTGTTGGCCAGGGCTTTTACGGATGAGGATTTACCTGTACCACGGGCGCCAATCAGCAGGACATTGTTGGCCGGTTTACCCTTGACAAACGCTTCGGTATTGGCCAACAGCGTTTCTTTCTGACGGTCATAGCCGATAATATCGGTAAGGGCAATGGCGTCAAAATGCTGGATTCCGGTCAGGCCGGCGTCGGTCCAGCGGAAGGCTTTGTAGCGGGCGATATCGCCATAGCCGTAAGCGGCGTAATAGTTGACCAAAACCAGGAGCGGATTTTCCGGCGGTGAATGATACTCCAGTGCGGCGTCAAGCTGCCGGTGCAATTCAGCCAGCCCGGGAACAGCGCTGTCGATAGCGGGGCTGTAATCTGTCAGCAAGCCGCCGGCGGCAAGGGCCGTCCAGTTGACGTTAAACAGATTTTTCAGAATGCTCATATCGTGAAGTACGGCCTTGCGCAGACCCGCGCCGATTTGACCGCCGGTTTTTTCCGCAATTACACTAAACACATTTTCATCCTGAGCAATGAGATAGGTCAGGTAACTTTTGAATAAATTACCGCGCAGGCCAAGCGTTTCCGCCTTAAGGATTAATTCAGCCGCGCAGGCGGAAAGCAGCGGCTTGTCGTTGGAGTCACTTAGCAGCCGGACAATCTTTTGCATAATGCCGTCTGTCAGGATATTCCGGTAAATGATGAGTTCGTTTACTTCTTCTTTAATCGGATGATGGTCAGCCATTTTTTCCTCCTGCCTGACAAGTTTTATCTATAGTATACAACTTTTCCCGTAGCCCCGCCAGGCATGAAAAAAGCAGGCGAATTTGAGATTCGCCTGCTTTTTGGGTCATTATAAACTTAACCGGGTTTTGATTCTATGCACTGCTTCTTCCGTGTTCTCGCGGTTGCCAAAAGCAGTTAACCGGAAGTAGCCTTCACCGGACGGTCCGAAGCCGGTACCGGGAGTTCCTACGATATGTACATCATTGAGCAATTTATCGAAGAAACTCCAGGAGCTCAGGCCCTTGGGCGTTTTGAGCCAGATATAAGGGGCATTTACGCCGCCGAAGGCTTCGATGCCGGCGCTGGCCAGGCCTTCGCGGATGATTTGGGCGTTGGCCATATAATAATCGACAATCGCCTTAATCTGCTGTTGCCCTGCCGGGGTGTAAACAGCGGCTGCGCCTTGTTGGACAATGTAAGGAGTACCGTTGAATTTGGTTGTATGGCGGCGGTTCCAAAGGGTATTTAACGGGAATTGCTCACCATTTGCTTTTTTGCCCAGAACTGTTTTAGGCACTATGGTAAATGCGCAGCGGGTACCGGTAAATCCGGCGTTTTTTGAAAATGACCGGAATTCGATGGCTACTTCTTTGGCGCCCTCGATTTCATAGATGCTGTGCGGGACGTCGTCTTCCCGGATATAGGCTTCATAAGCGGCGTCATACAGGATGACGGCACTGTTGTCCCTGGCATAGTCCACCCATTTTTTCAGTTCGGCTTTCGACAGGGTAGTGCCGGTGGGATTATTGGGCGAGCATAAGTAAATTAAGTCAACTTTATGGTCAGGCAAAGCCGGCGTAAACTTGTTTTCAGCATTGCAGGGCAGATAGGTGACGTTTTCAAACATGCCGTCTTTCAGCTCGCCTGTCCGTCCGGCCATGACATTGGTATCCAGATAGACCGGGTAAACCGGATCGGTGATGGCGACAATATTATTTATGCCAAAAATCTCCTGAATGTTGCCGACGTCGCTTTTGGAACCGTCACTGACAAAAATTTCATCGTTTTCCAGGGTAATGCCGCGGGCGGCGTAATCGTTTTCCAGAATTTTGCTGGTGAGAAATTCATAGCCCTGCTCCGGCCCGTAGCCATGGAACGTTGCGGCATCGGCCATTTCATCAACAGCGGTGTGCAGTGCGCTGATAATTGCCGGCGGCAGAGGCTTGGTGACATCGCCAATGCCTAATCGGATAACGCTGGCGGCGGGATGGTCCTGTTTAAATTTGGTTACTCTGCGGGCTATCTCGGCAAAAAGATAACTTCCTGGTAATTTTAAATAGTTTTCATTGATAATTGCCATCGTGTTGCTCCTTTCCAGTTTGAAACATTGGATAATATATTATACAATGTTTCGCCGGTTAGCGGTAGAGGTCAATCCATTTTTTGCTCATTCGCTCATAATATAAAACAGCCGCCAGAGCCGGCGGGCTGTTTGTTTGGCGGCGGCGCTGTTAGAAGTACTTGAAAATGGTTTGCTTGGCGCCGCAGATCGGACAGAGTTCAGGAACGTCGTGTGAGCCGGTATAGCCGCATACCGGACAGACATGAAGCTCGGCAATGCGGATATCCTGACTGTTCCGGGCCGAATTTTGGGCATTCTGAAATAATTCAACATGAATTTTTTCCGCTTCCAAAGCAAAATGAAAAGCCCGTTCGGCTCCTTTTTCCCGCTGGTAGCGGGCTGTTTCCAGGTAGACCGGATACATCTGCTCTACTTCGTGCAGTTCGCCGTCAATTGCGCCCTGCAGGTTATCGGCCGTTTTACCGACGCCGAAGACGGCTCCGGCCGGCACGGTAAAGTCGCCCTGCTGTTCGCCCAGCACCTTGAAGTGATTATCGGCATGGGCGTATTCAGCATAGGCGATGGCCTGAAACAGACGGCCGATATTGGGCAGGCCCTCCCTTTCGGCCAGTCCGCCCCAAATAAGATAACGCATATGAGCCATACTTTCGCCGCCGTAAGCTGAACGCAGAAAATCGGCAGTCATGGCATTGGATACTGACATTGATTAACCTCCTTGTTTTTCGCAATTTTCTTTCCTATTATTGCCTTATCCAGGTCTAAAGATACTTGCTGGCGCGGTGTTTTTTCCAGCACTTAATTTCGCTTTTTCCCTTTGCCTGTGGTGTCACTTGCCGGTTCAGCGCATATATATATTATAAAGCGAAAGGAGGGTGTGCGTATGGAAGAGGATCAACAACGCTCCTGGAAAACTAAATGTCTGCCGCCGCTTGGACCGCAAAAGGTGGTTATGCGTCAGGTGATTGGCGAGTGCACGAAACAAAAATCAATTGATGTACATATGTGCGTGCCGAGACGAAAACCCGGGATTGAACAAATCATTGACGTCTTTGTAAAAAAGGTGAGAATCAGTTCGGTGGAAATTATTACCGACCGGGTGATTGTCCGGGGCCACTTTGAAGTCAAGGCAATCTATGTTGCCTGTTTGCCAGCTCAGCCGGTACACGCCATTGAAATACGGCGGGTTCGTTTCTCGGTTGCCGTGCCCATTTACGGGGCGCGCCGCGGCATGGATGCCGAGGCCAACGTATTTGTAGAATATGTGGATTACGATTGCGTGGATAAGTGGCGTTTATACAAACATAAATACAATAAGCATGACGACTGCGATGACGACTGGGACGGTCACTGGAAACACAAGCATCACCATGACGACTGCGATGACGACTGGGACGGTCACTGGAAGCACAAGCATCACCATGACGACTGCGATGACGACTGGGATGGTCACTGGAAGCACAAGCATCACCACGACGATTGCGATGACGACTGGGATGGTCACTGGAAACACAAGCATCACCATGGCGGGCGGGAATTTGATGTATCGGTCATCCTGGGAATAACGGCAAAAGTAATGGCTGACCGTGAGGTAGTCCTGAATCATCAGTCTCCGATGCCTGGCCTGCCGGTAAAACCCAAGGGATAAATAAAAAGTCGTCAGTCTTGTTGCGGCGGGGCTGTCTGTTGGTGAAACAAAAAAATGCAAACAAAGCAAATCAGTAACCGGGAAAAATATTGACAAAATTTGCATAAGCAATAATAATAAGGACATGCAATAATGGGAATCAATGCCATTATTGCATGTCCATTTTATGTTAAGCCGCCTCCTGCTGTTGGCCAGAGCACAGTTCAGGCGGTTCATCAAGCAAGGAGCTGAAGCCATTGACCGGCAGCAAACAACGCATTTCCAGCCAATTTCTGCAAATCAGCCTGATTCTGCTCATTCTGCTGCACCTCAGCATAAGTTTAGCCGGGGCGGCGCCGGTTGTCGCCGAGCGGCAGGAGCAAAGCCAGCGGGCCCGTCAGGAAGCCCTGGAGAAAAAAGAACGTCAGGAACGCAGCGATGTCTTTCTCCAGCCCGGAAGCGCGGGCCAACCGGAATTTGAATTGCCTGAGGAAAGTCTGAGCTTTCCCATTCACACCATCGAACTGCAGGGCGAGCGGTTAGATCGCTTTGCGTGGCTGCAAGAGACCCTGGAAAAATATCAGCACCGCAAT
Source organism: Dendrosporobacter quercicolus (assembly GCF_900104455.1). Classification (NCBI taxonomy): domain Bacteria; kingdom Bacillati; phylum Bacillota; class Negativicutes; order Selenomonadales; family Sporomusaceae; genus Dendrosporobacter; species Dendrosporobacter quercicolus. Next base: position 91,558 of record NZ_FNHB01000007.1, read on the forward strand.
ATTGGCCTGCAGGGTATCAACCTGATTGTCAAGCAGGCCGGCAATCTCTTAATTGACCGGGGCTATGTAACCACCCGTCTGCTCATCCCCGAGCAGGACCTCTCCAGCGGCGTCTTAAAACTCACCCTGATACCCGGCATCATTCATGATATCCGTTTTCAGGACCCGGATCAAAGCGGCAGCTGGAAGACAGCCTTTCCCGTCAGGCCAGGCGAAATTCTCAACCTGCGCGATCTGGAACAAGGCCTTGAGCAGCTCAAACGCGTACCTTCCCAGGACGCCGAACTGCAACTGGTACCGGCGGAACAGCCGGGGCAAAGTGATGTTGTGATTACCCTCAAACAAACCAAGCCCTGGAAAATTATTCTCTCGCTTGACGATTCAGGCAATAAAGCCACCGGGAGACTGCAGCTTTCCCAAACCGTTGTCTATGACAATCTGTTAAAGGCCAATGACCTGTTTCATTTCTCTTTTAACCAGGACGGGGAACAAAGCGGTTCCCGGTACGGCACAAAGGGCCACAGCGTCTACTATTCCCGGCCGGACGGAAATTTCACCTATACGATCAGTCAAAACAACTATGATTACCACCAGACCGTTCTGGCCGGGACGCAGCCCCTCAGCTACTCCGGGACCACCCGGGATACCAGATTTACCGTCGAAAAACTCATTCACCGCGATCAGTCCAGTAAAACCCATCTGGAATTCGGCCTGATCAAAAGGCGCAGCCGCAACTTCGTTGAAGATACCGAAATTACTGTGCAAAGAAAAAACACTACTGCTTTTACCGCGGCCCTAAACGAACGGCGGTATCTGGGCCAAACAACCGTTGATGCGCGGCTTGCCCATAAGCAGGGAATGCCCTGGCTTGGCGCGCAGGACGATCTTTCCGGCAGTGATCAGCCAACCACTCGCTATCATATCTGGACAATTGACCTCAATGTCGTCAAACCGGTAGTTTTTGCTAAAACAAAAGGCCAGTACCGATTTAGCTTTTCCGGCCAATACAGCAATCACCGCCTGTATGCCATTGACAGCTTCAGCATCGGCAACCGTTATACGGTGCGGGGCTTTGACGGGGAGCAAACCCTGTCCGCTGAAAGCGGCTGGTATGTGCAAAATGAACTGTTGCTGCCGTTAGGAGATACCAATGTCTACTACGGACTGGACTATGGGCAGGTCAGCGGTCCGGCAACCACCGGCTTGAGCAGTAAAGCCCTCGCGGGAGCCGTTGCCGGCATCCGGGGAGATATGGGCGGCGGCAGCCAGTATGACCTGTTTGTCGGCTGGTCGCTCAAAAAGCCGGCCGGCTTTGCCAGCGCCAACCCTGCTTATGGCTTCCAGTGGGTACACCAAATATAGAGCAGTCCGGTAAGCAGAAACCATCAACCAGGCGCTCAGCGTCCGGGAACTACCAGGCAGTCAGCAATGCTTCGAGGCATTGTTGACTGCCTGATTTTTTATTTAATTCAAGGCGGCGGCAGCCGGTAAGAGCAATAGGAACCCGAATTTGGGAAAAGAGCGGCCAAAATGAGGAAAGAGGCTTAAGAAAATGGGACGAACGTCCCGGTAAAAAGCCGCAGAAAACACGCTATAATAAAACCAGTCAGAACCTGTAAAACCAAGAACCTTTACCTGTAGGTTAATAACAATGCCCATTTTAAAATAAACAGCAAAAATACCACCAGCCGTAAGGAGGCCGCCAATGAACAGCCCAGCAACCAGCAAAAAAACCGCCCGATGGAAAAAAGCCGTCGCCTGGACCACCCTGGCCGTGTACCTGACCCAGCCGGTCCTGGCCGCCGCTCAGGTAAGCGCCGACGGCCAGGCGGCGCAGCAAAACCGTCCGGTTATCGAACAAAGCGCCAACGGCGTGCCGGTAGTCCAAATCGCGGCCCCCTCAGCGGCCGGGGTATCGCGCAACCAATACCTGGAATTTAACGTGGGCCCCCAGGGGCTCATTCTCAACAACGCCCGGGTTATCACCCGGACCGAGCTGGCCGGCTACATCACCGGCAACCCGCACTTAAGCGGCGAAGCCGCGCGGATCATCCTCAACGAAATCACCGGAGCGGGAATCAGCCGCTTGAATGGCTACACCGAAATCGCCGGACAGAAAGCCGACCTCATCATTGCCAACCCCAACGGCATTGCCGGGGCCGGCTTTGGCTTTATCAACGCCGGCCGGACCACCCTGACCACCGGCCGGCCCATCTTTGGCGGCAGCGGCAGCCTGGCCGGCTTCCGGGTGACGGGGGGCAATATTGCCCTGAGCGGAGCGGGACTGGACGGGCGGGGCGCCGACCGGGTCGACTTCATCAGCCGGGCGGTAGCCGTCAACGCCGGCCTGTGGGCCCAAGAACTCAACGTCGTTACCGGGACCAATCAGGTCGACTATGCCAGCTTAACCCCCCAGGCAATCGCCGGTGAAGACGGCCGTCCCACCGTGGCGCTGGACGTTAGCGCCTTAGGGGGCATGTATGCCGGCAAAATCAAACTCGTCGGCACCGAAAAAGGGGTGGGCGTCAACAGCCAGGGGACTCTGGCCGCCGCCAGCGGCAGCCTGAGCTTAACCCAGGCCGGTCAAATCCGGCTGGCCGGCACGGCCTCGGCCGCCCAAGACCTAACCATCACCACCGGTGAAGGCATGAGCAGCAGCGGGACGGTCTACGCCGGCGGGAGCGCGGCCTTGAGCGCCGGGGGACGCATCGAAAACAGCGGAACCATCGCCGCGGCCAAGGACAGCGGGCTGAGTGCGGCGGCCATCACCTCCACCGGGACGCTGGCGGCCGGCGTGGACAGCAGCGGTCAAGCGGCCGGCAGCGGCGACCTTAACCTAAGCGCCGCCGGGCAAATCAGCGCCACCGGCCGCAACCAGGCCGGCGGCAGCCTGCGCCTGAGCGGAACCAGCCTGGACCTGAGCGGGGCCGTCAGCTCGGCCGGGCAAAGCGCCGAGCTGACCGCCACCAGCGGGGCGATCAACACCAGCGGCGGACAGCTGGACAGTAAAGGCAAGCTCAGCCTGGTGGCAGCCGGCGACTTTAAAAATGTAAGCGGAAAAATCAGCAGCGGCGGTGAACTGCAGCTGACCGGCGGCAATATCGACAACAGCGGCGGGCAAATCGAGGCCGGGCAGGGCCTAAGCCTGACGGCCCAGTCCCTCGTCAATCAGAGCGGCCGGCTGGTCAGCCTGGACCACAGCGGCCTGAGCGCCGTTGTGGCGGGAGAAGTTAACAACAGCGCTGGCCTGCTGAGCGGCAACGGAACCGTGCAGCTGCAGGCCGGCCGGCTGGACAATGCCGGCGGTCAGCTGAGCGCCCAGACAGAACTGGCCGTGCACATTGCCGGGGCCCTCAATAACGACCAGGGCCAGCTGGCCGCGGGGCGCAATCTCAGTCTGACGGCCGGCCGCGTGGCCAACAACGCCGGGCAAATTGCCGCCGGGCGGGACCTGGACCTGTCGGCGGACAGCCTAACCAGCAGCGGCCGGCTGACCGCCGGCCGCGACCTGACGGCCGCAGTTGCCGAGTCTGTCGTCCATAGCGGCAATATCCAGGCGGGCGGCGACATCGACCTGCAAGTAGGCGGACAGCTCACCAGCCGCGGCGCAATTGCCGGCAGCGGCCATGTGACCCTGACGGCCAACCGTATTGACGCCAGCGGCAGCCTGGCCGCCGGGCTGGGCCTGGACGGCAGTCTGAACAACGAGGGCGATCTGACCATCCGCGCGGCGGAAGAACTCCAAGCCGGCGGCCAAATCCTAGCCGGGGGCGACCTGGACCTCAGCGGCGCCAGCATCGACCTCCGCGGCGCCGCTAGCCGGGCCGGGGCGGATCTCACCGTCCAGGCAACCCGGGGCGATATCAACCACAGCGCCGCCACCATGACCGCCGGCCGGAACCTGCGCCTGCAGGCGGCCGGCAGCCTGGTCAATGACCAGGGGCGCCTCAGCGCCGGCCGGTTGACCATTCAGGCGGCGGATATTGCCAACCGGAGCGGGCGGATCGAGCAAAGCGGCCGGGAAGCAGCCCTCATCAGCGCTGACGGTCAGCTCGATAACCGCGGCGGCCAAATCGCCGTCAATGCAGCTGAACTGACCATTGCGGCCAACGGCCTGGACAACCGCCAGGGCCAAATCAACCAGGCCGGCGACGGACGGCTGCATGTGCAGGCGGGCGAACAGCTCGACAACCGCGGCGGTCAGCTTGCCGCCAATGGTGCGCTGAGCGTAAATGCCGCAAGGCTGGACAACAGCCAGGGGAGCATGTTTGCCCAAACAGAACTCGACATCAGGGCCGGCAGCCTGCAAAACAGCCAGGGGCAGGTAGCCGGTGGGCGGAATGTGCAAATCCGGGCGGAAGAGATAAAAAATAAGGCCGGCCAGATAGAAGCGGCTCAAGGTCTAACCATTACCGCTGCATCACTGGCCAACGAACAGGGAAAGATCACCAGCCTGGCGGCCGGTGAGTTAACGGTGAACGTCAGCGGCGCCCTGACCAACGCCGCCGGCCTGATTGGCGGCAACGGCGCGGTCAGTCTGTCGGCGGAGCAGATCGATAACCGGGCCGGACAGGTGAGCGCCCAGACGGATTTAGCGGTAGCGAGCGGGCAGGGGCTGGATAATACGGACGGCGCCCTGGCGGCGGGCGGCAGTTTGACCGTTACGCAGGCCGGCGGCGTTTTAAAAAATACAGACGGCAGCCTGCAGGCCGGGGAAAATTTAACCGTTGCGGCCCGGGGCGCGGCGCTGGCCGGCGGCAGCATGCAGGCCGGTCAAACGGCGGACATTGTTGCGAAAAACCTGACGGTGGATGGGCTGCAGGCCGGCGCTGCTGCAACGGTCCAAACTGAACAGGACTTTGTCAATCGGGGCCAGGTGCAGGCCAATGGCGCGCTGACGGTTAAAGCCGGCGGTAAGGTAACCAATGCCGGGGCGATGAGCGGTCTGGATCGCGTAAGTCTGTCCGGTGCTGCCGTAGAAAATGCAGCCGAAGCTGCCATCAAAAGCGGCGGCAATTTAAACTTAAGCGGGACAAGCGTAGACAACCGGGGTACGGTCTATGCCCAGGCAGAAGTGAACGTTGCGGCCGGGGATAAGCTCACCAGCAGCGGAACGATCGCCGGCGGCGCTGATGCGCTGCTTACGGGCAGAAGCATCCAATCAACCGGGACGCTGGCTGCGGGCTTGAGCGCCGACGGAACTGTCGGCAGTACCGGCAATCTGACGGTTACGGCCACAGACCAAGTCACGGCGACCGGCGACAATCTGGCCGGCGCTACCCTGGCCATTCAGGGCGGCCGTGTTGACCTGCGCGGCGCGGACACGCAGGCCGGTCAGGCGGTCAAGATAGAGGCGACCGCCGGGGCTATCGTCGCCAGCGGGGCCAGGCTGACCAGTCCGGGGCAGGTCAGCCTGGCGGCCCAGGGCAGTCTGGTCCATGATCAGGCGGAGCTTCAGGCCGGCCGGCTAAACCTGGCGGCGGAAAATATCAGCAACCGGGGCGGTATTCTGGCCCAGTCCGGCCAGGAGGATTTACAGATCAGCACCGGCGTACTGGACAACACTGGCGGCCGGATTGCGGCCAACAGCGCCAATCTGACCATTGCGGCTGAGCGCATCGACAATAGCCGGGGGGAACTGCAGCATGCCGGCGGCGGCAAGCTGACGGTTGCGGCGGAAACTGAGCTGGACAATGTAGCCGGGCAAGTGGCCGGCAACGGCCAGGTGCAAGTCACTGCCGCGCACATCGACAACATCCAGGGAACCATCTTTGCCCAGCGGCAGCTGGCAATCCAGGCCCGGCAGCTGAGCAACCGCCAAGGGCAGCTGGTGGGCGAACAGGCGGTGGCAATTGCCGCAGCGGTGGACAATACCGAGGGCTTGATTGAAGCCGGAACCGGTCTGGGCATCAGCGGACAGACGCTGGTCAATGACGGGGGCAAGGTCACCAGTCTGGAAAATGGTCTGACGGTGGCTGTCGACAGTAACCTGGCGAATCGGTCGGGCCTGATTGGCGGCAACGGCGCGGTCAGCGTATCGGCAGGCAGTATTGATAACGCGGCCGGGCAGGTGAGCGCCCAGACGGATTTGGCAGTAAAAAGCGCGAAGGATATCGACAATAGGGACGGCGTGCTGGCGGCGGGGGGCAGTCTGACTGTCACGCAGGCCGGCGGCGTCTTGGCAAATACAGAGGGGGTCGTACAGGCCGGAAAAAGTCTCAGTATTATGGCCCAGGGCGCGGATATTGCCGGCGGCCGGCTGCTGGCCGGGCAAACGGCGGACATTAGCGCGAAGAATCTGACCATTGAGACGCTGCAGGCCGGCGCTGACGTCAAAGTCCAAACAGAAGAAGACTTTGTCAATGCCGGCCAGGTGCAGGCCAATGGCGAACTGAGCGTTGCGGCTGGCGGGAAACTGAGCAATGCCGGCCTGCTGAGCGGAGTGGAACAGGTTACCGTAACCGGCGCAGAAATAGCCAATGAAAATGGAGCGGCAATGAAAAGCGGCGGTCGTTTAGCCGTGAACGGGCAAGAAATAAGCAATCAGGGAACGATCTATGCCCAGACAGCGGTAACCGTTGCGGCCGGGGCTAAGCTCACCAGCAGAGGGACGGTCGCCGCCGGCGGCGATGTGGCGCTTACCGGCAACAGCATTGCCTCAGCCGGAACGCTGGCGGCCGGTTTACGCGCTGACGGAACCGTCGGCAGTTCAGGCGACCTGACGCTCACGGCTGTGGAGCAGGTCACGGCAACCGGCGACAATCTGGCCGGCGGAAATCTGGCCATCCAGGGCGGCCGTGTTGACCTAAGCGGGGCGGACACCCAGGCCGGTCAGGTGAAGATCACGGCGACTGGCGGGGATATCGTCACCAGCGGGGGCTTGCTGACGGCGCAAGGGCAGGCCAGTCTTACGGCAACAGGCAGTTTGATCAACGATGAGGCTGTCGTTAAAGGGGCTAAGTTGGCGATTGAGGCCAAAAATATCGGCAATCGGGCCGGAACGCTGGCCCAGTTCGGCCCGGCGGATTTAGCGATCAGCACCGGCGAACTGGACAATACCGGCGGCCAGATTGCCGCCAACAGTGACAATCTGACCATTGCGGCAGAGCAAATAGACAACAGCGAAGGCGTTATCCAGCATGCCGGCAGCGGCAAGCTGACGGTTCAGGTTAAGGCTGAATTGGACAACGCCGGCGGACAAGTGCTCAGCAACGGCGAGACCAAAGTAACCGCCGCTCAACTGGATAACACGCAAGGCGTTATTTTCGCCCAGCGGCAGCTGAATATTGAGGCCAAACAGCTAGACAACAACCAAGGGCAGCTTGTCGGCAAGCAGGCGGTTGAAATCAGCGCTGCGGTGGATAATACCGCGGGCTTAATCGAAGCCGGCGGCGGTCTTAGCGTGAGCGGGCAGATGCTGGTCAATGACGGCGGCCAGCTGACCAGTCTGGCGGCAGGCGGTCTGACGGTGGACGTCAGTGACCGGCTGTCGAATGTAGCAGGCTTGATTGGCGGCAACGGCGCGGTCAGCATCGCTGCCGGAAATATTGATAACAATGACGGGCAAGTGAGCGCCAAGACAGATTTGACGGTCGAGAGTGCGACTGATATCGACAATGTGGACGGCGTACTGGCGGCGGGCGGCAATGTAAGCGTTATGCAGACCAGCGGCGGTTTAGACAATACAGACGGAATTTTGCAGGCCGGGAACAATTTAAGCATTGCAGCCAAGGATACGGATATTGCCGGCGGCCGGCTGCTGGCCGGGAAGACGGCGGACATTGGCGCGAAAAACCTGACGGTTGAGGTGCTGCAGGCCGGCGCTGACGTCAAAGTCCAAACAGAGCAGGACTTTGACAATCACGGCCAGGTGCAGGCCAATGGTGAATTGAGTGTTGCCGCCGGCGGGAAACTGAGCAATGACGGCGCTATGATCGGCTTGGATAAGGTCCGTGTGAGCGCAAGTACGGTAGCCAATGAAACCGGAGCAGCGATGAAAAGCGGCGGCGCGCTGACAGTAACGGGGCAAGCGGTAGACAATCAAGGAACAATCTATGCTCAAGCGACAGTGACGGTTGCGGCTGAGGATGAATTAATAACCAGTGGAACCATCGCCTCAGGCGAGGATGCTCTGCTGAGCGGCAAAAGCATTGCCTCCACCGGAACGCTGGCCGCCGGTTTGAACAGTGACGGAACTGTCGGCAGTTCAGGCGATCTGACGGTTACGGCAACGGAAAAGGTTACCGCCCAAGGACAGAATCTGGCCGGCGGAAATCTTGCTATTCAGGGCAGCAGCGTTGATTTAAGCGGCGCGGCTACCCAGGCTGGTCAGGCGGTAAAGGTCGCGGCGACTGGTGGCGATATCGATCACCGCGGGGCCAGTTTGACCGCGAAAGGAAAGGCCAGCTTTGCGGCAACAGGCAGCCTGATCAACGATGAGGCTGCCGTTAAAGGGGCTAAGTTGGCGATTGAGGCCAAAAATATCGGCAATCGGGCCGGAACGCTGGCCCAGTTCGGCCAGGCGGATTTAGCGATCCGCACCGGTGCGCTGGATAATACCGGCGGGCAGATTGCGGCGAACAGTGACAATCTGACCATCGCGGCAGAGTGGATAGACAACAGTGAAGGCGTTATCCAGCATGCCGGCAGCGGCAAGCTGACCGTTCAGGCTGAGGCTGAATTGGACAACGCCGGCGGACAAGTGCTTAGCAACGGCGAGACCAAAGCAACCGCCGCTCAGCTGGACAATACGGAGGGCGTCATTTTTGCCCAACGGCAGCTGAATATTCAGGTCAATCAGCTAAACAACAACCAAGGACAGCTTGTCGGCAAACAGGCGGTTGCGATTGCCGCTGTGGTGGATAACACCGCGGGCTTGATCGAAGCCGGCGGCGGTCTTAGCGTTAGCGGGCAGACGCTGGTCAATGACGGCGGCAAGCTGGCCAGCCTGGCGGCAGACGGGTTGACGGTGGACGTCAGCGGCAAGCTGTCGAATACAGCGGGACTGATTGGCGGCAACGGTGCAGTGCGCGTGTCGGCCGGCAGTGTTGACAATACGGACGGGCAGGTGAGCGCCAAGACTGACCTAGCAGTTGAGAGTGCGAATGATATCGACAATATGGACGGCGTACTTATGGCGGGCGGGAATGTAAGCGTTACGCAGACCAGCGGCGTTTTAGATAATACAGACGGAATTTTGCAGGCCGGGAACAATCTTACCATTGCGGCAGGCGCTGCGGATATTGCCGGCGGCCGGCTGCTGGCCGGGAAGACGGCGGACATTGGCGCAAAAAACCTGACGGTTGAGATGCTGCAGGCCGGCGCTGACGTCAAAGTCCAAACAGAGCAGGACTTTGTCAATGCCGGGCAGGTGCAGGCCAATGGTGAATTGAGTGTTGCGGTCGGTGGCAAGGTAACAAATGCCGGCAGCATCGTGGGCCTGAAACAGGTCCGTGTGAGCGCAAGTACGGTAGTCAATGAAACCGGCGCAGCGATGAAAAGCGGCGGCGAGTTAACAGTAACGGGGCAAGCGGTAGACAACCAGGGAACCATCTATGCTCAAGAGACAGTAGCGGTTGCGGCTGAGGATGTATTGACAACCGGCGGGACCATTGCCTCCGGCGAGAATGTCGTGCTGAGCGGCAAAAGCATTGCCTCCAGCGGTACGCTGGCCGCCGGTTTGAATGCTGATGGAACTGTCGGCAGTTCGGGCGATCTAACGGTTAGTGCCGCGGGCCAGGTCATGGCGACCGGCGAGAATTTGGCCGGCGGTAATCTGGCCATCCAGGGGACAAGTGTTGACCTGAGCGGCGCGGCTACCCAGGCTGGTCAAGCAGTGAAGGTAGAAGCAACTGATGGCGATATTGATCACCGCGGGGCCAGTTTGACCGCAAAAAGGCAGGCCAGTCTTACGGCAACCGGCAGCCTGATCAACGATGAGGCTGTGGTTAAGGCCGCTGAATTGGCCCTTGAGTCCCAAGCAATCAGCAATCGCAGCGGCGTACTGGCCCAGTTCGGCCCGGCGGATTTAGCGATTACCACCGGCGAACTGGACAATACCGGCGGGCAGATTGCGGCGAACAGTGACAATCTGACCATTGTGGCAGAGCAAATAGACAACAGCGCCGGCGTTATTCAGCATGCCGGCAGCGGCAAGCTGACCGTTCAGGCTGAGGCTGACCTGAATAATGTTGAAGGCCAGATCATCAGCAACGGCGAGACCAAAGTAACCGCCGCTCAGCTGGACAACACGCAGGGCGTCATTTTCGCTCAGCGGCAGCTGGCTATCCAGGCCGGTCAGCTGACCAACAGGCAGGGACAGATTGTCGGCAAACAGGCCGTCGAGATTGCCTCTGCGGTGGATAACACCGCGGGCTTGATTGAGGCCGGCGGCGGGCTTAGCGTCAGCGGACAGACGCTGGTCAATGACGGCGGCAAGCTGACCAGTCTGGCGGCAGACGGTCTGACGGTGAATGTCAGCGGCCAGCTGTCGAATCGGTCGGGCCTGATTGGCGGCAACGGCGCGGTCAGCATCGCTGGCGGAAATATTGCTAACACGGACGGTCAGGTGAGCGCCAAGACGGATTTGACGGTCGAGAGCGCCACCGGTCTTGCGAATACGGACGGCGTGCTTGTAGCGGGCAATGACCTGACCGTTACGCAGGCGAGCGGCAGTTTGGCTAATGAAGACGGTATCCTGCAAGCGGACGGTAATCTCACCGTTGCGGCCAAGGGCGCAGATATCTCCGGCGGCCGTATGCTGGCAGGCAAAACGGCGGACATTGGCGCGAAGAACCTGGTGGTTGAGGTTTTGCAGGCGGGCGCTGACGCCAAAGCCCAAACAGAAGCAGACTTTGACAATCACGGCCAGGTGCAGGCCAATGGCGAACTGAATGTTGCAGCCGGGGGTCAGGTAAACAATGCCGGCAGTATGATTGGTTTGGCCAAGGTTACTGTAACCGGGGTAACTGTGACCAATGAGAACGGAGCGGCGATCAAAAGCGGCGGCGCGCTGGCAGTAAAAGGGCAAGGCATAACCAATCAGGGAGAACTCTATGCCCAAGAAACTGTAACCGTTGCGGCCGAAGGTGAGCTAAACAGCAGCGGGACCATCGCCGCTGGCGCTGATGCCGCCCTTAGCGGCAACCGCATTCACGCTGCCGGGATGCTGGTCGCAGGCTTGGCCGCGGACGGCTCGGTAAAGAGCAGCGGCGAGCTCACCGTGAAGGCAGTGGAAAATCTAACCGCCAGCGGTCAAAACCTGGCAGGGGGCAATCTGTTTCTCCAGGGATCAAGCGTTGACCTCACTGGTGCGGCGACCCAGGCCAATCAGTCCGCCAGAGTGGCGGCAACGGCCGGGGATGTTGTAACCAGCGGAGGTACGCTGACGGCTCAAGACAAGCTGACCCTTGCGGCAACTGGCAGCCTGATCAACGATGAGGCTGTCGTTAAAGCGGCCCAAATGGCCCTTGAGACTCAAGCAATCAGCAACCGCGGCGGCGTACTGGCCCAGTTCGGACAGGCGGATTTAGTGATCAGCACCGGCGAAATGGACAATACCGGCGGCCAGATTGCGGCGAACAGTGAGAATATGACCATTTTGGCAGAGAAAATAGACAACAGCGCCGGCGTTATACAGCATGCCGGCAGCGGCAAGCTAACCGTTCAGGCTGAGGCTGAGCTTACCAATGCCGGTGGACAAGTGATCGGCAACGGTGAAACAAAAGTAACCGCCGCTCAGCTGGACAATACGCAGGGCGTCATTTTCGCCCAGCGGCAGCTGAATATTCAGGCCAATCAGCTAAACAGCAACCAAGGGCAGCTTGTCGGCAAACAGGCTATTGAAATCAGCGCTGCAGTGGATAATACCGACGGCCTGATCGAAGCCGGCGGCGGTCTTCGTGTCAGCGGGCAGACGCTGGTCAATGACGGCGGCAAGCTGACCAGTCTGGCGGCAGACGGTCTGACGGTGGATGTCAGCGGCCAGCTGTCGAATGTATCGGGCCTGATTGGCGGCAATGGCGCGGTCAGCATCGCTGGCGGAAATATTGATAACACGGACGGTCAGGTGAGCGCCAAGACGGATTTGGCGGTAACAAGCGCCACCGGTCTGACGAATACGGACGGCGTGCTTGTGGCGGGCAATGACCTGACCGTTACGCAGGCGAGCGGCAGTTTGGCTAATGAAGACGGTATCCTGCAAGCGGGCGGTAATCTCACCGTTGCGGCCAAGGGCGCAGATATCTCCGGCGGCCGGATGCTGGCAGGCAAAACGGCGGACATTGGCGTGAAAAACCTAACGGTTGAGGTGCTGCAGGCGGGCGCTGACGTCAAAGTGAAAACTGAGCAGGCTTTTAGCAATACCGGCCAGGTGCAGGCCAATGGCGAACTAAGCGTTGCGGCTGGTGGCCAGGTAAGCAATACCGGCAGTATGATTGGTTTGACCAAAGCCAACATCAATGGAGCCAATGTAACCAATGCCGCGGGTGCGGCGATCAAAAGCGGCGGCGCGCTGGCAGTGAAAGGGCAGACGATAGACAACCAGGGGACGATCTATGCCCAGGGAGCAGTGACGGTTGCGGCTCAGAATCAACTGACAACCAGCGGCACGATCGCTGCCGGTGCAGATGCAGCGCTTAGCGGCAGAACCATTACCTCAACCGGAACGCTGGTCGCCGGCTTGAGCGCTGATGGAACCGTAGGCGGTTCAGGTAATCTGACGGTTACGGCCACAGAAAAGGTCATCGCCCAAGGGCAGAATCTGGCCGGCGGAGATATTGCGATCCAGGGGACAAGCGTTGCTTTAAGCGGTGCAGCCACCCAGGCCAATCAGGCGGTGAAGATTGCGGCAACTGGTGGAGATATTGATCACCGCGGGGCAAGCCTGACCGCGAAAGGGGAGGCCAAGCTCACGGCAACAGGCAGTTTGGTTAATGATGAGGCTGTCGTTAAAGCAGCGCAACTTGCCATTGATGCCCAAGCAATTAACAACCGCAGTGGCGTACTGGCGCAGTTCGGTCAGGCGGATGTAACGATCGCCACCGGAGCGCTGGATAATACCGGCGGTCAGATTGCCGCCAATAGCGGGAATATGACCATTGCGGCAGAGAGAATAGACAACAGCGCCGGCGTTATCCAGCACGCCGGTTCGGGCCGGTTGGACATTGCTGCGGCCGGGACGCTGGCCAACGGCGGCGGACAAGTGATCGGCAACGGCGAGACCAAAGTAACCGCCGCTCAGATGGACAACACGCAGGGCGTCATTTTCGCCCAGCGGCAATTGAATGTGCAGGCCAATCAGCTGACCAACAGGCAGGGGCAAATGGTCGGCAAACAGGCGGTTGCCATTGCCTCCGCAGTGGATAATACCGCGGGCTTGATTGAGGCTGGCGGCGGGCTTAGTGTCAGTGGACAGACGCTGGTCAATGACGGCGGCAAGCTGACTAGTCTGGCGGCAGACGGTCTGACGGTGGATGTCAGCGGGAAACTGTCGAATGTATCGGGCCTCATTGGCGGCAACGGCGCGGTCAGCATAACTGGCGGAAATATTGATAACGCTGACGCCCAGGTGAGCGCCAAGACGGATTTGGCGGTAAAAAGCGCCACCGGCCTGACGAATACGGACGGCGTGCTTGTGGCAGGTAAAAATCTGACGGTAACGCAGACCGGCGGCAGTATTAATAATCAGGCCGGCATTATGCAGGCCGGGAACAATCTCACCATTGCCGCCAGTGGGGCCGAGGTCTTAACCGGCAGCCTGGTTGCAGGCCAGGCGGCGGACATTAGCGCGAAGAACCTGACAGTTGGTGTGCTGCAGGCCGGCGCTGACGCCCAAATCAGTACCCAGCAGAATCTTGTCAATGCCGGCCAGGTGCAGGCCAACGGCAAACTTAATGTTGCAGCCGGCGGCCAGGTGACCAATGCCGGCGCTATGACCGGCCTGGAGCAGGTCAGTGTGAGCGGAAGCGCTGTAACCAATCAGAACGGTGCAGCAATCAAAAGCGGCGGTACGTTGGCAGTGAAAGGGCAGACGGTAGACAACCAGGGAACCATCTATGGTCAGGAAGCAGTGACCGTTACCGCTCAGGACCAATTGACGACAAACGGGACCATTGCCTCCGGCGCCGATGTCAAGCTCAGCGGCAAAACCGTTGCCGCCAGCGGAACGCTGGCCGCCGGCCTGACCAGCGGCGGAGCCGTGGGCGATAGCGGCAATCTGACCGTTATGGCCAGCCAGAAAGTGACGGCCGGCGGACAGAATCTGGCCGGTGGCAACCTGGCCTTCCAGGGAGCAACCGTCGACCTCAGCGGCGGCACGACCTATGCCGGCCACACGGCCAGCATTACGGCCACCGCCGGGGAGATTACCAATACCGGCGGTTCACTTTCCGCCCAGGACAGTCTAGCGATCAAAGCTAAGACCAAGTTCAGCAATGAGGCCGGCCAGGTAAGAGCCAATCAGCTCAATTTAACGGCCGATCAGATCACCAACCGCGGCGGACTTTTGGCTCAATACGGCCAGGGCGATTTGGCGATAACCACCAAAACTTTCGACAACAGCGGCGGCCAGCTGGCCGCCAACAGTCAAAATTTAATTATCAGAGCAGAAAAACTTAATAACAATTATGGAAAAATTCAGCAAGCCGGCAATGGTCAATTGGATATTGATGGAAATAATACTCTGATTAACGAAAACGGCCAGATTGCTAGTAACGGCAATATTACATTAAACGTTCCAACTGTCATTAATAGTGGCGGCGTTATAACATCTCTGGGAGACTTAACTATTACCGAAGTCCAGACCGTTAACAATAACAATGGTAAAATTACTGCAATGCGAGATGCATCTGTTGGATCAGAAAGAGCCTTTATAACTAATAGTAATCAAGGACAAATGATTGCTGGCAACAATTTTAATGTACAAGCTGATCAATTTAGAAACAGTGCGGGCACGTTGGAGGCAGGACAAGATGTTTATTTGGAAACTCTGGCATTGCAGGACGATGGAAAAATAAAAGCCGGGAGAGATTTGACACTTAATATAAAGGGAAATGTAGTTAATGTTTCAGAAGAGCCACAATATATTGCTAATCGAAATTTGTTTTTGATTGCCGATAAGTTTATTAATGCAGGAAATTTATATGCTATGGGGACCTTAGATATTAAGGCAAATGCCATTTATAATGAAAATGAAGCTAATTTGGGTGGAGGGGCGGTACTGCAACTTAATGCAAAAGAAGGTATTTCTAATTATGGAAACATGGAAGGAAATATTATACAAATTAGCGGAGAAACTGTGACAAATACAGGAACTATTCTTGGTGAAACACTAGAATTCAAATCAAACTATTTCAATAATAGCAGTCATACTGCAGTAGTTGCTGCTAGGGAGAATATGCAGATTTATGCTGAAAAGATACTTTCAAACACAGAAGAAGCGACTATCTATAGTATGGGGAATTTAGATTTAGAGACAGGATTACTACTTAATCAATCATCTAGTATTGAGGCTGGTCAAGATATTACGATTCAAGCTGATGAAGTAATTAACAAAATGGGAGACTATACTATAAGTCAGAAAACAGTATCGGAGACAAGATATGATCAAATAGGAGTCTATCTTATTCCTGGAACAGAAAACTGGTATGCAATTAAAGATAGATTAAGTAAGACTTCGGCTAAATATGTTTCAGGAGATTTCTGGAGTAGTAAAAAAGAACCAACGACAATATGGGAAATAGGTGAGAAAGTCTCCGAAATTACAGTGGTAAGTGATTCATCGAGTGGGAAGATTACTTCTGGTCGAAATCTATTTCTTCAAGCTGATACTGTAACTAATGATATGAGCCAAATTTTGGCGGCGGGTTCTCTCGAGATAGTAGCCAATACAATAAATAATTGGTCGCAGGGTAACGTTCGGGTTAAAACAAAAGAACTAGTATATACTCCGTCAGTTGTAAAAATTGATATTGAATATTATGGAGCTGAAGCAGCTCAACCGAGAGTTGTTGTAGAAGCGAAAGCTGGAGAGGAATATATTCCTGCTTATCTCATGAATGGTAAGACATATTTAAAAGCAATAAGGGAATGGGATCAATTCTATGTAGGTCAGAAATATGATGTAACCACTTATGAACAAATTTCGGGTACAGCTCAATCAATCATTGGTGGGGGCCAACATGTGAGTATTAAGGGGGCGGAACTCAGAAATCTTATTAGGATTCCCGGTAGTTCGTCGGAATTTCCAAAACAAATTGGCAGTACGACTGTCTTTGAGAGGGATTTTAGGAGTTATAGCCCTAAAATTGATACTGAGTTTGGAAAACTTATTGAACAACCGTCACTAAATAATAACGTGGAGGCAGTAGGGAAAGCCAATCGCGTAATACCGGTTGAAGAAAGTTTCGAAGAAAAAGTTAGAAGAGACGTCAACACCGGCATCAGCGAAGCTGCAGTGCAAGGTCCGGCGGTAGCTGCCATTAGCGGCGTTGGACAAACCAGTGGTGCGGTCGCAGTCGAAGCATCGGCAGGCAATACAGCAAGCACCGGCATTCATACCGGCATCAGCGAAGCTGCAGTGCAGGGTCCGGCGGTAGCTGTCATTAGCGGCGTTGGGCAAACCAGTGGTGCGGTCGCAGTCGAAGCTTCAGCAGGCAACACAGCAAGCACCGGCATTCATACCGGCATCAGCGAAGCTGCAGTGCAGGGTCCGGCGGTAGCTGTCATTAGCGGCGTTGGACAAACCAGTGGTGCGGTCGCAGTCGAAGCATCAGCAGGCAACACAGCAAGCACCGGCATTCATACCGGCATCAGCGAAGCTACAGTGCAGGGTCCGACCGCAGCAGCCATTACCGGCTCTGGGAAAACCAGCGGGGTAGCAATAGTTGAAACTACATCCGGCAGTCCAGCAAGCACCGGCATCAATACCACCGTCAGCCAAGCCGCAGTGCCAGGCCTAGCTGTGGGCGGCATCGCCAGCGCCGGCCAGGCAGCCAACGCCGCCGCCGTCGAAACCGGCAACAGCGGCGCGGCCAGCGCCACCCTTGACACCAGTGTAGCTGCAGCCAAACCGGCCGCTAACGCCTCCGGCGTTGCCGCCAGCGTCACTGCAACCGGCGTCAGCCAGGTAGCTCAGGCCGAAGCCAGCGGCCCAACGGGCTTAAGCGGCATCGATCCCGCTACCGTAGCCGCCCTGCTGCCGGCCGCCCAGACCGAAACCGTCCAAGCCCCGCAGAGCAATGGCGGCGGAACCATCACCCTGCCGCAAAACGGTCTGTACACCGTAAAACCCGACCCGACCGCCAGCTATCTGGTCGAAACCAACCCCAAATTCGCCAACTACAAAACCTTCATCTCCAGCGATTTTCTGCTGGACAAACTCAATTACGATCCAGCCGCAGTCATGAAGCGCCTGGGCGACGGCTTCTACGAACAAAAATTGGTGCGCGAGCAGATCACCGATCTGACCGGCCGGGTATATTTAAACGGCTATGACAGCGCCGAAGCCCAGTATCAGGCCCTGCTGCAAAACGCCTCTGCCGCCGCCGGTGCGTTAAACCTGACCGTCGGCCAAGCTCTGACCGCCGGGCAGCAGGCGGCCTTAACGCAGGACATCGTCTGGCTGGTGGAACAGGAAATTGACGGGCACAAGGTCCTCGTCCCGGTCGTTTACCTCTCCGCCTTGCGGGAAGGAGATCTAAAGCCCAGCGGCGCCATCATCAGTGCTGACAACGTCCAAATCAGTACCACCGGCGATGTCATCAGCAGCGGGACCATCCAGGCGCTGGAGAGCGTTAAAATCGGCGCAGCCAACGTTGCTAATATCGGCGGAACCATTGACGGCGGCCAGCTCACCCACCTCAGCGCCGGCCAGGACATCCTGAACTTAAGCGGCAGCATCAGCGGCGCCGACATCAGCCTCATTGCCGGCGGGGACATCACCAGCCAGACCTACAGCACCATCAATGAAAACGCTTACCGCTCCCAAACCATTTTCGGCAGCACCGCGGCCATTACCGCCGCTAACAGCCTGACCGCCATCGCCGGCCAGGATCTGAACCTGCTCGGCACAGACCTCAGCGCCGGAACCGATCTCAGCCTGAGCGCCCAAAACATTCATCTGGGCGTAGTGGCCGACACCAATAAAATTAAGCTGGGCCAAGCCACCGAAACAGTGACCAACTTAGGCACCACCATCACCGCGGGCGGCAATCTCAGCCTGCAGGCCACCCAGGACTTGAGCCTGGAGGCGGCAACCCTGAGTGCCGGCCAGGATTTCAATCTGCTGGCAGGCAATAACGTAACCGTTACCGCCGCCGCCGATACCTCCAGCTTAGCCTATAAAGCAGGGCTAGCAAGCAGTGAGAGCTTAACCAACCTCGGCACCACCATCACCGCCGGCGGCGGTCTCAACCTGCAGGCCGGTCAGGACTTAAGTATTCAGGCCGCTGAATTAACCGCCGGCAGTGATCTTACCCTGCTGGCCAGCAACAACCTCAGCCTCAGCGCAGTCGCTGACACCACAGCTTCCGACTACAACCTGAACGCCTACAACTTCAACAACCACAGCACCGTCAGCCATCAACTGACCAGCTTGGAGGCCGGCAATAACCTCACCCTGATTTCCGGGGCCGACCTGACTTTAACCGGCGTTCAGGCCGCAGCAAATACCATCACCGCCTTAAGCGGCGGCGACCTCACCCTCAGCAGCGTCACCGACAGCGGCTTCAGCGACGTCAAAACCGGCTCCAGCCGCAACTACCAACAAGCCATGACCTACGACGAAACCGTCATCGGCACCAACCTGGCGGCCGTGGGCGACCTGACCCTGACCGCAGCGAATGATCTCACCATCTCCGGCAGCTCCGTCATTAGCGAACAGGGCGGCATCCTCATCGACGCCGGCAACAACCTCAGCATCGAAGCCGTCACTGAACAGCACGAAGCGCTCAGTGAATCCAAGAAGACCAAATCCGGCTTCCTGTCCAAAAAGACGACCACCAAAAGTGACTATGCTCTGTTGAACCAGGTCGTCGGCAGCACCATCTCCGGTGAAAGCGTGGCCATCACCAGCGGCCACGACCTCACCGTCCAGGCCAGCAACATCGTAGCCGAGAACGACCTCAGCCTCACCGCCGGCCATGACCTCAGCCTCACCAGTCTGGCCGAAACCGGGGCCGAAGACCATTACCAAAAAACCAAGAAATCCGGCCTCTTCTCCGGCGGCGGCTTAGGCTTCACCCTTGGCAGCAAAAGCGAAAAACTCACCGTCCAAGAACAAACCCTGGCCCAAATCGGCAGTACAATCGGCTCCATCAGCGGCGACGTCAGCTTAACCGCCGGCAACCGGTTCAGCAGCGAGGGCGCTTTCCTCAGCGCCGGACTGGACCTGGATATTCTGGCCAAATCCGTTGCCATTGACAACACCCTTGACACCTATGACAGCACCAGCAAATATGAAGTCAAACAAAGCGGCCTGAGCGTCACCTTCGGCGGCGAGCTCATCACCAAAGGAATCGAAGCCGTCAGCAGCCTGGAACGGTCCACCCAGGTTGCCGACGACCGGCTGCAGGCCCTCTATGTTTACCAGGCCTATGACACCATCAAAGACATCGAAAGCATCAGCAAGCTCAACGGCATCGACGATTTAAAAGACATCAAGCAAAACATCTCCGTCAGCGTCAGCGTCGGCAGCAGCAAAAGCAGCAGCGAACAGACCGTGCATATCGAAACCGTCAATCCGTCCAATGTGAGAGCCGGCCAGAGCGTAACCATCACCGCCACGGCCGGCGACATCAGCCTGACCGGCACCCAAATAGAAGCCCGGGACATTGCCCTGCAGGCGTCCGGCGATATAAGTCTGGCAGCGGCGCAAAATCAGCAGCAAATGACCAGCGACAGCCACAGCTCCGCCTGGGGCGCGGGCCTGGAACTGGGCGCCGGCTTCTTCGCCAGCTACCAGCAGGGCAAGGGCAAAGAAAATAGCAGCGAAACCACCAACAGTTCCAGCAGTCTGACCGCTGAGAACACGGTAACCCTCATTTCCGGCCATGACACCAGCATCATTGGCTCGCAGGTAGCGGGCGACAAAATCGTTGCCCAAATCGGCGGCGACCTGAACATTGAAAGCCTGCAGGACATTGAAAGCTACAGAGCGAAGAACAGCAGCAGCGGGCTAAAAGTGGCAGTGGGCGATGGCGTAACCGGCGCCTTTAGCAAAGGGAAAATGAGTTCCGACTATCAGAGCGTGACCGAGCAGGCCGGGATTTACGCCGGCGCAGGCGGCTTTGACCTGGAAGTGGGGGGCAATACCGACCTGAAGGGTGCGGTCATTGCCAGTGAGGCGGATGCGGAGAAGAATAGACTGAGCACGGATACCTTGACTTACTCAGATATTGAGAATAAAGCCGAGTATGAAGCGAGTAGTGTGGGCGTAAATCTGGATACCACAAAAGGGGCAGAGCGCAATGTGCAAGGACTGACTCCTGCCATTGGCACAAAAGTATCAGGAGATGCGGACAGCACAACAAAATCAGCTATAGCCGAAGGTACAATTGAAGTACGAAGCGGCGATGCTGATTTAAGCAGCCTCAGTCGTGATACTGCCAATTCACTGAATGCATTAGGTAAGATTTTCGATAAAAAGACAGTAGAAGAACAGCAGGAATTAGCGCAGTTGTTTGGGGAGCTAGCATTTGAGCAAGTCCATAAAATCAGTAAGGATAATGGATGGGAAGAGGGAAGTCCTCAGAAGATAGCCTTACATGCTTTTGTCGGTGCAGTAATGGCGGATTTAGGAGGAGGAAGTGCCTTATCTGGAGCCGTTGGAGCAGGACTAAATGAAGCTGTACAAAAAGAATTAGCTGAAATGTTCAAAGACAATCCTGACATGCATCAATGGGCCAGTGCTGTTATTGGTTCTGCTGCTGCGATAGTAGCTGGTGGAGACGCACAAACAGGTGCTTCTACTGCTGCTAGTGGAACGAAGAATAATTTCCTCTCTGACTGGCAGAAAGAACAACGACAGAAAGCGATTGATGAAGAAGATTGGGAAAAGGTAGCCTATTGGGATGCTATCGATAAGGCGCAAGATCAAGCAATTACTTATTTGGGAGTATATCCAGGAATAAATTTAAATGATCCCGTGAATTCTGGTCTATTACAATCAGTATCTGAATTGGGGCAACAAATACAAGCAAGCCCTGATTTCCAGGGATCATTTCTATCGAACGCACCGACTGTCGATTCTTCAACTTTAATAGCAGCAGGAGCTGCCGCTATAGTTGTGGCTGGTGTTACATTATATTACTACAATGGCGGATGGGTGAAAGTTGCGGGGTCAGGTACTGTTGCGTCAGTGGGGAACGCTATTACATATGGGCCAATGAATAAAGGACCATTACCTGATGCTGTCGCTAATACCTTTAGAAGCGGAACGTATACTCAAATCGTAACCAAAAGTGAAGTTGTTCTCTACAGGGTGTATGGTGGAAAAGCTGGAGAACTAGGTCAATATTACACTAGAGTTAAACCATCTGGTCCAGTGCAATCTATAATTGATAGCGCTTTAAATCCAACTTGGGGTAACACGGCAACAAATGTAGTTAAAATAAAAATTCCACCAGGTACAACACTTTATGAAGGTTTTGCCGCACGACAAGGGGGATTAGTTGGTGGTGGCAATCAAGTTTGGATTGAAAGGGTGAATCCATCATGGATAATACCATAAGTTGTATTTGTGAATCATTGGAAGAAATTAATGAATTTCGTTCAATTTTGGAATTTGAAAGATTTTTGAGGTATATTTCAGACTTAATTAAGCAAGGAGATTTATTTGAAATACCTGTTGAAAAAAGTTATGCAGGCTTTCCGGAAAAATGGTACAAATGCTCTAATTGCGGAGAGATATGGAGATTGGTTTATCCAGATTTTCCTTTTAAGGGGCTTTGGATAAAAGTTGCAAATTAATTCATCTTTTACTTGAGAATCTTCAAATTAAGAGGCCAGTGGACGTAAAAAATCCGCTGACCTCTCTTTCTTCTTAGGTGTCGTCTGGTGAACAAACAATAACTGGATAATATTACCTATTGATAACCCTTAAAAATCAAATCTCGTTAATCAGAAGGACTTAGAATCATTACCGCCACAAAACGGACAACTACCTCCATAGCCATTGCCGGAACAGTTGCCACAATACACACTACCACAATTTTGGCATCTCATCAAAGCCCCCATACAAGGTGCATCAGCATGGCAATTAGGACATTTTCTTACGTTATCGTACATCAATAAAACCTCCTTAGTAATAATAATTTTAATATATCACCTGTCGGTGATGACGAAAACAGAGTTTTCGTCGCAGAGGTTTATTCATGTAAAATATCATAAAGCCAGTAAAATTAACGTTTCATTGAATCAGAGCAACTAAATAATAATCATTTATATATCAGTCTAGCATCAGGGTCACCACAGTTATTCCTGATGATTTTTAATTAACTGTTAAAATAGATACCATTAACAGGTGCCCCGGAATAAATCTGGTTCAATCAGTGATAGCTACTGACAAATCTCTGTCACAGGTCAAGGATAAAATATTTTTTAAAATGTACCGAAAATGATGTTACACTTTCCCAGTTTTGTAATATTTATATATTAAATATAAAAAAAGGAAAAACATATATTTTTAGATACACACCAGCCGCCAATATATAAAACTTTTTAACAATACCAACCGCATTTACATTATTAAAGCAATCCTACAAAACACAATATAACTCTAAAATAATAATTATTTACGCACTCCAATGTAACCAGAGCAATATTTCATAAAGTTAAGTTAATTTTATTATCAAGCGTCAACATAAGCCACTACAAAAAAAGTGCGCTTTTTATGTTACACATCCCAGATTTTGTAATATTTATATATTAAATATAAAAAAGGAAAAACAATTATTTATAGATACAGAAACAGCAAAAACATATAACTAAAAGAATATATGACAGTGCGAAGCAAAGCGGAGCACTACGCGACAGCGTAAAATAAGTCGAGTCACCACTCGGCTTTATTTTTTTACCCCACCACCCCAATATTTTGTTAATAAAATCCTCCTGTTTGAGTGTAATAATGATAATTTTTCACCTCACCCCAAAAATCATAAAAAATAACGCAAACGGAGGATGACACCATGAAATTTAAAACAAAACCCCTGACACCTGAACAACAAAAAGAACTTGACGACAACTGGGCATATATGTGTAGCCTCATCCTATCCAACATCTCCGGTAAAATCGTCACCCCGGAAGAATATGAACAGGAAAAACGCGAACGCCAAGAACGGGAAGAAGAGCATGAGCGCTGGCGGGAGCAATGGGATAATGTAAACAGTTGGCAACAATTAGACTTTGCGACCCTCAATACCTTACTCATCCAGTACAAACAAACCAATGACGAAACCTGTTTTAATCAGGCGTGGGATAGATACCTCAAAGACTTAACGCAGAGTTATCTCAATAAATATGTCATTCGCGGACTCACCGTTACCGCCAAAAAAATATTTTTAGTCGACCATCAATACTATCATTTACAAGACGTCCTTTATCCAGTACTTATGGAAGCCATCCACAAATGGACACCCAACGCGCAAGACAGAAATACATTAGACTTCGCGGCCTATTATAAACAGGCAGTACGCAATTTCACCGGCAATATCAATAACCGCTATAACCATAACATGTATCAAAATCTATCCATCAAGCAACTCGACTTCAATAATGAGGAGGAATTAACCATGTTACTACAGGCAGAACCAACCTTAAAAGAGCATTTTGAACATCGTACCAATTTAGATATCATCCTGATGGACAAGTACGTTGAAGCCTTTATCAAAACCAGACTCACCAAAGAACAAAGCATGTTATTAGGGTTACTCGTCACCGAACGACTCCCCATAACCGAAATCGCCAAATACATGAAAACCAGTCGCATGACGGTGTACCGTAAAATCGAAGAAATTAAAGCACTATGGTTAGAGTACGATACCGGAACCAACCAGGCAGCTAAATAATAACCATTTTACAGTTTTCATCAATTCCAGAAAAAAATCACCTTAACATCTGACGCCACAAAGGATGTCCCATAAATCACGGAACATTTTTTGTGGCACCTGCAAGTATCACACTTATCTTGTGTTACTTTGGGGAAAAGTTCACGAAGATAAACAGCAGTTACCTTCGTATAACATAACCGCCAAAACAGCTAGAATCCGTTTACGCTGAATGTATTACAATATATAATTATTATATAACATAATACAATAATCTGGAGATGGTAAACATGGAACTGGTGGAACCCATTAAGAGTAAAAAACAAATCACTGCCTTAAAAAACTATTTACGAGGCCAGAATATCAGAGATTATCTATTATTCGTCCTTGGTATCAACTCTGGCCTTAGAATATCCGACTTACTCAAATTAACGGTGGAAGATGTACAAAATCAAAACCGTATCAGCATCAGAGAACAAAAAACCGGCAAGATGAAAGACTTTCCCTTATCGGACACCTGCAAAAAGGCAATCAATGAATATTTAAAGATTACCCAATTAACTGCTGGTTATTTATTCACCAGCCGTAAAGGAAATCAACCCATCACCCGAGTACAGGCATATCGAATACTGAGTGAAGCAGCCAAAACAATCGGAATCACAGAACCCATCGGCACTCATACATTGAGAAAAACCTTTGGCTACCATGCCTATATCAACGGAACCGATGTAACCAGGATTCAAAAACTACTCAACCACTCGGCACCCAACGTGACCTTATCCTATATCGGCATCACCAAAGAAGAACTGGATAACGTATATATCAGTCTCAACCTCTAAGACGCGAGAAGAATTTATTCTACCGTGTCTATTTTTTATATACTGGCGATGCCATAACAACAAAACTGGCAAAATAGGTGTAACAGGTGTCAAAATTTCTTTTAAAATAGCTGTTTAACACTTCTTGATAGCATGAACCCATGTAATTAAAGGATGAATCCAATGTATTAATTTACATGAGAGCAATGACACGGGGGGTGTTCCCAATGGATAAAAAATTATTATTTAGCTTCGCAGACGCAATACATCGGAAAAAAATTATCCAATTAACCTATATAACCAAAGAGTTACAGCAACAGGAACGAAAATGTGCGCCACTGGATATGGCACCCAGTCGCAGAGCCAAGATACCGTTTTATAAATATCATGTCTGGGACTTCGACAGTCAACCCAAACCGCATATTGTCAGCCTGAACCCGGAACAAATCATTCAAATCGAACTATTGGACGAAGAATTTAAACCTGAGGATATTGTAACTTGGGATACAACCAAATCTCCTTGGTCAATCGTTAGAGACTGGGGGCGTCTGTCGTAAAATTTCATAAGATAGGTAATTTATATAAACCAGAATAAAAACGGTGTCAGAAGTGACCCTGAAATGACTAAAAGATAATCCTATAAACAACCGGGATTGTTTTGATGTCCGAAATCTTATCAGCCATTTATAATAAAACAAAATATGGAATTTGGTATGAGGAGTGGCGATGGATGAAGGACAAATACAAAAGCTATTATCAGGAAATTGGGGAAAGAATCATTTTTTATCGCACAAGAAGAGGCATGAGCCAGGAAGAACTGGCGCTACAAATCAACTGTAGCCCAGAATACCTCAACCAGATTGAGAACTACGATGTAAACAGTGACTTCTCCTGGTCAATCGACCTGTTATTTGCTATATCCGACGCTTTGAAAATCAACATACTGATATTCTTAGGCTGTTTTTGAACCATAACCTCTGTCAACACATTGACGCAGGTTATTTTTTATAAAACCGTTTACGTAAGACACACGACTGGATACGATAAAACTAAAGATTACATAAAATGGGAGCGGTGATTCATGGAAACCCCTCGTTGTAGTATTTGCAAGAAGTTCTATAAAACAGATGATGACAACGGTTCTGGATTATGTCTAACCTGTAGACCAG
The DNA here is from genome assembly GCF_900104455.1 of Dendrosporobacter quercicolus. Lineage (NCBI taxonomy): Bacteria > Bacillati > Bacillota > Negativicutes > Selenomonadales > Sporomusaceae > Dendrosporobacter > Dendrosporobacter quercicolus. Next base: position 117,586 of record NZ_FNHB01000007.1, read on the forward strand.
TAAACAGTCAGCCATTATTAAAACAAGAACTCATTCAACCGGGAAGATTTGGTATAACCAACGCCCAACTCATTCCCGCCATGAAACAGGCAATTTATAATAATTTACCGGAAGACCTCAGACAATTAAAATCGGCCTATTTCTACATTTTTGAACGGTCGATTAAATACCTTAAAAAAGACGAACGGAATTACATTCAGATGCATCTCAGTAAGTAAATAATAATCATTTAACGCCCCCAAAGAGTGTTTATTTCTTTCGATTACAATAAAATCAATGAATTAGTCGGAAGAACTAAGGACTTTTCGTCCTGAAAGTCGGTCACATAAAGACATAGATAGGCTGCCGCACCCTTGCGGGCCAGCAATGGCTGACGCTCCACTATGAAGGTTGCCGGTATGATTTATGATGATCAGGAAAAGGAGAGTGAGAATCATCCAACACCAGGCGTATTGTGGGATTGATACCCACAAGCATACGCATACCGCCAAAGTCGTCGACTGTTGGCTTAACCCCTTAGGAGAAATCACCTTTGAAAATCGACCGGGCAAGTTTGATTCATTCCTGAAAAAGATTAAAATTATAAGTGGTTCATTAATTCCTATTTTTGGCTTAGAAGACACCAAAGGCTATGGACGCAATTTAGCTGTTTATCTCACCGGACATAAATTTATTGTCAAACAGGTAAATCCAGCCTATACCAGTACCGCCAGACGCAGCGCACCCACAGTCTATAAAGATGACAGCTATGATGCCTTTTGTATTGCCAAAACCTTACGCGATATGAATAAACAACTGCCCGATGCCAACCAGGAAGATATATTTTGGACCGTCAGGCAATTAGTTAAACGCAGAGACACACTGGCTAACAGCGCCAAAATGCTGCAAAACCAATTGCATGTCCAATTGGTCAGCCATTATCCCAGCTACAAACAATTCTTCACCTTGTTAACCTGTACCACAGCACTTTACTTTTGGGAGAAGTATCCATCGCCAAAGCATTTAACAGGAATAGCACCAGAGCAATTAGGCAAAGAACTGCGTCAGATTGGCAGAAATGCCTGTTCAACCAGAAAAGCGCAACAAATCCTATCCCTTATTGAAGCCGATGGAGAGCAACAGAAGGCATATCAATCAGAACGGGATTTTGTTGTCCAAAGCATGGTGAAGGAAATCCGGTATAAATGTGAAGCCATCAAGGAAGTAGAGCAACAATTACAGCACATTTTGCCACACACGGGTTATCAGTTAGAAACTATGCCAGGCATTAATCTGATTACCGCCAGTCGCATCATATCTGAGATTGGCGATATTCACCGTTTTTCCAATGCCGATAAACTGGCCAGATTTGCCGGTATAGCACCTGTACACTTTTCCTCTGCTGGTAAAGGCAAAGAACAACGTAGTAAACAGGGTAATCGCGTATTAAACTCCACCTTATATTTTTTGGCGGTACAACTGTTATCCGTCAGAGGTGGAAAAGCAAGGAATCCCGCATTTCATGAATACTTCGAGCGTAAGGTCAAAGAAGGCAAGAAGAAGTCTCAGGCGATTATTTGTATTCAAAGACGATTGATTAACATCATTTATGGGATGATGAAGAACAAGACGGCGTACAAGCTTTGAAGGATTAATTTGGTAATTTGTTGAAATTTAATAATAGAAGTCACGCTATATTTCTGTTCTCTGACAAGTGAAAGACTTTTATTTTGCTATTTTTTCTATCTTATGAAAGGTGCGGTCATCGCCAGCGACGCGACTCCAGATAAAAACATACTCTCTACCGATTCTCTTACGTACTCGGATATTCAAAACCATGCAGAGTACAGCGCAAGCAGCGTTGGAGTAAACGTCAATACAAATCCTAGTGCAGAACGTAACGAGCAAGGAGTCACTCCTAATATTGGTGTAACAGCTAAAGGTGATGCAGACAGTACAACTAAATCAGCTATTTCACCCGGTATGATTGAAGTTCGTAGCGGAAACACTGATCTAAGTAAATTGAGTCGTGATACTGAAAATGCTGTTAACACCTTAGGAAAAATATTTGATAAGAAAACCGTTCAAGAACAGCAGGAATTGGCTCAAATATTTGGTGAAGAAGCATTTAAGTTAGTCCATAAGATCAGTAAGGAAAATGGATGGGAAGAAGGAAGTCCACAAAAAATTGCTCTTCATGCTTTTGTTGGCGCAGTGATGGCTGATTTAGGCGGTGGAAACGTTCTTTCAGGAGCAGTTGGAGCAGGAGTAAACGAAGCAATTCAAAAAGAATTGGCTGATAAATTCAAGGATGATCCTGATCTTCACCAATGGGCTAGTTTTATAATTGGATCTGCTGCAGCTAGTGTAATAGGTGGAGATGCTACTACTGGAGGTTCAACGGCAGTTAGTGGTACGAAGAATAATTTCCTTTCTGACTGGCAGAAGGAACAATTAGAGAAAGCAAAAGCTGATGGTAATGAAGAGGCTATAGCTTATTGGACTGCAGTAGATAAGGCTCAAGATCAAATTATTAGTACAATGAACATACCTCCAGGAACAGACTTAAATGATCAAGAGAACTATAATTTATTACAAAATATATCAATTTTAGCGCAAGAAGTATTAGAGAATCCTGACCTAGCTCCTGGTGACTATGATGGATTTAAGATTACTGACACTGGTGGTATTTTAGTATTAGCTGGAGCAGTTTGGGTAGCAATAAATGTTGATTTGAAGACATTGACGTTGGGAGCGCCTACTTTAGCTGCAAGAGCTGGCGATGTTACGCCAAATGGGTTAAGATTAACTCAGCACGCTGTAGAGAGAACAGAGTTAAGAGGGTTTACACTAGCACGCCTTGACAATGTTGTAAGTAACTATTCGCAAAAAGTATATCAACCCGGAGGATTAGAGGTCTATGCAAAAAAAATCGGTAATTTTTATGATGTTGTTATTGTGAATAGTGCAAAGGAAGTGGTTACTGTTGTTGGTGGAAACACTGGTTCCTTGCGAACATGGTCAGACGTTACAAGGATGTTAAACAATAATGGTGGATATAGTTCTTTACCGTGGTAAGAATAGGAGTGAGCTAATGCCTCAAATTAATGGTTTAGAAAATAATGTTTTGCTAGAAATTTGTCTCGTAAGAAATTCGCTATTAGATGTAGATAGTTCGCGTAGCGATTTTGAAAACTGGATTCCATTCACCTTTCTCTTAGAAGTCCCAAACGAAAAATATATTTACGATGAGGAGGCAAGAACTACCTTTACTTTGTTTGAGATTAAAAGACTCATTTCTGAAGTACAGAATATAATCCATCTCAAAAAGAATAACCAAGAGTTTGAGAAATTGGAGTTTTTTAATCTTGAAGCTAATTTTGGCATAATCATTTTTGATCCTTTCGAAGAAAATGAATTAGGTGTTGAGGTATGGATTAAAATGGGTTCATATTCAAAAGGACAGATAAGAGGTTTTGATAAAGGATATAGTTTTGGAGTATCGTTAATTTCTTTAGATAAATTTGCCAATGAATTAAATCAAGAACTTTTCGAATTAATGGCTTTTGAGTGAGTAAATAGATAACTTCTCAAAAAAGCACAAAGGTCAGTGGACGTAAAAATCCGCTGACCTCTCTTTTCATCTCAGGGGGTGTATCCCGGAAACTGTGTAACAGGGCAAAGTATTGTGTGGGAGCAAAGCCGGAAATCGACTTTGGCCTTAACCGCATCATAGCGGGAAAATGTGTGTCAAGGGGACGGGGTTATTGACACAAAAACAATTTACAGTAAGACTTATAATTTAATGCCGCGAAAGATAGTGAAAAAAGAGAAGTAGAATGTAAAGCGGAAAAACACTGTAAAAAAACAAATTCTGGCTAAAACCGTTACTATCGACAACACTCTCGGCACTAAGACAGCACTAGAAAATACGAAGTCAAACAAAGCGTCCTGAGCATTGTGTCAGGGGACGGGGTTATTGACACAAAACAATTTACAATAAGACTTACAATTTAATGCCGCGAAAGATAGTGAAAAAAGAGAAGTAGAATGTAAAAGCGGAAAAACACTGTAAAAAAACAAATTCTGGCTAAAACCGTTACCATCGACAACACTCTCGGCACTTATGACAGCACTAGAAAATACGAAGTCAAACAAAGCGTCCTGAGCATAACCTAGGAAGAGGCTTGTCAGTAAAGGGTTTAATGTGATAGTAGGTCACCGACGAGCGCTTGCAGGGTTTTTTATGCCAAGCCTATTTCGCTGGGTGAAAGACAAGAACAATTGTGAAAACGAACGTAAGAAAAAGAAGTAAATATATGTACTTCAGGCTATAAGACAGTAATACATATTTGTGACAACAACCCCGTCCCCTTGACACTCATGGAATAAGACGCTGGTCGTCATCGCCTGTCCACCATCCGGAACGCTGATCAGATTTTAGTCATCGACAACGGCAGGCTGGTGCAAAAAGGCGTCCATGACGAAGTTGATCGGGCAAGACGGGCTATATGCCAAGCTGTGGGCCAAACGCCTGGCCGCCGGCTCAATCGCCTACACCTCCGGATTCACCGGCGTCCCCGATTTTGCCATGAATTTTTTTCTGCTTTACCCCAGAGTGGACGTGTCGCTTTGCGTTTTTTTTAAAACGTTTTGCGACACGTCCTTTTTTCAGTTGACAGCGGGAATCCATCATGATATTATAAATGCAATTAATAATAATAACTGTAATTATGAATGAAATAATTTAAATTATTATTAAATGCAAAAATGATGAATATTGAAGGGAGAATGGCAATGGATTCCAAACAATTGCAACAAACGTTTTTAGCAGACAGGGCCAAAATACTTCTTCACCACCCTCAGGGTATGGGCAATTATTTCACTTTCAAAAGCGCAGTAGATATTCTAGGGCTTGACTGGGATGAACTTCTTCCCAACGGCGTATATAACATTACCGGTGAAGGTTATTATGACATGGGCTACATGGCTAACCTGATCGGGCCTCCTGAGTCGGCTGTTGCTGCAATGAAGGAGCATTCAAGCTGGGAAAAACTCCGGATATACCCGCCGGACCTAATAAACGAACTGAAAGTACTCGCGGCAAAGAAGAAATTTGGCCGAGAGCTTGGTGATAATTTTACAGTGATGGGTGTTGAAGGTGCGCAAGGCGGTATCGGCTATACATATGCGACTTTCCTGAATCCTGGTGATGAGGTCATTACAACAGATCCGGCCTACTTTCACTTCGTGCCAGGCGCAGAACTCAACGGCGCAATTGTGAAACCGATCAAGCTTGGCAAGCATAACGGATACAAGCTAAATCCCAAGGAAGTGGAAGCCGCCATTACGCCTAAGACCAAGATGATTGTTGTTTGCGATCCGATCAACCCGTTCGGTGTTGTTGCAACCAAGGAAGAACTGCTGGAAATTGCGGCAATTGCCCGTAAGAACAACATCATCATTTTCAATAATATTACCCATAACACTCATCAAACCGATGCTTCGGCGCAGCATTATCCGATGGCATCCCTGCATTCCCCGGAAACCCCGATGGATCACGTTATTTCCGTCAGCGGTGTATCGAAGGGGTATGGTATGCCGGCTATTCGCGTTGGTTTCATGGGCGGACATCCGGCATTGCTCCGCGGAGCATTCCTGCTCAAGATGGAGACAACAAAAATTCATATTAACTATCCTGGTCAGTATGCCTCCCTTGCAGCCATGCAAGACTATAATTATTTAAAGAAGAGCACGGAAATTCTCCGGCGCAATTACAAACATATCGAAGAAACGGTTGACATGACAGAGGGCGTTTCCATTCCGGTAAAACCACAGTATGGTTTTTGCATGATCATTGACATATCTGCTACAGGTGTGTCCGCGCAAGAAATTGCCACCGCCCTCTTAAAGTACAAAATCGGTGTAATTACCGGTGACGGTCTTGGCGATGTAGGCGATATTGAGTATATCCGTCTTAACTATTCACATCCTGATATCAAGTGCTTTGAATTGTTCCGTGAAGCACTTCCCAAAGCAATTGCTGATGCGAAAAAAGGAATTTACAAGCAGGATGTAATCAAATTTTTTGAAAAAATAGGCTCCGAGCGCGGCAAACGAATTATTGAGCGTATAAAAGAATAACTATTTTGGCAGAGCTGCCGCAAAAGTTTTGAAAAAACTTTTTGTGGCAGCTTTTTTTTTAGGTGGACGGGTATAATAGGCGGTAAAATTTTCGTTTATTATGATAATTAATATTATGAATATAATGGGGAATATAATGATAAATAAGTTTAAGAAAATGGTAGCCTTCGAGCCAACTAAACTTCCTCCGGAATGGGATCAACGGCTGGCCGGTTATGCGCGATCTGCTGATTTTTATCGGAGTATTCCCGAATGTAACAGTGAAATTATTCAGCGGATCGGCAACGCTGACTGTGTTATCCTCAGCTATACAAGCAGCATTGACCGGGAGGTGCTTAATGCCTGCCCCCGAATCCGGTACATTGGCATGTGCTGCAGTCTCTACGGCCCGGAAAGTGCCAATGTCGATATCCGCAGCGCAACCGATAAAGGGGTCGTTGTCACCGGCGTCCGGGATTATGGAGATGAAGGAGTTAAGGAATATGCAATCAGTGAATTGGTACGGCTGCTTCATGGGAACGGCGGCGTTATGTGGAAGGATGAGCCTGCGGAATTGACTGATCTTAATATCGGTATCGTGGGATTAGGCGCCGTTGGAAGTATCCTCGCACGTACCTTCCGGTTCTTTGGAGCAAATATCTACTACTTCAGCCGTACCCGAAAGCCAGAGTTTGAAGAGGCCAATGACTGCACCTACCTCCCCTTGGATGAACTGCTCGCCCAAAGCGAGATTCTGATTACCTGCCTCAATAAAAATGTAGTTTTGCTAGGGGCGCGGGAATTTGGCCTGTTTGGTTCTGGAAAAATCTTGATGAACACATCGATCAGCCCTTCCCATGAAATACCTGCCTTGCGGGATTGGCTGAAAACCTCCGGTAACTATGTCCTCAGCGATACCACAGCCGGTCTGGGTGAAGAAATCGCTCTTCTGCCCAACGCTTTTTGCACAAGCCGCTCCGCAGGTCTTACTTCGCTGGCAAAACAGCGATTGGCACAAAAGGTCATCGCAAATATCGAAGCTTTTCTATCTGTCTCAATTGAATAAACGGGTTTTTGGCGAAAAAACAAAAAGTCCAAGGCGTAAAGCCTTGAACTGTAAATGCTTTCGGGTTGATGAAGTCGATCAATTTAGCATCACAAAAAATAGCAAGTGAATTTCAAAAAAGAGGAGCTGCAAATATGGAAAACCAAACAGTCAGTATGAAAAAAGTACTCATAATTGCGGGGGCATTCTGCGCATTTTGGATTGGTTCCGGGTTTGCGACCGGGCAGGAGGTCTTACAATTTTTATCGACAAGCGGAGCGGCAAAGGGCATTACGGGAGCGGCCATTTATAGCCTTTTATTAGGATTCTTTGTTTATACTCTATATGGCCTCGGTCAGAAAATGCAATTCAGTAATCCTTACGATTTTTTTGAATATTATTGTGGCAAACATATAGGGCAGGCTTATACCTGGTTCAGTGTTGTATTGATGTATGGCATCTATGTCGTAATGCTTGCAGGCGCCGGTGCCATAATTCAACAGTATTATGGGATTTCCGTTAGCACAGGCACGTATTGTGTCGCTATACTCGCATTAGGGACAGCGTTGTTAGGGGTCGAAAAGCTTATCGATATCATTGGTGTTATTGGACCGGTTAAGATAGTATTTGTGCTGGCGATATGTATTGCCGCTTTAACAGTCCTTGTACAACAGCCGGATTTGCTGGCAGTGAATAGTGCGCTTATCCAAACAGCAGGCTTCCCAACCGCTTCTGACAACTGGCTTTGGTCGGCCATATTATGGGCGTTTTTAGGTCTTATGTTTGGCAGCACATTTTTTGTAATCAGCGGGTCAGCTTGCAAGAGTCCAAAGGAAGCACGGATTTCAGGTCTGCTTGGGGTTGGTGCAATTTTTGTTGCGGTTGTGTTGCTGATTATAGCTGAGATTGTTTATTTGGATGTTATTAAAGGCCAGCAAGTACCTACTTTGGCAATTGCTAAGCATGTTGCTCCCCTGTTAGCAATGGTTTTTGCTCCGGTCCTGATGGTGTGCATCTACTCTTCAGTGGCTTCCATTCTTTTAGTTGTTACCAGAAAATTTGCTGTAGATAAAACGAAAAAATTTAACTTGATTGCAGCAGCCCTGACTGTAGTTGGCATGTTCACCGGTACGCTTTTGCCCTTTGATCAATTGGTGAATATTCTATACCCGATCTCAGGCTATTCCGGAATTGCATTGGTAGCATTTATAATCTATAAAGAATTTATAAACAAGAATGCTTTCCCTTTTGAAAAACCCGGGAATGAGCAAAAAAAGTAAAAATTTAGGGCCTAATTCAGTTCTGAAAGGACTAATATGAAAACGGCAATACTCATCGATTTTGGCAGTACCTTTACAAAAGCCGTTGTTGCAGATATCAGAGCGGGGCAGGTTATTTATACGGCAAGAACCCCTTCCACTGTACATACCAATGCAAGGGAAGGTTTGGAAGTCTGCTATGATAAAATCCGGAAAGAGATTGGAGCCAATCAGTTCCTGCACGCAAAAAAGCTTGCGACAAGCAGCGCCGCAGGCGGGCTCAGAATGGTTGTAGTAGGTCTGACCGAAACTCTGAGTAATAGTGCCGGCAGAAACGCGGCTTTTGGTGCGGGGGCAAAGATTCTCAAATCTTATTCGGGAATTTTGACGGATTCTGATATTCATGAAATAGAAGCGATGAACGTGGAAATCATCTTATTCTGCGGCGGATATGAAGGCGGCAATATCGCAATAATCCGTCATAATGCGCACATGCTGAGTTGTATGAGCGCCAATACAAGTGTTCCGATTATCTATGCCGGGAACAGTAATTTCATACGTGAATTGAAAATATTGTTGTACCTGAAGCATAGAGAACTTTTTGTAGTGAGCAATATCATTCCAACTGTAGGTGTGTTGAATTCGCTGCCGACGGAGACTCTGATCAGAAATATTTTCCTTGAGAGAATCACCAATATGAAAGGACTTGGAGAGGTTAAGAAAGCGCTTGATGCTATCGTGATGCCTACTCCTGCGTCAGTGTTGCAAGCAGGCGAACTGTTATCTTTAGGCTGCGAAGAGGAAGACGGACTGGGACCGCTTATGATCGTGGACATCGGCGGCGCGACAACAGATATTCATTCCTACTGTATTTCAACTGCAGCAGATGGCGCGAAAATGATAGGGGCTGAGGAGCCTTATTTAAAACGAACGGTGGAAGGCGATCTCGGCCTGAGGGAATCCTGCGGCTTGACCATCGGTGAAGCGGGTGTAGCGAATGCTGCAGCAGATTTCAATATTACCGAAGAGGAAATTCAATGTTCTATTGACAGGAGATTAAAAAATATTGAGTTTTTGCCTAAGAATGACTCACCAGATTGTAAGGCCGAATTGTTATTTGATCAGCAAATCGCCCGATATGCGTGCCGGTTCGCGGTGCGGCGGCATGCGGGAAAAGTGGAAGATGTTCATTCTAAAATATGTTCGCAGATTCAGCGGGGCAAGAATTTAAGGCCTGTTAAAACGATCATCGGCACCGGCGGCCCGGTCATAAACAGCGGGAGTTCACGCGGGATATTGGAAGAGGCGCTTAAAACAAGTAAGGACGACAAATTGAAAATTTTATTACCGGAATCGGCGCGGCTGATGATTGATCAGGATTATGTATTTTATGCAGCTGGCATGCTGAAGAAAATCAATCCCCTGGCAGCAATTAGAATTATGAAGAACAGCTTAAGAGAAGTATAATGCCTGAGGGTGCACTGTAAGGAGGATACAGAATGGATATCAAGATGAATAAAAGGTTTGAGATTAAAAATCTGCCTGATATGAATACCATAAGGAACGAGGTAGAGAAACTTGTTGCTGATCTTGAAATCGGACAGACTTTATTTTTAAAGGAGCATGGTTGCCGAACCGAGGGTGAATACAAAAAGAAATGCATGCAAAGCGGTCATATTATGAAGCATTCTCATATTGGTTACAACACGTGGGATACCACAAAGGAATGCGCGGAGAAAGTGTACTCGGAGCTTCATAAGAGAGGCAGCTATATTGATCGATTTGGCTTTTGTCTGGATACACTCATGGGTCTTCCTGAGGATATGAGGGCCGGGCAGTTGATTGGAACCGGACTGATGATGAAAAATGCCGACGAATGGAAAGAAATCGGTCGCATTGTGCCGGTTCAGCCACATTGCGGCGACAATATGATCGGTACTTTAAATGGAGTGAAAAACACTCTCAGTGCATTGAGAGCCGGCGTGACGACAATTGGAAACGCATCTCATTATTATACTTACGAATGGCCGGGAGTTGACAAGGAAGAGCTTCGTACGATAGATACGATAAAAGCAATCGCAATCATGGGCAATTTTAAAGAATTTGGTGTCATTATCCATTCCAATTTGGACGATGGGTATGGCGGGCAGTTAAACGATTTGGCGAACCTGGTGGGATGGGCCAAAATTGAAAGATACTATTGTGAAGAGCTGTTAAACGGGGGACTTGGTCATTGTTATGGAAATCTTTTTAGTAACCCGATCAATAGAATTATTTTCAATATGGCCATCTGGGAAATGAATCCGAACCACATACCCGGCTCAATGGTATATGGGAATACAACGGAATTTGGTTATGACTTTGAAGTGAATGCCGGAGCTTTGGGAAATTACATCGTCGGCGATATTATCACCCAAAAAAATATCCCAACAGGACATGCCATTGTTCCTATTCCGGTAAGCGAGGCAGTCAGGATTCCTACAGCAGAAGAGATGGTGGCTGCACATCTCCATGTTGATAAGCTTATGGTCAAATCAGCGCCATGTTTTTCGGAATTTCTTAACTGGGATAAGATTATAGCGGAAAAGAATTTGTTGGTGGCCTGTGGGAACCTGTTCTTTGAAAGAGTCATGAATGGACTGGACGGACTGGGCATTGATCTGGAACATCCGGGGGAAATTATGGGCGCAATCAAGGCGATCGGACCGGTTCAGCTTGAAGAATATTTCGGCGTCGGAAAAGCGGACAAAGCGGCTTTGCGGGGCAGAATTCCTGTCAAATCAACGGATGCTTTCAAAGATTTGGCGACTAAGACAAACTCCATTAAGGTGCAGATCCGTGGCCTCAAGGATTCTTTAACCGGTACCAAGGTTATCGTTGGCACGACAGATGTACATGAATTTGCCAAGCAAATGGTTAAAGAAATCCTGCTGGAAGCAGGTGCCACGGTTTTTGACCTTGGCTCGACGGTTTCGACCGCGGAGGTATTGGATGCCATCATAGAGACAGAATGTAAAGTAGTTCTGATCAGCACATATAATGGAATCGCGTATAGCTACGGCAAAGAGCTGCTGGAAGGGATGCAGAAGCGTAACTTGAAAAATATCGGCGTAATTATGGGCGGACTTCTTAATGAAGACCTGGATGGCGACGAACTGGCTGAGGATGTTTCAGGCGAACTCAGAAGCCTGGGGATAAACGCTGATAACAGTGCGAAAGATATTGTGGAAGCAGTGAAGACATTTCTGAATTAGCGTTAAGAATTGTGTAATGCTTTAAAAAATACTCTCCGCTTTTTGCACATTGGTCGTGTAAAAGGCGGGGAGTATTTAAATGTTTTGGAATACGTTGAAGTGTGGCTAGCTCATATCATCGGCATAAATGCGCAGCATTCCGGTGCGGATGTTTTCTCTAAGTTCCTGCGAGTTGATCCCTAGGTGATCTTCCAGCAACTTGGTCGCCAGATCCGCGTCATGCTTTAAAATGGCTTGGGCAAGATTAAGATGGGCGCGTACCATTCCCTCGCGTACCGAATTCGCCTCCACATTTATTTTACGGACAAACCGGATTCTTTCGTAGATATTCTGTAAAAAAACGACTCGTTCGGAATTGCCGCTTAAAGTGACAATCCGCATATGGAATAGTTCATCAAGCCGAATTAATTCTTCTTGAGAAACGCTTGTATAAGTGTTCATAATTTTTTCCCAGTCAGACAAGAGGGAAGCGACGGCAGCATCGCTTCCCTCTTGACAAGCCTGCCGTACAGCCCCCAGTTCCAGATCAAACCGTACACTGTACAGTTCTCTCATTTCTGTTTCGCTAAATTTGCGGCAAAAAAAACCCTTGCCGGGGTCAAAATAAACAAAACGTCCCTCCGCTAAGCGGTTAAGTGCTTCCCGTACAGGCACCCGGCTGATTTTCAGAGTATTGGCGACATCAACTTCGTTGATCTGCTCTCCCGGACGTATGGCGAAATCAATGGACATATCCCTGATATGGTCGCAGGCACGCTTGACAGCCAATGTAGATGTTTCTTTTACCGCTTTATCAGTTTTTTTTTGCTTGCTCATAGATTACTCCTCATGATTGAATGCTAAATCCCCAATTAGATTCTATTTTCAATACTAACTTTGGATTATTATATTAATTATTAACGGCAATATTATATCAGGTATATTTTTACTGTGCAAGCCCAATGTGTTTAACTTGTGATAATGTCACTATGAACAAAAGAAAAAGAACCGGCAAGGCTGCACTCGGCAACCTTGCCGGTTATGGTAAGAAATGAAGAGATTTTCATCCGCTATTCGGCTATTCGCTAAAAAACTGGCGCCGTTGCATCCGGCGCCAGCCCAGTTTTATTTAATAAACTTAACCTGCTTGCAAATATCTTCCACAATCGCAACCTTTTTCTCATTAAAGATGGCTTTATTCTTTTCAAACAGGTTGTTGCCTTTGGTATCGATCGAAATAATCAGCGGACCAAAGTTCTTTACCCGTGAAACCCACAGCGATTCAGGCATGCCTAAATCCTGCCATTCGACCCGTTCGATTTCCTCTACTTCGGTTGCCGCCAATACGGCGCAGCCGCCGGGGAATACGGCATGGAGAGCCTTATCGTTTTTACAGCCTTCCACGGTTTCCGGCCCCATGCCGCCTTTGCCGATGATTAGCTTAACGCCGGTCTGCTTAATAAATTCCTTTTCGAACTTTTCCATGCGCATGCTGGTCGTAGGTCCGATCGAAACCATTTTCCATTTGCCGTTATCGTCCTTCGCGACAATCGGCCCGGCATGAAAAATGGCCAGTCCGTTCAGGTCAACCGGCAGCTCCCGGCCCAGCTCAATCAAGCGGCGGTGGGCAACATCGCGGCAGGTGATCAGGTAGCCGTCAAGATAAACAACGTCGCCAACGTTAATATTTTCAATATCTTCATTTTTAATTGGAGTTGTTAAAACCTTTTTCACAGTGATACCCCCTTGTGAGAGAGAATTTCATAGGACATGTCTTCATCAATCCGGATCGTGCCTCTTCGATGGGCCCAGCAGCCTGTGGATATGGCCACACTAATCGTAGACGGATGCCTGGCCGCAGATTCAATATGCACGCCTGTCACGGAGTTTTTACCTGACAAGCCTTGTGGGCCAAGACCTATATCATTTAGACCTTTTTCCAGCAGCAGCTCCATTTGCGCTCCTTGCGGATCATGATGGCGGGAGCCGATCGGGCGGAACAAGGCTTTTTTAGAAAGAATAGCAGCCACTTCGATTGAACCGGCGATGCCGATACCCACCAGAATGGGCGGGCAGGCATTTACGCCGTAAGAGGTCATTACATCAAAGACGTATTTGACAACCCCTTCGTAGCCCTCGCCCGGCATCAGTGTTTTGCCCTGACCGGGCAGGCTGCAGCCGCCGCCGGCCATATAAACTTCAATTTCAATCGATTTGGAATTGGGAACAATTTCCCAGTTGATAATCGGAACACGCTCACCGGTATTGGTACCGGTATTTTTTTCTTTAAAAATCTCGACTGCGTTATGGCGCAAAGGCGCAATTTTGGTGGCCTCCAGCACAGCAGTGCGCAAAATGCCCTGAACTTCGGACAGCAGCGGAAATTCGGCGCCGGCTTTGACAAAATACTGAATAACGCCGGTATCCTGACAACAGGGGCGATCTAATTGATCCGCTAAGGCCTGGTTTTCAAACATGGAATCATAGACTACCTTTGCCAGATAGGTGTCTTCCTGTTCTCTGAGTTCACGCAGCTTGGCCGTTACATCGTCCGGCAGCCGCTTGCCCATATAACCGGTAAATTTGGTCATCGTAGCTGTCATCGACTGAATCATTTGTTCCTTATTCATATCATAACCTCCTTATAATATATCCCGTCATGCAGTGCGTGACGAGGCTGACAGTAGGATTAAAACGGCATTGCGCCTGTAACCGAATGCATGAACAGATAGATCAGCAATACCGGCCAGGTCCAGGTAAAAAACAACTTCTGGTATTCAACAAAGTTCATGTTGGTGCGTTCGGTTAAAATATATAGCGCCGGAATGACCGGACTTGCCAGGCGGAAAGCCTGCCCGACCATTGATGCGACAGCGGTTTGCTCGTTTGTAATGCCAAACTGCGCCGCCACCGGGGCAATCACTGCCGCAATGCCGTAGTAAAAGGCATCCTGGGGCAGAAAACAGATGGCCGGCGCCGCAATGATCGCATAGATCGGGGCCATATGCACCCCTAATGATTCCGGGATGATACTGATGATACTATTGGCAATTGCGTTGGACATGCCGCTGTTGCCTAAAATACCGGTAAACGCTCCGGCCGCAAAGGTGGCCAAGGCCGGAATTAATACATCTGACGCACAATTCCTCAGCAATTCCATTTGCTCGTCAACGCCATAGTTGACAGCAAGGGCAAGCGCGGAGCCGACCATAAAGAGCATGCCGCCATGCGCCAGATCAGCAATCAGCATTCCTAACACGATGACTGTTAAAACTAAATTGAAGATAAAAAAACGGGGACGCTTGAAGTCGGGTTCAAATTCCTTTACCGCAGCTACCATTTCATTAATCTGCTCAGGGGTGATGTTTGCGGCCTGAGCCGGGTTATAATTCAGTCTGGCCCGTTCTTTTTTACCAATGAGATAAGCGGCAAAGATCGTATAGGCTTCAGCTACCAGCATTCCCGGCAGAATTTGTCTGAATAACTGAGCCATATCCACATTCAGGGCAATGGCGGAAGCGACTAAAGGGCCTCCCCAGGGCAACTGGTTGAAAATGCCGATTGGCATAGTTATCAGTATCGCGAGGTAAGATAACTTCATATTCATGCGCTTATATAGGGTTAAAAAGGCAGCCGTACAGACAATAATCGTAGTTGTGGTATCGCCGTCCAGCGTAACCATGCTGGCGACCATGACGGTGGCCATGGTAATTTTAAGCGGATCGCCCTTGGCCTTTTTGATGAAATAGATGCAAAGCGGGTCAAACAAACCGGCTTTTAACATAACGCCGAAATACAATACGGCAAACAGAATCAAGCTTGCTCCGGAGATAACGCCCATTTTTACCGCTTTGGTTGTCGGGTTTACACTGTAGAAAACCCCGTTTTTAATCCAGACAAAGAGTTCCAGCAGGTCTTTGTCCAGAATAATACAGGAAATAACCCCAAAAACGGCCGGTACTAGAATAAGAGCGGAAAATACTGTTAATTTCCTTTTGGTCAAAAGGACTAGGAAAGTGATAATCATTGCATAGGCTAAGATTGTTAACATCATAGGCCTCCCTGCTATTTCTAAATATTCAGTAATCAGATAGCAAATCATAGAATGGGCATTCGGCAGGAGTTTCTTAGTTTAGTTAGTTTTTCACCTCTTTCTTATGGTTAACCATCGGTCAACAGGGGTCTTTCATGCGCCGTTCGGTTTCTAACGGATGCTTGACCCTGTATGTCCTCACCTGCTATACTTCTGTTGACAGAGAGAGAACTAGTGTCAAGACACTAGAACCTTGTCAGTTCTAAAACGGTAGGATAATGGCGAGGCTATTTTTCGCGACACAAGGCGGAGGAAGAAAATAGACCGTCAGTATTCACTGGTTTAGGGCTGAAAAGGTACTCGCAGCCGGCAAGACTTGGAGAGCGCTGCCGGGTGGTTCATCTCTCTGTTATAGTGTACTGGTTAGTGTCCGTAAAGAAAAATATATATTCACAATGATATAATTAATTAAATCAATTCTGTCAATTAAGCTGGAGGTAACACGATGGATTTACGGCAACTGGAATATTTCCAAATGGTTGGCAAACTCCGCAGCATTACGAGAGCGGCCGAGCAGCTGCATGTTTCCCAGTCAACCGTCACTTTGGCTATCCAAAAATTGGAGGATAGTTTAGCGATACAGCTCTTTGACCGCAGCCAAAAACAGTTTTCCCTGACAACCGAGGGGCAGGTTTTCTTGCAGAGCGTAGCCGATATTCTCAATAGGCTGCAGGATGCAACTGCAGAAATTCAAAAATACCGCCAATTGCAAAAAGGAACAATCAAGGTTGGCGTGCCGCCAATGATCGGCTCCTTTCTCTTTCCCGAAATACTGGCGCAGTTCACCCTGCTGTATCCGCAATTACAGCTTTCGATTATCGAAGAAAGTTCTTTTGCGCTTCGCCAGTTACTGGAAAGAGGCGAACTTGATCTTGGTATTGTCAATCTTTATCAGCCGACCCTGTTGCTTGAGACAATACGAATAACCACAGAAGAAATTGTTGCCTGCCTGCCGCTGAAGCATCCTATGGCCAACCGTACCACCATCGATATGAAGGACTTGCAAAATGAACAATTTATTCTGTTCAAGGAAGGCGCATACAACCGCCACGTTATTCTGGAAGAATGTAAACGGCACGGATTTGCGCCGAATATATTGCTGTCTTCCGACCAGATCGAGACCATTAAGGGACTGGTGATAAAAGGCGTGGGCATATCCTTTCTCATCCGGGCGGTGACCCGGCAAAACAGCGATTTTGCAGCCATCCATCTCAGCAACCCCCTGCACCTGCAATTTGGCCTGGCCTGGAAAAAAGATAGGTACCTTTCCAAAGCAGCGCAGGCGTTTATTAAGTTTATCACGGAAATTATTTGTCCGCCCAATACCATCCGTTAACATAAAAAAACTCCGGACGAATGTTTGCATTCGCCCGGAGTTTTTATGATGTTTAGTACTTACTGCAGTTTCAAGATTGGCGCAGTACTATTATTACCTTGCAGAACCAATGGCGGCGCCCACTAAAAAAGCTGCAATTTCCCGCAAGGCTTGATTGTGTCGTTCTTTTTCGCGCTTCTGACGTTCCCGCCAGGCCTTTTCGCCTTCATTAGGCCGTCGTTGCATTTCTCTTTTGTGCCGCTCCTCTTCTTCGCGTTTCCGCCGGTCGTGCTCCCGCTGCCGGTCAGGGTCACGTCCATGAGCATCTAATTGGATGGTGCGGGTTGAAGCAGTATTCACCGGAGCCGCTGCTGCACCCGCAGGTGTAAACAGCCCGATTTGCATTAGGGCCAGCATTGCGTATATGATTATTCTTGGAGCTGTTTTTACCATAGAAGACACCTCTCTTTAACCTGAAAATAATGTTTGAGTTTAATTATAAAGCCGAAATATTGGAAATTTCTTTGAAAAGTGATCTGTCGCCGAAAGCCATATGGTTTTTTGGAAACTGCCTGTTTTTGTTGCAGGAAGGACAATTTTGACATTTTTCTGCATAAATTTACAAAAAATACTGGCGCTATAACAGGATTTTTACTGCAACTGCAAGAATTTAGTGCTTTATAATTCTTAAAATTACAGACAGCTAAAGCAATTCAATGCAAGGAGCAGGACGGATGAAAAAAAACTTATTAATGGTGGCGGTGTTGTTGCTGTGCAGCTTAATTTCAAGCATTGCGCTGGCCAATCCGGCGGAAAGCAACATTGTCATTATAACCAACGATGGTCAACAACCGTTGCACTTAGCGGAACAGGCCCTGGTGGATCAATACCGGGTGATGCTTCCTGTCGCAGTGATTAAAGAATATTTATATAATGCTGTTGAGTTGGATGCCGCGAACAACCGGGCTGTGGTTAATTTTGGCTTGCCGAAGTTTCGCCTGGAAACGGAAAAACTTGACGAGCTGATTTATTCCGGGGTTAAGTTGAACTTTCCGGTAAAAAAAATCGACGGAAAGCCGTACATTAATTTTTACGGTCTGGACAAATTGTTTGGCGTTACTGTGGATTATCAGGAGAGCAGCCGGACGGTGCGGATTAGGCCTGGACAGAATAGTTTTTTTGCGCCGCTAAAACTTAATAAGCCCCGCAGCAGGCAAGCTTTTACCGGTAAAATCAATTTGGTTTGGGATCACATTACCGGTGAACCGCGCGATTTGGCGCTGG
Organism: Dendrosporobacter quercicolus; assembly: GCF_900104455.1. Classification (NCBI taxonomy): domain Bacteria; kingdom Bacillati; phylum Bacillota; class Negativicutes; order Selenomonadales; family Sporomusaceae; genus Dendrosporobacter; species Dendrosporobacter quercicolus. The sequence goes on from NZ_FNHB01000007.1 coordinate 135,917, forward strand.
CCGCCAAAGTGCCGGGACTGGATGTTTTATCGCCTACCTGGTTTGCTATTGTCAGTCCGGACGGCCTGGTCGCCAGTAAAGCGGATCTTAAGTATGTGCAGGATGCCCATGATAAAGGCTATCAGGTCTGGGCGTTGGTGAGCAACAGCTTTGACCGCGATTTGACAAGAGCGGTTTTACATAATGAATGGGCCAGACGCAATGTGATTAAACAGCTGCTCGTTTATTCGAGCCTGTATGGGCTTGATGGGATTAATATCGATTTTGAGAACATTTATGATGAAGACCGTGACAGGCTGACCGAGTTTGTGCGTGAATTAACAGCAGCGCTGAAAGAGCAGAATAGTATTGTTTCGATTGACATCACCGTTCCCTCGCCGGCTTCAAGCTGGTCGCAGTGCTATGACCGGGCGGCTTTGGGCCAAATTGTCGATTATGTCATGGTAATGACGTATGATGAACATTGGCGTACCAGTCCGGTGAGCGGCCCGGTGGCTTCACTGGGCTGGGTAGAGCAAGGGCTTGTGGCGACTTTGCGCAGCATTCCCAGCGAAAAGCTGCTGATGGGCGTGCCGTTTTATACCCGTGAATGGGAGGAAACCAGCGAAAACGGCAAAGTTACCGTCAAGCCGCGTACTTTGTCCATGACGCAGGCGCAGCAGATCGTACAGGCCAATGCGCTCGAGCCGGTATGGCTGGCGGATAAAGGCCAGTATTATACCGAATATACCAAGGAAGGCAAGACCTACCGGATCTGGCTGGAAGATGAGAAATCAATCGCGCTGAAAGCAAACCTCGCCGGCAAATATCAGCTGGCCGGGGCTGCGTCCTGGCGCAAGGGTTTTGAGCAGCCGGCAATATGGGACATTTTAAAGTCAGCCCTCAAACACCGGTAACATCAGACGTGACAGACTTTTCTGTGGGAAATAAGTTTAAGTTACCGCCGTTTTAGGCAACAATAAGAATATTGAACTGAGTTTAAGCTTATTTGAGCGTTTTTTGCCCCTAAAAGTATTTTTATGAAGAAATAACTGTTGTACATAAGCTTAGATTTGGATATAATTAAAATTATATAATTGCGCGGCGTGAGTTTATTTACTAAGAATGAGCGACAGGGAATTATATTTTAACAACAACTAGGAGGACTAAACAATTGACTAACAACAAAATATCGATTATACCGCTCGGCGGTTTGGGCGAGATCGGCAAGAACATGACGGTGGTGCGCTATGAGGATGACATCATTGTCATTGATTCAGGGCTGGCCTTCCCGGATGATGACATGCCGGGAATAGATCTGGTTATCCCCGATATGAGCTATCTGGTGGAAAACAGGGATCACGTCCGGGCCGTAGTGCTGACCCATGGGCATGAGGATCACATTGGATCACTGGCCTATTTATTGAAACAGCTTAATGTGCCGGTATATGGGACCAATCTGACCCTGGGTCTTGCTGAAGGCAAACTCAAGGAGCACAATGTGGCCAATTATCAGCTGATTCCGGTCCAGGCCGGCGACGCTGTTACCATTGGCGCGTTTCAGGTCGGCTTTATCCGGGTCAGCCATTCCATCCCCGATTCGGTTGGCTTATATTTTAAGACTCCTGTGGGGACGATTGTTCATACCGGTGATTTTAAAATTGACCAGACGCCGGTTGACGGCAAATTAATCGACATCCATAAATTTGCCGAACTCGGGGATCAGGGCGTACTGGTATTAATGTCAGACAGTACCAATGCCGAACGGCCTGGCTATACCATGTCGGAAAAGACGGTCGGTGAGACGCTGAAAGAGGAGTTTGCTCACGCCAAGGGCCGGATTATTCTGGCAACCTTTGCGTCCAATGTGCTGCGTTTGCATCAGGCGATTCAAACTGCCTGCCAGTTCAAACGTAAAGTGGCCGTCAATGGCCGCAGCATGAAAAATGTTGTGGAAATTTCGCAGCGGCTGGGTTATCTGACCGTTCCGGAAGGGGTGTTGATCGACATTGAAGAGATTGACCGTTATCCGGCCAATCAAATACTGATATTGACCACCGGCAGTCAGGGTGAGCCGTTGTCCGGCTTGTCCAGGATGGCTTCCAGCACCCACCGGCAGGTTTACATTGCCCCTGAGGATACGGTCATTGTATCGGCCACGCCCATTCCCGGCAACGAGAAGCTGGTAGGCCGGACGATCAACAGCCTGTTGAAGCTGGGCGCTTACGTGGTATATGAACGGACTTCCGGCGTTCATGTATCCGGTCACGCCAGCCAGGAAGAATTGAAATTAATGCTGAACCTTGTTCGGCCCAAATATTTTGTACCCGTTCACGGTGAATACCGGATGCTGGTTCAGCACAGCAAGCTGGCCCAGGATCTGGGCATCCCCAAGGAAAACATCTTTATCGGCAATATTGGCAATGTCTTTGAATTCTCTGAAGAAAAAGCGCTGATTGCCGGCAAGGTGACGTCCGGCAAGGTACTGGTTGACGGTCTGGGCGTCGGCGATGTCGGCAATATTGTATTGCGCGACCGGCGGCAGTTGTCCCAGGACGGGATTATCATTGTGGTGATGACACTGGACAAAGAACGCGGCTGTGTGTTGGCAGGTCCGGATATTGTATCGCGCGGTTTTGTGTATGTGCGGGATTCGGAACGCCTGATGGACGAGTTGAAAGACAAGGTTCAGCTGGTGATGGACCGCTATGAGCCGGGCAAGGTGATGGAATGGTCGGTGATTAAATCCGGCGTTCGCGATGCCCTGGGTAAATTCATTTATGAGAAGACCCGCCGCCGGCCAATGATCATTCCGATCATTATGGAAGTGTGATTTTTAAGTAAAAAAAGCAGGCAGTCAGCTTGGTTCCGAAAAAAACTAAGCTGACTGCTTTTTTTATTTGCAAATTCGACATATTATGTTTTTATCTGATAAAATTTTACTATGAACGGACAAGATATTCGGATTTAGTATCGCCATATACACCCCCAGCGCGCCATATGTCAGGCTTATGTAAAATTAGCCTGCGTTGGTATTTTTTTATGCCAACCGATCAGCGTGGGTCAAATAATTTACATAATAGAATTTCATAATAACTGCATACAAAATACATTGTCAGGTCAGGCGTCGTGGCTGATTGTCCGGCAATCTGGTTTTTATTTACCAAAAGAGGAGGAAATAGCATGTTGCAAGAGTTTGGAAGTGTTGGCTTATTGCTGGCTGTTGCCGTTGTGTTTCCCGTATTGGCGTTAGGGACGGCCTATGTGATCCGGCCCCGCAGGCCCAATCCGGAGAAGTGTCTGCCTTATGAGTGCGGCGTCGATCCGGTCGGGGAAACCTGGGTGCAGTTCAGGGCCAGTTATTTTATGTATGCACTGGTATTTGTCGCTTTTGATATTGAGACTGTATTTCTCTATCTGTGGGCCATTAAGTTTCAGCAGTTAGGGACCTTTGCTTTTATTGAAATGTTTATTTTTCTGAGTATTTTAGTGGTGGGGCTGGGCTATGCCTGGAAGAAAGGAGCCTTGGAATGGAAGTAACTACATTGCAGACACAGGCTGAACACGATAATGATTTGCTGCAAAAAAATATTATTTTAACCAGTTTTGATGCTGTCTTAAAATGGGCCAGAAGCAATTCTTTGTGGCCCCTATCCTCCGGGCTGGCTTGTTGTGCGATCGAAATGATGTCGGCCGCGGCCGCCCGCTTCGATTTGTCCCGGTTTGGCTATGAGGTTTTCCGCGCTTCGCCGCGGCAGGCCGATTTGCTGATTGTCGCCGGTACCCTTACCTGGGCGATGGCCGGTCCGCTGAAACGTTTGTACGAGCAGATGCCTGAGCCTAAGTATGTGATCGCGATGGGCAGCTGCGCCAATTCGGGCGGACCTTTTGCCGAATCTTATTCGGTTGTTCCCGGCGTTGATCATATCCTGCCGGTGGATGTATATATTCCGGGGTGTCCGCCGCGGCCGGAGGCGCTGATTCACGGAATGCTGGAGCTGAAACGCAAGATTAACCATCCTGAGGTTGCGAGGGAAAAATCATGAGTGATCAATTGCAAAGCAATCCGCTGCTGGAGCGGATTCAGGCGGCTTATTCCCAGGATGCGGAAATCATCGGTGAGCAGCAGCGGCCGGCTTTGCTGGTGGAACGACACCGCCTGCTGGATATGATGCAGCAGCTCAAAAACGACACCGCTTACCAGTTTAATATGCTGCGGAATTTGACCGCCGTGGACTATGGGGAATACCTGGAAATTATCTATCACTTATATTCCCTGCCGCTTCGCCACGCCGTTACGGTGAAAACCCGCTGCAATGCCGAAACTTCGCAAGTGCCTTCGGTGACGTCACTTTGGCCGTCAGCCAATTTTCAGGAACGGGAGATCTATGATTTACTGGGCGTAGCGTTTAGCGGACATCCGGATTTGCGTCGTATTCTGATGCCGGAAGAGTTCACCGGACATCCTTTGCGAAAGTCGTTTACTACCGGGGGGAAGAGGTAATCAATTCATGCTAAAGACAGAAACCTATACGTTGAATATGGGACCGCAGCATCCGAGTACCCATGGCGTGCTGCAGGTAGTGCTGGAACTGGATGGTGAGCGGGTAGTCCAGGCTACACCGCGGATGGGGTACTTGCACCGCGGCATTGAAAAGCTGGCGGAAAGCCGCACCTATGCGCAGTTTATTCCGTATACCGACCGTCTGGATTATGTTTCGGCGATGGGCAATAATTTAGGCTATTGTCAGACGGTGGAGAAATTGATGGGCATTGCCATACCGGAGCGGGCCGAATACCTGCGGATTATTATGACTGAACTGAACCGGATTGCCAGTCACCTGATCTTTATGGGCTCGCTGGCCATTGATCTGGGCGCTTCCACCGGGATGATGTTTGGTTTTCGTGACCGTGAGCGTATTCTTGATTTGTTTGATCTGGCCTGTGGCGCCAGGCAGACCTATACCTATATCCGTTTTGGCGGCGTTTCAGAAGATATACCGCCGGAGTTTATACCGGCGCTGCAGCGCTTTCTGGCTGATTTTCCCGCCATGCTGGCGGAAAACCATGGTTTGCTGACAGGCAATGAGATTCTGTATCACCGGTTGAAGGGCAATGCGGTGATCAGCGGCAGCCAGGCGCTGGAGCTTGGTCTGACCGGTCCTGCCCTGCGGGCTTCGGGCGTTGCTTATGATCTGCGGAAAGTAGAACCCTATGGCGTTTATGACCGGCTTGATTTCGAGATCCCGTTAGGCCAAACGGGCGATAGCTGGGACCGGTATCTTGTCCGGATGGAAGAGATGAAACAAAGCGCCCGGCTGATTGCCCAGGCGCTGGAGCAGCTGCCCGAAGGACCGGTCATGGCCAAGCTGCCCAAGGTATTGAAGCCGCCAGCTGGCGAGATCTATCACGCCGTTGAAAATCCGCGCGGCGAGCTGGGCTATTTTATTGTCAGTGACGGCTCAACTAAACCTTACCGTCTGCATGTGCGCCGTCCCTCGTTTATTAATCTGCAGGCGCTGAGCGAAACCTGTCAGGGCTTGCTGATTGCCGATGTGGTAGCCGTACTGGCCACACTGGATTCACTGATGGGGGAAGTGGATTGTTAACTTGAAAGAGGGGGAGTCGTAAAGTATGCAAGAGGTAACAGGGCTAGCGGCAATTGCCAGGATGCTAAGGGGCATCCTGGAAGGGGTTCTGCCCGGAACGCAGTGGGTGGATATTGCGATGAGCCTGATCAATATTGGGGCGATTTTTACGGTTATTTCCTTGTCGGCAGTGATATTGGTTTACGCCGAGCGCAAAATCAGCGCTTACATGCAGCTTCGTTCCGGTCCGAATCGCGTTGGACCGGGGGGAACGATGCAGACCATTGCCGATATGATTAAGCTAATGGCCAAGGAAGATATCAGGCCCAGCGGTTCCGATAAATGGATGTGGATTTTAGCGCCAATGCTGCTGTTTATTCCGTCAGCAGCCGTGTATGCGGTATTTCCTTTTGATCAGCAGGCGATTTTTGCTGATTTGAATATCGGTATTTTTTATTTTATTGCGGTGTCATCTCAGGCTGTTTTGCCTTTTTTAATGGCCGGCTGGGCTTCGAATAACAAGTACGCCCTGGTTGGCGGCATGAGAACAGTGGCGCAAATGCTTAGTTACGAGGTCCCGATGGTGCTGTCCATTTTAGGGATTGTGATGCTGGTGGGTTCGCTGAAGATGAGTGCTATCGTAGCGGCGCAGCAGCAGGTTTGGTTTATCGTTTTACAGCCGGTCGCTTTTGTGGTTTATGTGATCACGGCAACGGCGGAAATCAACCGGGCGCCGTTCGATTTGGTCGAAGGCGAATCAGAGCTGGTGGCCGGACCGTTTACCGAATACACCGGGATGCGCTGGGCGCTGTTCTTTTTGGCCGAGTATGCCAATCTGCTTGCCGCTTCAGCCATTGCCGCCACGCTGTTTCTGGGCGGCTGGAGCGGTCCCTGGCTGCCTGGCTGGGCCTGGTTCCTGCTTAAGGTTGGCGGAATGATTTTTTTATTTATGTGGTTTCGGTGGACCTTCCCGCGCCTGCGCATCGACCAGCTGATGGCTTTCGGGTGGAAGGTATTGCTGCCGCTGGCGTTGGTTAATGTCGTTATAACCGGGATCGGCATCTATGTTTATCAGTTTTTTATTTAGGAGGTGCAAGCTATGCTGGGTAAAGGACTGCTGAAGGGAATGCGCATTACCCTGAGGTCTTTTTTTTGCAAAAAGGTTACCTTACAGTATCCCGACGAAAAGCTAGCCATGCCGGCGCGCTTTCGGGGCGGCGAGCTGGAACTGGATCATCAGAAGTGTATTGCGTGCGGTTTGTGCGCCATGGCCTGTCCGAATCGCGTGATCAAGCTGACCACCGGCGCAAATGAACAGAAAAAGCGCTGCTTAACGTCTTATGTATATCAGTCGGGCTTATGTTTGTACTGCAATTATTGTATTGAAGCCTGTCCGACAAAGGCGATTTGCTGGGATAAAAATTATGAGAATGCGCGGTATTTCCGCAAGGAACTGGATGTTGACTGCCTGGCTCTTTCCCTGGAACGGACGGCAGCCGGCGCAGCGGAAGAAGCGGCGTTCACCGGTAAAACAGCAACTGCTGAGGTGGAAGGCGCGCCGGGCGGGAGGAGTGCCGAATGAATGAGTGGGCTTATAACATTGCCTTTTTTCTGTTCGCCGCAATTACCGTGGCAGCCGCTTTGGGCGTGGTGGTCAAAAAGAACCTGGTGCACAGCGCCTTGCTGATGGCTTTATGCTTTATTGGCCTGGGCGGCTTGTATGTACTTTTGCAGGCCGATTTTTTGGCGGCAGTCCAGATTTTAATCTATAACGGGGCGATTGCCATTGTTTTTGTGCTTGGAACGATGCTTACCCGGCGCAGCAGCCGGCATGGCACCAATGAAACGGATGAAAATAATCCGTCAGGCTGGATTGCCGCGTTAAGCGGCTTGTTTGTGGTGGTTACGGTTAGTGTAATTGCCAATACCCCCTGGCGTTATTCCGGCGCCGGGCCTGTGCAGGATACCCCGCCGGTGCTGGCGCAGCTGATCCTTACCGATTATATGGTTGTCATGGAAGCGGCGGCGGTACTGTTGCTGGCGGCGATGATTGGCGCGATTGTATTGGCTAAGGGAGTGAATGAAGAATGATTGGACTGGCTCACTTTTTGACGGTGGCGGCGGTAGTGTTCGCCATTGGCTTGTACGGCGTATTGACCAAGCGGACAATTGTGGGGATTTTGATGGGCATTGAGCTGATGCTGAATGCGGTTAATCTTAACCTGGTGGCCTTTTCGCGCTTTATTACCCCGGAGGCTTTAACGGGACAGGTCTTCGCCATCTTTACCATTACGGTGGCGGCGGCGGAGGTTGCGGTGGGACTGGCAATGTTTTTTCGCGTATATCGTGATCGCAACACAGTGCATGCGGCTAGACTCAATGAGATGCGCTGGTAGTATGAAGAAAGTAGGTGAAGCGGCTTGTTTAGCCAATATGCGTTGTATCATGCCTGGCTGATTCCACTGCTGCCGGTAGTGGCCTTTATCCTGATCGGATTTTTTCTGCGCCGTGTTCCCGGCCTGGCGGCGGCGGCGGCTCTTGCTATGAGCCTCTGTAGTTTTATTCTGGCGCTGGGAGCGGCCTATGGCGTAATCAATCAAAACATTAGTGTTGAGCATCCCCTGATTCAGAAAGTGCCGTGGCTGGTTCTGCCGGGCCTGTCAATTGACATGGGGGTCTATCTTGATCCGCTGTCGGCGTTGATGCTGGTAGTCGTCACGCTTGTCGCTCTGCTGGTACAAATTTATTCTTGGGGCTACATGAAGGGGGACGAAGGGTTTGGCCGGTTTTTTGCGTATTTGTCGCTGTTTGCGGCCGCAATGCTGGGACTGGTCCTTTCGGTTAATTTTGTGCAGCTGTTTGTCTTTTGGGAACTGGTCGGGTTATGCTCCTATTTACTGATCGGCTATTATTTCCATAAAATTTCCGCCCGGGAAGCGGCGAAGAAAGCATTCATGACTACACGTATCGCGGATTTTGGCTTGCTGGTTGGCATTGTGCTGATACAAATACTTTTTGGCACGCTGGATTTTCAGCACTTGGCTTCGCTCGTGCCAGGTTATGTTATGCAACACGGCGCCGGTATGCTCACGATCGTAGCCTTGCTGCTGTTTCTTGGGCCTATCGGCAAATCCGGCCAGTTTCCGCTGCATGTGTGGCTGCCTGATGCGATGGAGGGACCGACGCCGGTGTCGGCGCTGATCCACGCCGCCACCATGGTGGTGGCCGGCGTGTATTTGGTGGCAAGAGCATTTTTCCTGTTCAGTGTTTTGCCCAATGCGCTGGAAGCGGTTGCCTGGATTGGCGCGTTTACCGCTTGCTTCGCGGCCAGTATCGCGTTTACCCAGCGTGATATGAAACGGATTCTGGCTTATTCGACCATTAGCCAGCTGGGGTTTATGATGCTGGCGCTTGGCGTGGGCAGTGTTACGGCCGCCATGTTTCATCTGATGACCCATGCCTTTTTTAAGGCTTTGTTGTTTTTAGCGGCTGGTGCGGTTTTGCATGGCCTGCCTGATAAGAATGATATTTTCGCCATGGGAGGATTGCGCCGCAAAATGCCGGTGACGTTTGCCGCCATGACTGTCGGCGTGCTGGCGATTTCAGGGATTCCTCCCTTTGCCGGCTTCTTTTCCAAAGATGAAATTTTACTGGCGGTGTTTCAGGCCAGTATGCCGCTCTATGTCATTGCTGTGATCACTTCCTGCATGACGGCATTTTATATGGCGCGGCTGTTGTTTGTGGTTTTCTGTGGACCGGAAAAACCGGACAATCATCCGCACGAGGCGCCGCTGACGATGCGGCTGCCGCTGGCCGTGCTTGGTATTCTGGCTGTCGTTGGCGGTTATCTGCCCTATGCCGGCCATTTTGGCGACTGGGTGCGGTTTGGTCCGGCCGAACATGCAGGGCTGGACTGGAACATTGCCGGTACCTCGGCAATGCTGTCGGGAGCGGCTATCGGCCTGGCCTGGTTGATCTATGGCCGCGGAACAATTTCGCCTGCAGCGCTGTCACGGCGTTTTAACGGTTTATACGCGCTGAGTTTTCGTAAATATTACCTGGATGAATTGTATTTATGGCTGAATCATACCTTTGTCGACGGTATTGCCAAGGTTTTGGACTGGCTGGAGCTCAATGTGATTGAAGGACTGCTGAAAGGGGCAGCCGGGTTGGTTTGCCAACTGGGCAACGGGTTGCGCCAGGGGCAAAGCGGCAATCTGCAGCGGTATGGATTGGTCATGTTCGGGGCGGTATTGCTCGTTATGGCCTGGCTGCTGCTTGATCCGTTATTTAAGGGCTTCTTGTCCGGGGGAGGTTACTAGGATGGCTGGTTTTCCGCTGTTAACAGCGATTTTACTGACGCCTGTCTTTGGGATGCTGGTGCTGGCTTGCCTGCCGCGCACGGCGGATAAAGCGGTGAAACTGACGGCAGCCGTTACCATGGCGGTCGTTCTTGGTCTGACACTTTATGCTTACCGGGCTTATGATCTTGTCTTGGGCGGCATGCAATTTACGGAGGATATTCCCTGGATTAAGGAACTGGGCGTAAGCTATGCTTTAGGCGTGGACGGCATTTCCCTGCCGCTGCTCCTGCTGACGGCGCTGGTTGGGTTTTCGGCCGTCTTTGTCTCCTGGAATATCAACCGGCGGCCGAAAGAATTTTTTATTCAACTGCTGCTGCTGGCGCTTGGCGCAATTGGAACCTTCGTCAGCCGGGATTTGTTTATCTTTTTGCTGTTTTACGAGCTGGGGATTGTGCCGAGCTATCTTATGGTGCTGGTCTGGGGTTCCGACAAGCGTGTGTCCAGGGAATACGCCGGAATGAAGCTGACTATTTATTTGCTGCTGGGTTCGGCTTTTATGCTGGCCGGTGTAATCGCCTTATATCTTAACGCTTATCCCGCAGGATTGCGGACGTTCAGCATCGAGGCGCTGACCCAGGCCCATGTGGCGGGCAGCCTGTCGGAGCCGGTGCAGGCAGTGGCTTTTTTCCTGTTATTGCTGGGGTTTGGCTCTACCTTATCCATGTGGCCGTTTTACAGCTGGGCTCCTGATGGCTATGCCGCAGCGCCAACAGGGGTATCGATGCTGCACGCCGGAGTGTTAAAGAAGGTTGGCGCTTATGGTTTAATCCGGTTTGGGCTGCTGGTTTTGCCGGCCGGGGTAAAATTCTGGGCGCCGCTGATCGCGCTGCTGGCTGTAGCCAATATTTTATATGCGGCGTTTGTAGCCTTGGCGCAAAAAGATTTGAAATATATGGTCGCCTATTCGTCAATATCCCACATCGGCTATATTTTGATTGGCTTTGCGGCTTTAAATGTCATCAGCATTGATGGCGCGATTGCCAATATGTTTGCCCATGGGGTGATGAGCGCGTTGTTTTTTGCGCTGGCTGGCCTGGTTTACGATAAAACCAACACCCGGCATATTCCCGATCTGGGCGGACTTGCGCATCAAATGCCGCGGGTGGCCGCCGGATTTATGCTGGCCGGTATGAGTTCACTGGGACTGCCGGGGCTGATTGGCTTCATCCCTGAGTTCACGATCTTTGTGGGCGCTTTCAGTGTATACCCGGTGTATACGTTAATGGCGATTGCCGGGATTGTTTTCACTGCCCTGTATATCTTGCGGGTGTTGGCCAATGTCCTGTTCGGGCCGCGCCGGGGGCAGTTCGATGGATGCCGTGACGCTTCCGGCGTAGAGCTGGTGCCGTTGGTTGTGCTGGGGGCGGTCTTGGTGTCGTTCGGCGTTTTTCCCCAACTGCTCATGGGTATGGTGAACAGCGGCGTGGAGCCGGCCATGGCGCTGCTTGATCATTTGCGGGCGGCGCCGGCCTTGCTGGGAGGTGTTTTCTAATGAATATTTCACTGCTCAATAGTGAAATCGCCGTCGTCGTACTGGCGTTGCTGTTGATTATTTTTGATTTGCTGCTGCCGCGGCAGGAAACACGCCGCAGTTTGGGCTATGTGGCAGCTTCCGGTCTGTTGGGAATTTTAGTTTTTACGTTTACTCAATATGGAACCTCGGCTACCGTTTATCTCGATTTTTTTGTGCTTGATCCGCTGGCTTTGTTTGCCAAGCAGTTATTCCTGACAGCGACTTTATTAACCATCTTATTTTCCTTTGACTATGTGGAAAATCTAACGCAAAATACCGGCGAGTTTTATGCGCTGCTGCTGTTTGCCATGCTGGGGATGATGCTGATGGCTTCCGCCAATGATCTATTGACCATGTTTATTGGGCTGGAGCTGATGGCTGTCGTTTTTTATGCGTTGGTCGGCTTTGACCTGGAGAGTAAACGGTCAAGTGAAGCGGGAATAAAATATTTGATTCTGGGTTCGGCGTCGAGTGCCGTTTTATTGTATGGAATAAGCTGGATTTACGGTTTTACCGGCAGTCTGGTATTCAGCCGGATTGCCGCTCAGCTTGCGGTCAGCCCTGCTGTATTGCTGGGGCTGGGGCTGATGATCGCCGGGTTTTGTTTTAAATTATCGATTGTTCCCTTCCATATGTGGGCGCCGGATGTTTATCAAGGCGCACCCGCGCCGGTTACCGCCCTGCTGGCGATGGGCTCTAAAGCCGCCGCTTTTGCCGTATTATTGCGGGTCTTCTTAGTGGCCTTTGCCGGTTTAACCTTTTACTGGGCTCCGGTCATCAGCGTTTTGGCCGCTCTTAGCATGGTTGCCGGCATTGTGGTTGCCATCTGGCAGACGGACATTAAGCGGATGCTGGCCTATTCCTCGATTGCCCAGGCCGGCTATATCTTATCAGGCCTGCTGGCGGCCAATTCGGCCGGGGTCAAGGGGATGCTGTTTTACCTTGTCCTGTATATGTTTGCCACCGCCGGAGCTTTTGCCGTAGCGGTCGCAGTCAATCGCCACAGCGGCTCCGGCGATATTCAGGCGTTTTCCGGATTGTCGCAGCAATCTCCCCTGCTGGCGCTGGTGATGACCGTTTCCCTGTTATCAATGGCCGGCATTCCGCCTCTGGCCGGCTTTGCGGGTAAAATGTATCTCTTTATGGCCATTGCCGAGCAAGGTTATCTGTGGCTGGTCATTTTAGGGTTTGTTATGTCGATGATTTCCGTTTATTATTACATTCTTGTGGTCAAAGCAATGTACAGTCATGAACCAGAGGATGAGCGGGAGTTTATGGTCAGCAGCCCGCTGCGTCTGGTTGCCGTGGTCAGCCTGCTGGCCAGCTTATTTGTCGGCATCTATCCCGAGCCTTTGGCCGAGCTGGCGAATGCCGCCGCCTTGGCGCTATGGTAAAATCGCCCGCAATCGTTGATTGAATTGCCTTAATGGTGAAAGAAGAGAGGGCTGCCCTGAAAATCGGGGCAGCCTTTTTTTGCGCCTTTGCGCCAGTCGGCCCAATCCATTACTGCGGTGCTGCTGGCCAAAGCAGGAAGGGGTGAAAAGTTGCCGGAAAATATATTGACAATTACAAACAATCAAAATATAATCATATTCAATAGGAAATGATCATATTTAATCATAAAATGGCTTTATATGATCATGATAATCGGTAAAATGAGGATGGATAAGCATGTTATACGAGGAAGAACGTAAACTAAAAATTGTTAAATATCTGAGCAAATATTCCCGGGCTTCCGTTCAGGAGTTAAGCAAGCTGTTTCAAGTGTCGGAATCTACCGTGCGCCGGGATTTGCAGGAGCTGGAAAGCGCCAGATTGCTGAAAAGAACGCACGGCGGTGCTGTTTGCCGGGAAAATTACAATTTTGAACCGGCTTTTGTCGATAAAGCGGATCAATTCAGAAAGGAAAAGGAAAGTATTGCGAAAAAGGCGGCCGAACTGATTCAGGATGGCGACACACTGGTGATTGACTCAGGAACGACCACGTTATATCTGGCCAGGGAGTTAAAGCAGTTTTCCGGTTTAAAGGTGGTTACGAATTCTATTATTCTGGCCCAGGAATTACAAAATGACGAAGCGGCCGAGGTGATTGTCATAGGCGGCGTATTGCGGCAGAACACCCGGTCGCTGGTTGGGCCGATTGCTGAGCAAACCCTTGGCCTGCTGCGAGTGGATAAAGCATTTATCGGCACCAATGGAATGGATTTGGCCAGTGGTCTGACAACACCTAATCTTAGCGAGGCAGCAGTAAAAAGAAAAATGATTGCGATTGCCGCCCAGGTTATTGTTCTGGCTGATTCCACTAAAATTGGCCGGCAGGCTTTTGCCGGGTTTGCCGATTTAGCGCAGGTCGATACCTGTATTATTGATGATAAAGCGCCACCGGATTTTATTGCCGGTATGCGGGAGCTGGGAACTTTGGTTCATGTAGTAAGCCCATAAGGAGGATGGTTATGAAGCCATATGTCGTTACGGTTACGCTGAATCCGGCGATCGATAAAACGATAGCAGTTGAAAGCCTGACCGTTGGGGGAGTAAACCGCGTAAAAAGTATCCGCCTGGATTCCGGCGGGAAGGGAATCAATGTCGCCAAAGTTCTGCAGCAATTTGCCGTTGAGGTTACAGCGACCGGATTCATAGGCGGGGCGCAGGGGCAGCTTTTGCGTCAGTACCTGGCTGCTGAGCAAATTGGCGTTGATTTTTTGGAAATACCGGGTGAAACCAGAACAAATCTTAAAATTGTTGATGATAGCACCAGCGTTACGACTGAAGTCAATGAGGCCGGTTTTACAGTGGCGGAGTCCGAGCTTGAACGGTTAAAAGAAAAGCTGGCCGGTTTGCTGGAGGGGGTTTCATTTCTGGTATTAAGCGGCAGCCTGCCGCCCTGCGCCAGTCACAGCATTTACCGGGAATTGATCGAAATGGCCCGCAGTAAAGGCGTGAAAGCCATTCTCGACGCTGATGGTGAAGCTTTGCAGGAGGGGGTTAAGGCTGCGCCGTTTGCCATTAAGCCCAATATTCACGAACTGGAAAAACTGCTTGGCCGGCCGCTGTCCGATACTGCTGCTATTTTGCAGGCAGCCAGCTCAATTCTGGCAAAAGGCGTAAGCTTGATGATTGTTTCAATGGGCGCTAAAGGGGCTGTCATTGTTGATCAAACGCAGGCTTTTTGGGCCAAAACGGGCACTATCCTGCCGGGAAGCACGGTTGGCGCCGGCGATTCGATGGTGGCGGCGCTGGTGTATGCCTGGAGGCAGCGGTTTTCAATGGCGCAAATCGCGCAGTGGGTAACTGCTGCGGGGACGGTTACCGCGTCCAAGGCCGGAACGCAGGTTTGTTCACTGGCCGAAGTAAAAGCCTTCATGGATCAGGTTCGTATTGAACCGCTTCACAGGCTGCCATAGTCGGTTTGGTTATGCTCTTAGGGGCGCTGATCCAAGCAAGCGAATGATTTTGGGCGGGGAGAGTGATTGCCATTGAGTATTACGGGGTGAAATGTTTTGTAAAGGATGTTAACGGTGCTTAACATTAACAGGGAGAGGGTGAATTTAAATGAAAAGGATTTTAGCCGTCACAGCATGCCCTACCGGTATTGCCCATACCTATATGGCTGCGGAAGCTTTGCAACAAGCGGCGGCGGAAAAACAAATTGCGTTTAAAGTAGAAACCCGCGGCGCAATCGGCCTGGAGAACGAATTAACTGCCGGTGAAATTGCTGAGGCCCATGCCATTATTATTGCCGCCGATACCGACGTGGCTGAGCAGCGATTCGACGGAAAACCGGTGGTGAAAGTTGGCGCAGCCGAGGCAATCAAAAATCCCGAGGTCCTGCTTGCGCGGGCGCTGGCAATGACGCCGGCCGCGCCGGCTGCACCAGCCGCCGTACCCCGGCCGGCCGGCCGGGAGAAAAAGACGGGTCCGTATCAGCACCTGATGACCGGGGTTTCGTATATGCTGCCGCTGGTTGTTGCCGGCGGGCTGCTGATTGCCCTGTCGTTTGTGTTCGGGATTGAGGCGTTTAAGGAACAGGGAACAATGGCGGCGGCTTTGATGGACATTGGCGGCGGGGCGGCATTTGCCCTGATGGTGCCGGTCCTGGCGGGCTTTATTTCTTTTTCAATAGCGGAAAAACCGGGCCTGGCGCCGGGCCTTATCGGCGGAATGCTGGCGGCTAATCTTGGGGCGGGCTTTATCGGCGGGATTTTCGCCGGATTTTTGGCCGGTTATGTCGTACGCTGGATGAAAAAGGTCATTAAGCTTCCCAAGCATCTGGCCGGTCTGACTTCAATTTTAATTATTCCGCTGTTTGCCAGCGCCTTTGTCGGCGTGGCGATGATTTATGTTATTGGCGGACCGGTCAGCGCCCTGATGAAAGGGCTTAGCGGCTGGCTGACTTCGCTCGGCACCGGCAATGCCCTGCTGCTGGGCTTTCTCCTGGGGGCCATGATGGCCTTTGATATGGGCGGCCCGGTCAATAAAGCGGCCTATACTTTTGGCGTGGGACTGCTGGGCAGCAATATATATGGACCAATGGCAGCCGTAATGGCGGGTGGAATGACGCCTGTTCTGGGCTTATGGCTGGCAACCGTTTTGCGGCCCAAGCAGTTTACGGCGGAGGAACTGGAAGCCGGCAAGGCCGCAGGCGTACTGGGACTGTCCTTTATCACCGAGGGCGCTATTCCTTTTGCCGCAGCCGATCCTTTCCGGATCATCCCGGCGCTGGTCATTGGCTCGGGTATAGCCGGGGCTTTATCCATGGCGTTTGAGGTTAGTCTGCGTACCCCGCACGGCGGCTTGTTTGTGTTGTTAATTCCCAACGCGGTCAGCCAATGGCCGATGTACCTGCTGGCCATCATCGCCGGTACGGCAGTCACTGCTGTTCTGGTCAGCCTGCTCAAACGGAAAAAAGCCGTTGCCTGAAATTGCGCATGATACGGGCAGCGGGGAAATTTAGTTGATAAGGAGTTTACTATGGATATTTCTGACATCATTCATCCTCGCACTTCATTTTTCGGTTTGGCTGTACCCGACCGTGAAGCTTGTTTGCAGACTTTAACTGACAGCATGGAAGAAGCGGGTTTTGTTGGCAATAAAACCGCCTATTTAGCGGCGGTCAATGCCCGCGAGGAAAAAGGCTCAACCGGTATTGGCTTTGGGGTGGCCATTCCTCATGGCAAATCAAGTGCCGTATCTACCGCCGGGCTGGCTTTTGCCCGTCTGGCCGCGCCGATTGAATGGAATTCGCTGGATGGCCAGCCGGTACAGGCGGTATTTCTCATTGGCGTTCCGGAGAAGGATACCGGCCATGCGCACATGAAAATACTGATTGCTTTGTCCAGAAAGCTGATCCACAAGGAATTTCGGGATGAACTGCTGGCAGTCAACTCATTTACCGGGCTGCAGCAGCTGTTACAAACGCTTTAGGAGGTAAAATTATGATCGTAGAAGGAATTTTGCAGAATTCGAGCGGTTTTCATATCAGGCCGGCCCAGTTATTTGTGGAAAAAGCCAACCAATTCAAAGCAAGTGTTACGGTCAGGGCCGGAACAGGCGCGGCGGCCGACGGCAAAAGTATTTTGGGTTTAATGACCCTGGGGCTGGAGTTTGGCGCCAGAGTGGTGATTGAAACAAGCGGTGAGGATGAGACGGCGGCGGCGCAGTCCTTGCTCGCTTTGATGAACAGTAAATTTGGTGAAGAATGATGGCAGGCGGGAAAAACTCACCGGAAATCCGCTTGTCCGGCATTGGCGTTTCAGAAGGCATCCGGATTGGCAAAGCATTGCTGTATGGCCGTCAGGCAGCGCTGCCGCTTAACGATATTGCGGCAAGCGAGGTTGAGCAAGAGGTTGCTAAACTGACGGCAGCCAGGGAGCGTTGTCTGCAGGAGGTTTCGCAGCTGTATCAGCAGGCCCGGCAGTTGGTTGGCGATCAACAGGCCGGTGTCATTCAGGCGCAGGAGAGTTTCTTAAATGATCCTGGCTTTTGTCCCGCAATGGAGAAGCTGATCAGAACCAAATTATTCTCGGCTGCCAAAGCCGCCGACCAGGTAATCAATGGTACGGCGGCAATTTTTGAAAATATGCCCAATGAATACATGCGGGAACGGGCAGCCGATATTAAAGATATCGGCTGCAGGCTGCTGGCTGTCCTGGCGGGGGGAAAAGCCACCTGTCTTAGTGAACTGCGCGAGAAAGTGATTTTGATTGCCGCGGATTTGGCGCCAAGCGATACGCTTCAGCTGAATAAGCAGTATATTCAGGCTTTTGTTACGCAGAAAGGCGGCAAGACCTCACATACTGCGATTTTTTCCAAAACGATAGGCATTCCCGCCGTCATTGGCGTTGGTGATGCTATTGCCGCAATTGCGGACGGCGATACCGTCATTGTAGACGGTACTGCCGGACTTTGCATTGTTCAGCCTTCACCAGACACATTACGCAGTTATCAGGCCGCAATAAGCCGGGAAAATGAGGGAAACAGCGTATTACAGAACTTTGCCGGACAGCCGGCGGTTACTGTGGATGGATATCGGGTGGAGATCGGAGCGAATATCGGCACCAAAGCCGACGCGCAATACGCGCTGGAACAAGGTGCTGAGGGCGTTGGCCTGCTGCGGACGGAACTGATTTACATGGCCGCGGACCGTTGGCCTGATGAGGAGGAACAATTGGCAATTTACCGGGATATCATCCAGGCAATGGACAATAAACCGGTCATTATCAGAACGCTGGATATTGGCGGGGACAAAGCGCTGCCTTATCTGCAGATACCGCCCGAAGCCAATCCCTTTCTCGGTTACCGGGCCATCCGGCTGTGTCTTGACCGGCAAGCGCTGTTTGGCGTCCAGCTGCGGGCGATATTACGGGCCAGCGCTTTTGGCGCGGTGCAAATCATGTTTCCGATGATTTCCTGTCTGGATGAATGGCGTCAGGCCAGAAGCTTGGTGGAAGAAATGAAAGACCAGCTCAGGGCGGAAGGGCAGAGTTTTGCTGAAGACATCCAGGTTGGGATGATGATAGAGGTTCCTTCGGCGGCCATATTGGCCAGGCAATTTGCGCAAGAGGTTGATTTCTTTAGTATTGGTACGAATGATCTTGTGCAATATACACTGGCGGTTGACAGAATGAATGAGAAGGTCGATTATTTGTATGATCATTTCCATCCGGCGATTCTTGCGCTGATTGGGCAAGTGGTGCAGGCGGCCCATGCTGAAGGAAAATCTGTGGGCATGTGCGGCGGGATGGCGGGCGATCCTCAAGCGGCGCCGCTGCTGTTGGCGTTAGGCCTGGATGAGCTAAGCATGTCGGCCACGGCGATCCGGAAAGTAAAATTCGCCATTTCCCGGCTGGAATTAGAAAGCTGCAGGAATTTGCTGGCTGATGTACTGCAGCTGAGTACCGCCGGGGAAATCAGGATGAAAGTGGAGCAGTATCTGACCCGGAAGGACATACGGTAGAAAAATCAGTGGGCGAATATCTTCGCTCACTGATTTTTTATACGATCAGCAAGTCCCGGCCATTGCATAAGCGGATTAAGCGGCTTGCTCTTACGTCCATCAATCAGTCTTATAACGGAGCTTCCAAGCTATTTCAAATAGTTGACTGTTATCATAATACAGGATTGATAATCAATCCTAATGAGAGATAGCGCAATATTATGAAGGCTAAAAAGGAGGACTTGAGCTTGCATTTAACATTAAGCGGTCTGAAAAGAGGCAGCGCCGGTATTTGCCTATTCAGCCTGCTGTCCTGGGGAAATATGGTTGGCGCTGCTCCGGTTACCCTGGAACAGGCAGTACATATAGCTTTGGAAAATCATCTGGACATTAAGATAGCGGCCAATGAAGAACAACAGGCCGAGTATGCGCTGCAAAGCGCCAAAGGCAGCCAGGGAATTACGCTTGATGCCGCCAATACTTTTTATCTTAAAAAAGTCAGTCATTCCGCAACTGCGTCCGGCAGTGATATTGTTCTATCACTGCCGTTATACAGCGGCGGGAAGAATGAGGGGACGGTTAAAAATGCCGAAACAGCGGTCGATATTGCGATATTAAATACCAAACAGACTGAGCAAACGGTTAAATTGCAAACCATTTCCGCTTATTTGACTGTGATTGAAGCTCATCAGACGCAGGCTGTAGCCCAGGAGACAGTAGATAATTACCAGTTGCATTTGAAAAACGTCAAGGAGCAGTATAGCGCCGGCAATATTGCAAAATCGGATGTATTACGTTCCGAGGTTGAACTGGCGGATGCCGGACAGACTTTGCTAAAAGCTACGAATGCATCAGAAGTGGCAGTGAATAATTTGCGCAACCTGTTGCGCTGGAAAAGCGCCGAACCACTGGAACTGATTGAAGAATTCCAGTGTGTGCCGGTGGCGTATGGGATGGCGGAATGTGTAGCTTTGGCCAAAGCTCATCGTCCGGATTTGGCCCAATACCGTCTGGCCGTTAAGTCAGCCGAACAAAGTGCGGCGATTGCCGGCGCAGATCAAAAACCAGTTGTTTCGCTGGTGGCCGCAACTGGCTGGGACAGCAGTATTTTACCGGAGGGGGGCGACCTGGATACCTATATTGGCGTAACAACTTCCTGGAATTTGTTTGACAGCGGGATCACCAGGTCGAATGTTAAAAAAGCCCGGCTTGCCGTTGTCAATGCCCGGCTGGAGCTGGAATCGCAGGAAGATACGGTTGAACTTGCGGTTAAAGAATACTATTTAGGCCTGAAAGAGGCCGAAAAGCGGCGGGAAACAACTCAGGCCGCCATCCATAAGGCCCAGGAAGATTATTTTATCGCCGCGGCCCAATACCGGGTGGGCGAAGGGATTATTCTCGATGTCATTGATGCGCAGCTGGCTTTAACGACGGCCCAAAATAATGATATTGAAGCGCAGTATGATTATGCAATTTACCGGGCCAAGCTGGAAAATGCGATGGGAATGAATTAGGAGGTTGTGCGATGGGTATAGCAAGGAAGCAGCTGAAATGTGCTTTGGGACTGGCGGTTCTATTGGCGGCAGCCGCTGGCTGCTGGTATTACTATGTCGGCATAACGGCGCAATCGCCAGTCAGTGGGGAGATTGTAACGGCAGTCAGGGGCAAAATCATATCCTATGTAGCGGCTACCGGAACAGTCAAGCCGGTGAATGCTGTTGATATTTCATCAAAGGTTACGGCACTGATTAAGGAAATGAACGTGCAGGAAAACGATGTGGTAAAAGCCGGCCAGGTTTTGGCCGTCTTAGAGGATAAAACACTTGAGACGACACTGGAAAAAGCGCAGTATGAAGTGCATCATACGAGTGCTAAATATAAACGCCTGCAATACCTGCACTCCATTGGCGCCAAATCGGATGCTGACCTGGAAGACGCTCTGCTGGCGTATCAGACAGCGATGGCGAGCTATGAGGCGGCCAAGTCGGACTTAAATGAGACGGTATTGGTTTCGCCAATGGACGGGGTGGTCCTTGGTGAACCCGTATCGGTAGGGACGCTGGTGACAGCAGGCGTTAACGATCCTACCGTTGTCATGATGATTGGCGATATTTCCGGTAAAATAGTTAAAGTTAAAGTAGACGAAACGGATATTGGAAAAATTGCCGCCGGACAGCAGGCTGTATTCACGGTCGATGCTTATCAGAATCATCCTTTTACCGGCCGGGTGCTTAAAATTGGCCAGATTTCCACTACTACCACCAGCACTTCCTCCACAACGACTTCAAGCTCGTCGTCTTCGTCCTCCACTTCTTCCAGCAGCAGTGTTGTCTATTATTATGTAACTTTAGCGGTAGATGATCCGGAAAACCTTCTCAAGGCGGAAATGACGGCCAGAGTGAAAATAAAAATCAGCGAAAAGGATGATGCATTGTTAATTCCCCTGGCTGCTCTAAAAACGAGCACCAGCGGTCAGTATGTAACGGTCTTGCGTAACAATGGCCTGAGTGACAACCTTCCGGTGACAATTGGTCTGACCAGCAGTGATAAAGTAGAAGTCACCGGAGGCTTGCAGGAGGGGGACAAGCTGGTTATCTCTTATACCAAAACCAAGAGTCAAAATTCTTCGAGTCAAAAAAATAACGGTCCGCCACCGCCAATCTAGTACCTTGTCAGCGTGTCGTCACTACTGGAGTTGAATCCGTCAAGGTACTAATACTGCAGTTCCAGGGCCGAAAAAAGGGGGAAGGTTAATGGGAATTGTCTTAAATGAAGTCAAAAAGCACTATCAAATGGGCGGCGAAATGGTGGCGGCGCTGGACGGCATTTCCCTGGAAATCAAAAAGGGCGAATTTGTCGCCATCATGGGACCGTCCGGTTCAGGTAAATCAACAATGATGAATATTTTGGGCTGCCTGGACCGGCCAAGCAGCGGCTCCTATTTGCTTGACGGCCGGGAAGTCGCCACTTTAAATGATGACCAATTGGCAAAAACCCGCAATCAGCGGATTGGGTTTGTTTTTCAAAATTTCAACTTACTATCCAGGGTATCCGCCTGGGACAATGTGGCGCTGCCGCTGGTGTATGCCAAAGTAGACGGGAGAGAACGCCTGGACCGGGCTGCTGCCATGCTGGATTCGGTGGGGTTAAATTCGCGGAAAAATCACCTGCCCAATGAATTGTCAGGTGGTCAGCGCCAGCGGGTGGCAATTGCCAGAGCGTTGATTAACGATCCGAGTATCATCATGGCTGATGAGCCGACCGGAAATCTGGACAGCCGTTCGAGCATTGAAATTATGAAGCTATTTTCCACTTTATATCAACAGGGCCGGACGGTCATTCTGGTCACCCATGAGCCGGATATTGCCGCCTATGCCAGGCGGGCAATAACTGTGCGGGACGGGCTGATCATCAGCGATAAGGTAAAGGAGCTGGATGATGTTTAAAGAAAGCCTTGCCATTGCTTTGCGCGCTTTACTGACCAATAAAATGCGGTCTGTGCTAACTATGCTGGGGATGATGATTGGTGTGGGCGCTGTTATTGCCATGGTATCCATCGGCATGGGCGTTCGGGAAAAGGTGCAGAATTCCATCGCCAGTCTGGGCAGCAATATGTTGATTGTTGCTCCAGGCGCTGCGTCTGCGCAAGGAGTCCGCTCAGCCTCCGGCAGCAGCATTACGCTATTGCCGGAGGATGCCGAATATATCAAAGAAACAGTAGCAGGCATTGACTATGTAGTACCGGCAGTGAGCAAGCAATATCAGCTGATTGCCGGCAACCAAAACTGGACAACGACCGTTCAGGGCATTACTCCTGAATATATGGCGATTAGAAGTTTGACGGTGGGCAGCGGCAGTTTTGTGTCGGCGCAGGATTTAACTTCCCGGAACAGGGTAGCCGTTCTGGGGGCCACCGTTGCGGAAAGCTTATTTGGCGAACTGAATCCCACCGGTCAAAATGTGCGCATTCATAATACGCCGTATCAGGTCATTGGCGTTCTCGACAGCAAAGGTCAGTCGTCGATGGGGCAGGATCAGGATGATATTGTGATGATACCGTTAACCACAGCCCAGGAACGGCTGATCGGCATTACTTATCTCCACTCTATCAGTATTCAGGTATCCAGAATGGAGAATATGGATCAGGTACAGGAGCAGGTGACTTCTTTGCTGCGCCAGCGCCATAAGATTTTCGGCGGGAAAGAAGATGATTTTACTGTGCGCAATCTCACCAGCATTATGGCAATGGCAGCGGAAACGACAGGAACGATTACCATGCTGCTGGGCAGTATTGCCGCCATATCCCTGCTGGTGGGCGGCATTGGTATTATGAATATTATGATGGTTTCAGTTACCGAACGGACCCGTGAAATTGGCATACGGAAAGCGCTTGGGGCGACGTATCGCGATATTATGCTGCAATTCCTCATTGAATCTATCGTCATTGGCGTGCTCGGCGGCCTGGGCGGTATTGTTCTGGGCATTGCAGCAGCCTATGCCATTGCCATTTTTGGCGGCTTGAATACCGTCATTTCGGCGCTGTCCATTGTGGTTTCCTTTGGATTTTCTATCGCGGTAGGGTTGTTCTTCGGTATTTATCCGGCCCGGAAGGCGGCTTTGCTTAACCCGATTGACGCTTTGCGGTTTGAGTAAAACGGATATCGCCGGCTGGCGGAAAAAGTCAGCTGACAGTTATGGCCGACAGCAAAGTGAATTAGTTTATATTAAAGCCTGTTATAACATCATTGCCTCGCAATGACATAAAAATTTCAGCCGTTCAATTTTGAAATTAGCCTTAACCAGCACCTCCGGCCAAATTCTGATCATTTGAATCATTTGCTTTCTTTTTTCCTCAGTTAAAGCCTCCCAGGCTACCAGGGCCGGATCGGTTTTTTGCTGCCGGTCTTTGTGCGGCCCATAGCGCCAGCCGGCGGCTTTTTGCTGCTTGCACCAGAGTTTGTGCTCAACAGGCGCCAGCATAGCCAATTCTTTATCGGTAAATTCAATGGCTTCGGGCGTTTCCTTTACCGATACAACATCGTAGTTTATTTTTAACAGGACATTGGGAATCCGTTTGGCCTGGTTGCGAAAAGCATTTTTGATATCCTCGTCGAGCTCGGCCCAGGGCCTGCGAAGCCAGGCGTCGATTTCCGGCTGATCTTTGGTGAGGCTGAGCAGCTTTTCGTGCAGCGCCAGGGAAATGCCGTCGATTTTCTCGCTGAAGAAGGCGTCGTGCATCAAATGGCGCAGGAACTGCTCTTCGTCCACATGCATTTTCAACTGTTCTTTGGAAGGCAAATAGGATTGTTCCCACTTCTTGGCATGATTGAGCATACTCATTTCCAGGATAGCCTCCATTGAGCGGGACTCGTGCTTATAGCGGGGGATTTTTAGCAGCGCCCGCAAGATCCCATTGTCAATCTGGGCCTCATCATTGTCATTAATGAGCTGCGGAACTTTTGTTTCCAGCAGCGAGCGCAGCAGCATTGCCCGGCGGATAATAAACAATTGATCCTGCTGCTGATCGGTTTGATTGGGGCCGAGAATGTTGACATAGCCGCGCAGCCGGCTTAAAAAGTCCGGCCCTTTTGCTCCTTTAAATTCCTGCAGAAAGTATTTTTGCTCCTGTTCATCACTGATATCGCCGCCGCAGAATTCTTCGAAGGTGCTGCTGGTGCCGCCGGCAAAGACAAAAATGGCCTTACCGATGGGATGCAGCGAATCCCTTTCCCGAAACACCCCATCCTGCATCGGGGCCAGAAAATACTTTAACCAGCCCAGTTTTCCCTCAAAAGCCGAATCAAATTCGTCAAAAAATACCAGCGGGATTTTTCCTTCCAGGGAAATGTCCCGGACTTTATGAAAGGCGTTAATGAGCTCCAGCGGACTGCGCAGCTGCGATAAATTGAAATTCAGTTTTCTGATCAGGGCCGGCGCAATGCTGGCGGCTATTTCGGTTACGCCGAACGATTTGCCCGAACCGGGTGTGCCGAATACCGCGATGCACAGTGGCCGGACAGTATTGACGGCGGCAATGTACTCGCTCATTAGGTTGTTGATGCTGCGGTAACTTTCAATTTCTGTCCGGTCTACGGTCTGCAGTTTGCCAAACTGGGCGATGGGAATGAATTTCAGCGCCTGCTTGACGCCGTTCTTGACGATGCTGTAGGCGATTTCAGCCAGATTGGCTGAGCTTTTATCTTTTAATATATACCAGCAGGACTGGCAATCGGCATTGGCGGAGATTCTAATAATCACATCCTGGACATCTTCTTTGGAAACAAAGTCCTTTTCCCATTCACTGAAAATCGCCGGACTGGGAAATCTGTCCGCCTGTACCGGATTGCCAAATCCGGTAAGGAAAAATTTTTGCGCGGCAACGATACCTGTACGAATACCGTCGCCAATGGAAAACGGAAGTTCTTCCCGGTGGGCGTAGCCGCTGGCAATGCTGCGGGCAAGCCCGGCAACAAAGCAGGAAGTAAGTCCCGACATTCGGCCCTGGCTGTCTTTAACCGAACCGCCTTCAAAGGCATAGGGCAGAAAATACAGATAGGATTCCTTGCTGCCTTCATTGCGGTAATAGATAGCGCCTTCAAGACCGAATGGTATAATGAGGTGGCGGCAGTTGGCCAAAAAGGCCAGACTGGGGCTGTTGTTAATTTGCCAGACAAAATCCTGCGCGGTTTTTTCCCAGGAAAGGCTTTTGCTGATGTTTACGCCTTTTGCGCGTAAATCGTCGGCGTTAATAATCACAATGGTATTATTCATGTGATGTTTGGCGAGATTTTGCCACAAAGCATTGGTATCAATCGGATTATTCATTTTATACAGGACAATAGGCGTTTTGCCCGGGGTGGTCAAGGCCAGAGGCCAATAATTCCGATTGGAATTGAAGCCGTTATTTTCATCATCAATAATGACCATATCGGCATCGGCGTTATCATTTTCCACCGGCAGCAGCTTAGGCTGGCCGGTGGCCGGACCGGTAAAGCCCAAAAAGCGGCTGACCCGGTATTTTTTATTGCCTTTTGGCTTATCGGCCGTTTCAGGGAAAAGGCCTAACTCGGCGGTAGAACTAAGAAACTCGGTAAGCGAAACGTCCGGCATATCCGTTATTTGCGGCGCAAGGATGGCCGCTCTGGTGGATAATGCCACCAGTTTGGTCAAAAGCAAGGCTTCTCCCGGCAATAACGCGCTATGGATGTTTTCATGGGTCTGCCAGTTAAGCCCTTTGGCATTTTGCGGGTCTGTTATCCAAAGCAGCCGGTTAATGCAGATGTCGCCGGTTACTACAATGGTTAAATTCTCAGGCATCTATTTCACTCCTTTTGGCGTTGTTTGCTGATAAAGCCATACGATCGGTACCTTGTCAGCCTTACAACCGGCAGAATAATGGCGAGGCTATAAACAGACCGTCAGTTTTCACTGGATTAGGGCTGACAAGGTACTAGTACCTCATCTGCATTAAAAGCTCTGCTACTTTAGCAGTCTTTTTCCGTCCTGCTTCGTTGGCGTCGCCTTACAGATTCCCGATCTGCGCAGCTCCTTCGCCTCGCAGGCCGAAAAAATCCTCGCTAAATTATCTATCGTTTTAATGTAGACAAGGTACTAGTTCTAGGCAAGTGCGGAGGTCTCCTGTCGGATAGCGCAGCTTTCGTTATTCTTTCATTAAGCTTTTGGCTGGTGACGGTTGATATCTATTAAACCAATTGATAATTGTTATCGTGAAATGCCAACTGACGGCTGGCCAGTGATTAACAATAACCGGCGCGCAAAAAAATCTGATTGCATAAGATAAGGGCTTGACACGGCTTTATCTGAGGCTTACAATATAGCATATATACAAACCGATCATTGAACTGCGCTGCGGAAAATATTTGCTGAAAGAAGCAGCTTTTGATTATTTAAATGATAATGATAATCGTTTAAACCTGAAGCTCGGTTAGCGCAGTTAAAATCCGGACATGAATACAAGCCGACTGTTTAGAGAGCCTGGAGCTCCGTATTGCTTGATTAGCATACGGGGTTTTTTTGCGTTAAAGCAGGCTGGCTCCTAACGGCCGGGGCGGCTTGCGCCGGAGAACGCCAGTCCGAAGAAAGAGGTGAATGTATGCCAATTACCATTGGCAGGCTAAGTCTGTGGATCATTGCTGGATTGCTAACAATCATTCTGCTGATGCAGGATAAAATGCCGGTAACGGCGCTGGAAAAGACGGCAGTAATGATTGCCACCGATAATGCCGGGCGAAAAGTAGAAATTCCCAGGCAGCCCCAAAGGGTCATTGTCCTGAATGCCTCAAATCTTGATTTGTATTATGCAGCTGGAGGAGAGGTTGTTGGCAAACCTACCACAAAAGCGCTGCGACCGGAGGTCAGCCAGGCGGTTGCAGCAATTCCCGCTGTCGGAACTACCGCCAATCCCAGTATTGAACAACTGATCGCGCTGGAGCCTGATTTAATTCTTGGGGTTAATGCCCCGCCGCATCATGCGTTGATTCCCGTCCTGGAGAAAGCCGGCATTCCTATCTTATTGCAAACCCTGGAAAATTATCAACAAATTTTAGACACACTGGCCTTGTACGGTTTGCTGACCGGCAAGCAATCATTGGCCCAGGCGGAAATTGACCGGATAGAAGCTCAGTATCAAGCGGTCAGGGCCAGGGTCAGCGGGAAAGAAGCGCCCCGGGTCCTGGTGGTCTGGGGCTCAACCGAGAGTTTTAACATGGCTACGGCAAACAGCTTTGCCGGTGATTTGGTCAAACGCCTGGGTGGCGTTAATGTCGCGGATGAGCAAATTACGGCAAGCCAATTGCGTTATGTTCCTCTCAGTATGGAGTTTGTCGCCAGGGCCAACCCGGATGTCATTTTATTGATTACGCATAGCACGGATGAAAAAGTCGTGGGGAAACTACGTTCCGACTTGATTAAGCATCCGGCCTGGCAAGGCGTTAAGGCCGTGCAAAACAACCGGGTGGAACAACTGCCATATGCGCTGTTTGCGATTAATCCGGGCACGCAGGTGGGGGAGGCTTTGGTTATTTTGGAGAAACTGCTATACCCGGATGACGGCGACTGACACGCTTTACAGAACAGTGGCTAAGGCTGGATATGAAGAAAAAAGGGAGGGAAGGTTTTGACAGGAAACCGGTTAAATGCAATGCTGGCCGGAATGAGTTCCGCGGAGTATCAATTGCTGGTAGGGACGCAAGAGGGCGACCCCTTATGCCGGGCCTTTACCGAAAAAAGAGGGATGCATGGCGGGTTTACAGGCAGTGAAATAAAGCCGGCGCAATGGCAGGCTGCCTGGAACGGGCTGATGGCAGAGGAGGCGCAGCCTGGCAAGAGGGTGGCTTATATTCATATTCCCTTTTGCCGGCGTCGCTGCCTTTACTGCGGATTTTTCCAAAATTATTCGGACGCGGAACTTGAAAGGGCGTATATTGAATGCCTGGTGCGTGAGCTGCAAATGGCCGCTGATACCAGGTATTTATCGGGTGCAAAACTGAATGCCGTTTTTATCGGCGGCGGGACGCCCAGCAGTCTTTCCTCGCTCAATGCGGCAAAGCTGCTCAAGGCCCTTCGCGCTTATTTACCCCTGACCAATGATTATGAATTAACGCTGGAGGCAAGAATAAACGATCTTATTCCGGAGAAGATGGAAATATGGCTGGCGCATGGCGTTAATCGCGTCTCTATTGGGGTACAGTCGTTTAATACCAGGGTCCGGCGGGCCGTGGGGCGGATCGATGCCACAGAGGCCATTCTGAATAAGCTGCAGCTCTTATCGGCGTATGGTCAGGCGGCGGTAATTGTAGATCTGATGTACGGCCTACCCTATCAGACAATGGCTGTTTGGCTGAAGGATTTGCAGTTTTTGACCAGGGCGGCAATTGACGGCTGGGATTTATATCAGTTGAATGTTTATGAGACCAGCGCGCTCAAAGCAGCCATTGCGGCAGGGCGGCTTCCCGCTGCGGCGACAGTTGCCGGACAGGCCGAAATGTTTGCCGCCGCTGAAGCTATTCTGGCGGATCATTGTTTCCCGCGGATTAGTGTGTGTCACTGGTCCAAAAGCAACCGGGAACGCAATATGTACAATACACTGACAAAAAGCTCGCTGGCAGTACTGCCGTTTGGCGCCGGCGGCGGCGGCCGGATCGGCGGCGTCAGCCTGTCGCTGGAGCGGAAGGTAGAGCGTTACATGAACATGATCAGGCAGGGCGACAAGCCTATTGCCGCTATGCGGCAACCGCACAGCGGCTACAGCCTGCAAAAAGCAGTGATGGGACAAATCAAGCAAGGCTATATTGATCTGGGGTCGCTTGCCGGTTGCCATGGCAGCGGCATTTGGGAGCTTGAACCTTTACTGAAGATATGGGAACGGCGGGGACTATTGCAAACCGGGGCGCGAGTCGCAAAGCTGACAGTGGCCGGGCAATTCTGGTATATGAATATTGCCCGGTCAATATTGGAATGCCTGAACGCTCTTGATATACATAAATCTGCAACAAAAGTTGAATAAGGGGGATGTTTCAATGAATCAGCAGGTGACTGCAAAAAAACGGCTGGCGTTGCTGGGCGTTTGCCTTTTGACGTCGGTTCATATGCCAGTGAACGCTGAGGAGGCGGTGCAAACAAAGGAAATTACAATCACCGCAACGCGTACTGAGCAGGAGATT
Source organism: Dendrosporobacter quercicolus (assembly GCF_900104455.1). Lineage (NCBI taxonomy): Bacteria > Bacillati > Bacillota > Negativicutes > Selenomonadales > Sporomusaceae > Dendrosporobacter > Dendrosporobacter quercicolus. Next base: position 165,478 of record NZ_FNHB01000007.1, read on the forward strand.
AAAGAAATTCCGTCAACAGTGGAAATTATCAGCCAGGAAGAGATTGCCGCCCAAGGCGCGGCTACTTTGCGCCAGGCTTTGGAAATGGCGACCAATCTTTCTTTTGGCGTGGACGGAATGAAAGGTTCGAAGGTGTCTATCCGCGGCCTTGATTCTCAACATGTTCTGTTGTTAATCGACGGCCGCCGAATCAGCGGCGAACTTTCCCTGGCCCGGACCAACTCTTTTGAAATTGACCGGATCGGCATGGAAAATGTAGAGCGTATTGAAATTCTCCGCGGCGCCAGCAGCGCTTTGTATGGTTCAGATGCGATGGGCGGCGTGATCAATATTATTACGAAGAAGCCGGTGAAACAAAGCGTTAGTCTGGAAATTGAGGAACGCCGGTCCGACTCATTTTCCAGCGGCCGCAATTGGCTGATGCGTTATGATGCAGGAAAAACCGGACGGTTTTCCTGGTCGCTCAGCGCTGGTGAACGGCAGGAAGATCCCTTCACCAATCAAGAGGGCGATACCAATAATTATTATGGAACCCGCAAGCCTTTTCAGTTTCAGGGGATATGGGATACCGGCAACCAGGGGCAGCTGACCTTCGGTGTGGACTACCTGGACGAAGAAAATCAAAGGTTAAGCGGCACAACCCGCTATGTGAACAACAACCAAAGAACCGATTACAATCTTGGTTATACCGGTAAATCGGACACTGCCGACTATCAGTTCAGAGTATACCAGTCTACCTATGAGAAGGATTACGAAAGCCGCAAAAAGACCGACGGCGCTTTAAGCAGCTTTGATGTGATAAAACGTCAAACCAGAACGTTTGAAGGGAATTCCAGCAAAGCCTGGCGGAACAATCATCTTTTCACCTATGGGGGCGAGTACCGGGAGGAAACGGTCAAGGGAACGCGCATTGACTCTAATCAAGGCAATTATACGTTGTATCGTGAAGGAAAAACAGCCAATGGGTCAGAAGCCGGCATCGATTATTACGCCGCCTATGTTCAGGATGAGTGGGTAGTGAATGACCGCCTGCTGCTTATCTCGGCGCTGCGGTTTGATGACAGTGACAAATTTGAAAGTGCGGTCAGTCCTAAAATCGGCATGACCTATAAGGTCCGGCCTAACAGCCGGTTGAAATTCAATGTCGGCCTGGGCTTTAAAACACCGACAACCACGGAATTATATCATGATTTCGCGATGGGCAAATCCACTTATTTTACCGGCAATCCTAATTTGGCTCCGGAAAAGTCCCAAAGCTACGAAATAGGCTGGGAAGGCGAGCAAGGAAGTATCTTCGGCAAGGTAACGTACTTTTGCAATGAAATTAAGGATTTAATTGAAAGCTACGACACCGGTGAAACCCTGCCCGGCGGTACGGTTAAAATAAAATCCTACGATAATATTGGCAAAGCGCAACTTCAGGGACTGGAAGCGGAGGTTGGGCAGGCAATCACCGACAAGCTGGCGGCAAAACTAAGTTATACGTATCTTGATGCTCAAAATAAGGTAACCAACACCCGGCTGTATAACCGCGCCCGCCATCAAATCGGCGCCAGCCTGATTTATTCCGACAAGGAGCTGGGGCTGCGCGGCAGCCTGTGGGGGACTTGGTATGGCGATTACCGTGAAGAAGACAAAAAAGAAAATTCTTATGGCATATGGAACGCTTTGATAAGTAAAGAACTGAACAAGACTACTACGGTTTATGTGGGGGTAGATAACATCTTCAATTATCAGGATTACGACAATTGGATCAATGGTACGCTATACCGCAGCGGCGTTAAAGTGAAGTTCTAGTATACTGTATACTTTCGAAAATATACTACCATTGTAGTTTACAAAGTGATATAGTACCAATATGAAAAAAATGAATTTGATTAAAAGCAATAAAATTGAACACCGGACGATGTCTGATCTGGTAGTTGAAAAGCTGAGGGAAGCAATCTTAAATGGTGAACTGGCGGGCGGACAGCAATTAAAGCAAGAGGCATTGGCCGGCTGGTTACAGGTAAGCCTGAGCCCGGTTCGTGAAGCCCTAAAAAACCTGGAAGCCGAGGGCCTGGTCAAGTTTTCTCCCAATCGCGGTGTGGCAGTGACTGCTTTATCGGCGGCCGAAGCCCGGGAAATTTTTGAGATCAGGCTGTTTTTGGAAAGCGGGGCGCTGGAATTATCCATTCCTTATCTGCAGTCTGCCGACCTGACCAAAGCAGGCCAAATTCTGCAGCAGGCGGACTGTGCGCCGGCCAGCAGCGACTGCGGCGGCTTGAACTGGCAGTTTCATCAGGTTTTGTACCAGGGGGCCGACAGACCGCGGTTATTAAGCATGATTCAAATACTGCACAATAATGTGGAACGCTATATGCGGTTATACCTGGCAACCATGAATTTTCATGAGCAGTCTCAACAGGAGCACCGGGAGTTATTGGCTGCCTGCGCCGGGAAAGATATCCTACAGGCTCAAACTGTTTTGCGCCGGCATATGCTGGCAGCCAGCGGCAGCTTGTGTGAATATCTTCATCATGGCCAGGGATAAGCCCGGCTTTTACTGAAAGAGAGGGATAATTGTGCGTGTAATGATCATTGGACTGCTGGCGGCATTATTTTTTGCGTCCACCTTTGTTCTTAACCGGGCGATGGATTTGGCGGGGGGCAGCTGGGTTTGGAGTGCAGCTCTGCGTTATTTTTTTACCTTGCCTTTTTTGCTGGCCATTGTGGCCTTTCGCCGGAATTTACGGCCACTGCTGGAAGAACTGACAGCACAGCCGGCGGCCTGGATTATCTGGAGTACGGTAGGCTTCGGCTTGTTTTACGCGCCGCTATGCTTTGCCGCCGCTTACGGACCTGCCTGGATGGCCGCGGGAACCTGGCAGATAACCATTGTCGCCGGCTCTTTGCTGGTGCCGCTGTTTTATCACCAGGCTGAACCAGGCGCCGGCGGTAAGCCCGGCAGGCAAAAGATTCCGGCCAGGGAGCTGCTTATTTCGGCCTTTATCCTGCTGGGGGTGGTATTCATTCAAACCCGGGATACTGCCGGCCTGGAGCCGGCCGCAATGCTGGCCGGAGTCTTACCGGTGGTGATTGCCGCTTTTGCCTATCCCCTGGGCAATCGCAAAATGATGGTGGTGTGCGCCGGCCGCCTGGATGTCTTTCAGCGAGTGCTTGGCATGACAATTGCCAGCCTGCCTTTCTGGCTGGTCTTGTCTTTATACGGGGCTGCTACAGCCGGGCCGCCCGCTCCGGACCAACTGGCCCAGACGCTGCTGGTCGCCGTATTGTCGGGGATCATTGCGACGGTGTTGTTCTTTTATGCAACCGATAAGGCGCAGGGGGATCCCCGCAAGCTGGCTATTATTGAAGCTACCCAGGCCGGGGAAGTGGTATTTACGGTGATCGGGGAGGTACTGTTTTTGGCGGGAGCAGTGCCGTCAGGCTGGCCGCTCGCTGGAATTGTCATTATTGTAACAGGCATGATCCTGCACAGTTTAAATTTAAAACCAGCCGAAAAAACGGCGGCCTATCCCGAGAATTCAGGCAGTTATCAAGGTTAGTACCGACCAGGTGCCAGCGGGGGTAAGCGCAAAAACGATTGACACTGAGATACGCGGTATCCGGCGTCAGTCGTTTTTTACTTCCATTAGGCTGTATTGCTGTTTTAGGCTTTGAGGAAAAAATTTCATAAAATGGTAAATATTTTAGCTGTTTTCAAAAGTTATTCTAAAATTTGCAGTTCATAATACAAATCATGCGTTAACAATTTAAATCATATAAGGGATGGTGTGTAGTATGAATAAAAATAAAAAGTTACTGGTTGCGCTTAGTGTTGCTACGATGCTTGCTACGAACGGACTGGTCATGGCAGCTACTCCCGCCGGGCAGCAGGATGTCCGCAGCGGGCAGGCGGCGCATGAATTCGCCGATAAAAGCGGGCATGAGAAAAAAGGCGGAATGCGGGTTGTTCATGGCGATGATGCGGCGTTGCTGGATCTTCTGAAAATAGACGCCGATACGTTTAAGGAGAAAATCGACTCCGGCCAAACCTTGCTGGATATTGCGAATGAGCAGGGGGTGCCTGAGCAAACGCTGCGTGACTTCGTGGCTGAGCATATGACACAGCGGCTTGATGAGGGCGTTGCCAATGGCCGTATCTCAGCTGAAAAGGCGCAGCAAATCAAGGACAATATGGATCAGCATGTGTCTGATATAATTAATGGCAAAGGCCCGATGCAAGGCCATAAAGGCCACGGCCCTGGCTTTGCCGCTAATGAAAAATTGCTGGAATTGTTGAAAATCGATGCTGAAACACTGAACAGCGAGTTGCAGGCTGGCAAGACACTGGCGGCAATTGCCAAAGAACAGGGTGTATCGGAAAAGAAACTGAAATCTGTTATGGCTGCTGAAATGACAGCCCGGATTGATGAAGGCGTCAAAGCAGGGCGAATTGACAGTGATCAGGCCAAAACCATGAAAAAGGATCTGGACAAACGGGTAACCGATATGATCAACGGCAAAGCGCCAATGCATAGAAGCCACGGCCCGAAGCAGGGGGCGTTAGCCAACAATCAGGAATTGCTGGCCTTACTGAAAACGGATGCCCAAACGCTGCAAAGCGAATTAAAGGACAAGACTTTGGCTGAGTTTGCCAAAGAGCAGGGAGTAAGCGAGCAGGAACTGAAGGCTTTGCTGGTCAGTCAAATGACCAGCCGGATTGACGGGGCTGAACAAGCCGGCCGCTTGACGGCTGATAAGGCTCAGCAAGCGAAAGAAAACCTGGACGAACGGGTAGACGATATGATCAACGGCAAAGCGCCAATGCATAGAGGCCACGGCCCGAAGCAGGGGGCGTTAGCCAACAATCAGGAATTGCTGGCCTTGCTGAAAACGGATGCCCAAACGCTGCAAAGCGAATTAAGGGGCGGCAAGACTCTGGCTGAGTTTGCCAAAGAGCAGGGAGTAAGCGAGCAGGAACTGAAAGCTTTGCTGGTCAGTCAAATGGCCAGCCGGATTGACGAGGCTGAACAAGCCGGCCGCTTGACGGCCGATCAAGCCCAGCAAGCGCAAGCAGGCCTGGACGAGCGGGTAAACGATATGATCAACGGCAAAGCGCCGATGCACCGAGGACACGGACCGAACCTGTTTAACAATCAGGAATTGCTGGCCTTACTGAAAACGGATGCTCAAACGCTGCAAAGCGAATTAAAGGGCGGCAAGACTCTGGCTGAGTTTGCCGAAGAACAGGGAGTAAGCGAGCAGGAACTGAAAGCTTTGCTGGTCAGCCAAATGACCAGCCGGATTGATGAGGCTGAAGAAAATGGCCGTTTGACGGCCGATAAGGCTCAGCAAGCGAAAGAAAACCTGGACGAACGGGTAGACGATATGATCAACGGCAAACCCGGCCAACCTCAGCCGAGAGAAAAAGTTGATTTTTAATAAGATGGAATGAAAAAAGGTACCGGCAGTCTGCCGGTACCTTTTTGTCAGCGTAAATCCCCGTACTGTTTGTATCATTTGTAATTTGCTGGTATTATTAGGATATAATAACCATAATGAATTTGAAAATTGCGGTGAATGGAGGAGATGCCTATGCAAAGCGGTTTAACGCTGGAGATTGACTTAGACAAAATCAGGGCTAATTCCGCCCGGGTTGCGACAAAATGCCGGGCGAAAGGTATAGCGGTGATTGGGGTCACCAAAGGGTTTAGCGCTATGTATCAAATTGTGCGCGCAATGGTGGCCGGCGGTATTGACGGTCTGGCCGACGCCAGAATGGAAAATATTGTCCAACTGCGGAAAAGGGATTTTAAGAACCCGATTACGTTATTAAGGATTCCCCGTCTCAGCGATATCGCCTATGTGGTCAAATATGCCGATACCAGCATCAACTCCGAAGTGACTGTCATTAAAGCCCTGGCTGAAGCAGCAAGCAAAATGGGCAAGGTTCATCAAATTGTGTTAATGGTTGATTTGGGCGATTTACGGGAAGGGGTTATGCAGGAAAATGTGCTGAGTACGGTAAGACAGATCAGCCGTTTTTCCGGAGTATCTTTGGTGGGGCTGGGAACCAATATGGGCTGTTTTGGCGGTGTACTGCCAAGTATTGATAATTTAGGGCTTCTGGTCCAATTAGGGCAGGCTGTGGAACGGCAGTCAGGCCAGCCTCTGGCCATACTTTCCGGCGGCGGGACGTCCAGTCTGCTGCTGGTGGAAAACAATACGATGCCTGCAGGCATCAATCAATTGCGGGTGGGCGAAGGAATTCTCCTGGGTACAGACACAACCCACAACAGGGTCATTCCCTGGCTGTACCAGGATGCTTTCCTGCTCAGGGCCGAGGTTATTGAGGTTAAAGATAAACCGTCGGTACCCGTAGGCGAGATCGGTCAGGATGCTTTTGGCAATATTCCGGAATTTGAAGATACCGGAATAAGAAAAAGGGCTATTTTGGCGCTAGGCAGGCAGGATGTATATATTGAAGGGATTTTTCCGCTGGATAAAACGCTGAATATCATGGGAGCCAGCAGCGATCACACCATTGTTGATATTACCGATTCATCCCGGAGCATCAAAGTGGGCGACCAGATTGCCTTTGGTTTAAGTTATTCCGGTTTACTGTCGGCCAGTGATTCGCGCTACATAAAAAAAGTATTTACCGGGAGGGACAGTAATGAAAATTGAGTTGCTGAGGCAAGCCGATTTAGAACTGGTGCAGCGATTGGTGCAGCTGGACAAGGCGGCGTTTGGCCAGGGGGGAATGAATGAATGGCAGCTGGTTCCGCTCATCCGGCACGGGCGGGTGTTTACAGCCCTCCGGCAGGGAGAAATTGCCGGGTGCGTACAATATATGCTGGATTGGGATAATCCCCGCAGCGCCTACATGGTAGGCGTAGCCATGGATGAAAAGGTTCGCGGCCGGGGACTGGGCACGGAGTTTATTAAACAAACGCTGCAAATCCTGGCTGATGAGGGCCTGGCGGCGGTTGAACTGACGGTAAGCCTGGAGAATACAGCCGCAATCCGGGTGTATGAAACCAAACTGGGCTTTGCCCGCACCACAATCAGAAGAGATGAATATGGGGCCGGTGAGCACCGGGTGGTCATGACGGTGTCCTTAGAGAATTTCGCCGGCAGAAAGGAGTAACAGCTAGCGCGTCAAAGCGGTTACGGCGATGCGTCAACAGGCGGTCAGGCCGCCGTCGACCGGCAAAGCGACACCGGTGATGAGCGAAGCCTGATCGGAGGCCAGGAAGCAAATTGCCGCCGCTACCTCAGCGGCCCGGCCAATCCGGCCAATTGGGTAGATCCCGGCCATCTCCCACAGCTGCTTAACCGGATCGGCGGCTGCGGCCAATTGTGTTTTTAACATGGGTGTGTCAATGTCTCCGGGACAAACGCAATTTACCCGGATCTGATGGGGCGCCAGCTCCAGCGCTAAAGCTTTACTGAAAGTGGTTACCGCTCCCTTGGCGGCGCAATAGGCAGTACATAATAAATTACCGTTAATACCGGCATCGGACGATACATTGACAATCGCTCCATTACCGGTTTTCTTTAATTCGGGAATGGCATATTTGGCAATAAAATAAGTTCCTTTGAGGTTAACATCAATGACCAATTGATATTCTTCCTCGGTAACCTCGTCGATCGGTTTTTCAAGATAAATGCCGGCCGAATTGATCACAATATCTATTTTGCCCAAATAACCTGCCGCTCCCTTAACGATGCTCTGGCATTCGCTGACCTGGGCGACATTTCCCTGAATGAATTTTACCGATCCTGCCCAATCAGCCAGTTCGGCCAGGGCCGTTTGTCCTTTAGCCCGGCTGCTGCCGGCAATAGCGACTTTTGCGCCGCCGGCCAGCAGGGTTTTAGCGGTAGCCAGCCCGATGCCGGATGTACCGCCGGTGATTAATACCGCTTTATTGCTGAAATCGTAAATCATGTACACCTTCTTCCAGATTGCTGTTATTGTGCTGCTTAGCACCCCGCAGATACTTGGAGTCCTGTGAACCGCTGAACAACAGCCGTTTTCATAATACCGGGCAATTAACCGCGGCGATTGCCGGGAGGAGGGCCGGGAAGGCCGTGTCCGCCGTTTGCCCTGGTGAAATTAATTCTCAATTGTAAGGCATTTCTTGTAATTGCCTGAATGAGCAATGAAAAATGAGAATAAACTAGTGGTAGCCTTAGGTAAACCAGTTGCTTAAGGCTGTTTTCTATTATAAAATAAAAACGAAGGCAAAGCAAAAGTGCTTAATTCAGAGGCAGTATTACTTCTCCGCCCCGCAGGGCAAAAAAATCCTCGCATTCTAATCTCAAAATTTAAGCGACGCCCGGTACCGGGAATTCTATCGCGGTCAGAATGCCGGCCGGGCAGCAGGCGTAACTGGCAGAGATACTGGAAAAAAGGAGGGACCTTGATGGCGAAATCTGTAAGTGTTTCCGGCGGCATGCTGGAAGAAATAGTAAATGCAGTAACTCATGGCATAGGGGCTTGCCTGGCGTTGTTCGGGCTGGGAGTTCTTACAGTAGCCGCTTATGTTTATGGCGGGGCCTGGCATATTGTCAGCTTTGTCATCTATGGCGTTTCTTTGGTGCTGCTGTATTTGGCTTCTACCCTGTACCACAGTTTTACGAATTTAAAAGTCAAGTATGTGTTTAAGATTATTGATCATGCGGCGATTTATCTCTTAATTGCCGGTACGTATACGCCTTTTACACTGGTTCCTTTGCATGGCGTTATTGGCTGGACAATATTTAGCGTCATTTGGGCCTTGGCCTTGCTGGGGATTGTCTTAAAGATTTTCTTTGTCAAACGGTTTAAGGTGTTGTCTACCTTATGTTATATTGTGATGGGGTGGGCGGCGGTGGTTATGATTAAACCGCTGCTGGCGACCCTGGCTGTTGAAGGCTTATACTGGCTGATTGGCGGAGGCGTTTTATATACGGTGGGGGCCTTGTTTTACCTGGCTCGCCGCCTGCCGTTTAATCATGCGATATGGCATTTGTTTGTCATGGCCGGCAGCGCCGCCCACTTTTTCGTTGTTTTCAGGTATATTCTGCCGATTGCGGTTCTTGACTGACCCGGCCTGGCGGCCATACTTACTGGGGATTTCGCGAAACACCGTAAACCTATTTCTGGGTTTACGGTGTTTTTTGCTGCCATCTTAGAAATAATAACACAGCGGACCTGTTCAGCTCCTTTACGGTCAGTCAAAAATTTTTTTGGCTCCGGTATGAGCGGTGGTTTTCGAATGGGGCTGGAGCGCCAGATACTTGATGATCAATAGTGTTTGGACGATTTTTTGCGAAACCGTTATTGCGCAATTTAATCAGACAGTTGACAGGTTGAAAAAGTATGCATATATTGACAGCTAACAACTTATATAATAATATGAGGTTGTATGTAACTGGCTAACAAAGGAGGCAATTTATGGCTGTTATAACGATCAAACATTTATACAAAATTTTCGGACCACAGCCCCAAACCGTTTGGCCGTTCATTGAGCAAGGCCTTTCCAAGGCCGAGATTCATGCTAAGACAGGGCATACAGTGGGAATCAACAATGTAAGCCTTGAAGTAACCCAGGGGGAAATTTTTGTGGTGATGGGACTGTCGGGCAGTGGAAAATCAACGCTTATTCGTTGCTTGAACCGCCTGATTGAGCCGTCGTCCGGTGAAATTTTAATTGAAGGTGAAAATATTCTAACCGCCGACAATGAAAAGTTGTTGGAAATCCGGCGCAAGAAAATTGCGATGGTTTTCCAAAAATTTGCATTGTTTCCCCATCGCAATATCTGCGCCAATGTGGAGTATGGCCTGGAAGTTCAGGGAGTCCCTGCCGCCGAGCGGCGCGAAAAAGCGCACCAGGCAATTGAACTGGTCGGATTAAAAGGTTATGAAGAGTCCATGCCTGATGAACTGAGCGGCGGTATGCAGCAGCGGGTCGGTCTGGCCCGGGCGTTGGCGACCGATCCGGATATATTACTCATGGATGAGGCTTTCAGTGCACTTGACCCGCTGATCAGGAAGGAAATGCAGAATGAATTGCTTGAGCTGCAGGCCAAAATGCACAAAACCATTGTGTTTATTACCCATGATCTGGATGAAGCGCTGAAAATAGGCGACCGGGTGGCAATGATGCGGGACGGGCAGGTAATTCAGGTCGGCACCTCGGAAGATATACTAACTCAGCCGGCGGATGATTATGTGCGTGATTTTGTCCAGGATGTTGACCGGGCCAAAGTACTTACCGCCGCTTCGATTATGAAAAAGCCGGAACCGCTGGTGTTGCCCAAAGACGGGCCGCGGGTGGCGGTGCGCCGGATGAAGGAAGAAAATATTTCCAGTATTTACGCCGTTGACGCCAACCGCCGTTTCCTGGGAATGATCAGGATTGAGGCTGCTATGGAACTGGTGCGCAGCGGCAAGCATGACCTCAGCGAAATTATCATTGATGATGTTCCTTTGGCTTTACCTGAGACGCCCATTCTTGATTTGCTTCCGGTGGCATTCAATGCCAGATCCCCCATTGTCGTCCTGAATAATGATCAAGTGATGATTGGCATTATTGGCCGGGCTTCGGTGATTTCCAGCATTGTCGGGGAGGGAGCATAAAATGATTAATTTACCGATTGGGACAGTCTTTGAAGCGTTTATTAACTGGCTGCGGCTGAATTTTGACGGACTTTTTACTGTGGTCAGGACCGGGCTGCTGAGCTTTATCACCGGATTTGAGGATGTTTTGCTGTTCTTTCCGGCTATTGTTGTTATCGCTCTGTTCGTACTTCTGGCCTGGCGGGTTGCGGGACGAGGGGTAACGGTCTTTACACTGGTCGGCCTAACCCTGATTTACAGCATGGACCTCTGGACGCAAACGATGCAAACGCTGGCTCTGGTGCTGACCTCGGCGTTGATCGCATTGGTGATCGGCATTCCTGTGGGCATTTGGACATCCCGCAGCGATAAAGCCGACCGGATTGTCCGTCCTATCCTGGACTTTATGCAGACGATGCCGGCGTTTGTTTATCTTATTCCGGCAATTCTGTTTTTCAAGCTGGGCAAAGTTCCGGGGGCGGTTTCAACCGTTATTTTCGCCATGCCGCCCGCTGTCCGCCTGACCAGCCTGGGCATCCGGCAAGTGCCGGCCGATGTGGTGGAAGCCGCCAAATCATTTGGCTCAACGCCAGGACAATTATTATTTAAGGTTCAGCTGCCGATTGCGATACCTACGATTTTAGCCGGTGTGAACCAGACGATTATGCTGTCGCTTTCGATGGTGGTAATTTCCGCGATGATTGGGGCCGGGGGCCTGGGTGAAGAAGTGCTAAAAGGGATCACCCAACTGAAGATCGGCCGCGGTTTTGAAAGCGGCGTGGCCGTCGTCGTGCTGGCTATGATTCTGGATCGTATATCGCAGAGCTTTGCCAATAATAAACGCAAGAAAACTTAAATTTGAGGAGGAATTTTATGCGAACTACATGGAAAAAAACTTTGATCTTCACGCTGATTGCCGTAATGGCAATTACTTTGGGACTGGCCGGCTGCGGCGGCCAGCCGGAAAGCGGACAAAACGGGAAAAAAACGGTGCGGCTTGGTTATGTCAATTGGGCTGAAGGGGTTGCCATGACCTATTTGGCCAAAGTTGTTTTAGAAGAAAAAATGGGCTACCAGGTTGAGGTAACCATGGCTGATGTTGCGCCAGTATTTTCATCTGTCGCCAATGGCGACTATGATGCTTTTCTGGATACCTGGCTGCCGGTGACGCATGAAACCTATATGAAGGAATATGGCGACAGGCTGGTAGATCTGGGCACAAGCTTTGTGGGAGGACGGATTGGCCTGGTTGTTCCGGAATATGTTACCATCAACAGTATTGAGGAATTAAATTCGGTGAAAGACAAAATGGACGGCAGGATTGTCGGCGTTGATTCAGGAGCCGGTATGATGAAGGCGACCGATCAGGTGATCAAAGATTATCAGCTTGATTATCAGCTGATGAGTAGCAGCGGCCCGGCAATGACTGCGGCGCTAAAGGATGCGATTGAAAAACAGGAATGGATTGTGGTAACCGGCTGGAAACCTCATTGGAAGTTTGCCACCTGGAAACTGAAATTTCTTGAAGAACCCAAAGGAATCTATGGTGGGGTGGAAAGCATTCATATTGTAGGCCGCAAGGATATTGAGCAGGATTTACCGGAAGTGGCTCAGTTTTTTAAAAACTTTAAACTGAATGATGAACAGCTGGGAAGCCTGATGGGCTTAATTGCTGAGAGTGATGATCCGCTAAAAAGCTCCCGGGAATGGGTGCAAAAGAACGAACAGGTGGTAACTGGCTGGCTGCCGCAAAAGTAGCCGTTGTAAAGGGTTAGCCCCCGCTTTCATGCCGCAAGGCATGGGCGGGGGCTTTACATATTTTGCTTGTTTTACGGTAAATCTATGTTCGGGCGGTAATTTTGCAAAAAAAGGGATAATTTTTTCCAATTTAGCAGGAATAATTGAATCAAAAGCGAATACAGTAGTAAAATAACTGCTTAATGATTTTGGTAGTAGTAAAAAAACTAAACAAGAGGTGCAAGGTTTATGGCAAAAAAATTGAAAGCTTTACTCATTGGCGATGCGATGATTGTTGGCAGCGAATTTCAGCTTGCCGCCCAAAAATATCTTAGCGGCTTTACCTCGGAGGTAAAGGTGAGCGACTGGGAACCGGACTGGCAAAAGCTCCAGGCCAGACGGCTGGAGGTCGAAAAGAAAGGCCCTGAGATTGAAGAAGTGGATGCGCTCATCAAAGCCGAAGGAAAAGACGCCGAACTACTGGCCGGGTTATTTCTGCCTATTTCTTCAAAAGTATTTGACGCCATGCCGAATTTGAAAATTGCCGGTGTATCACGGGCTGGTTTGGAGAATGTGAACGTTAAGGAAGCCACGAAACGCGGTATTCTGGTGTTCAATATTGAAGGCCGCAATGCTGAAGCCGTATCAGATTTTGCCGTTGGCCTGATGTTATCGGAATGCCGAAATATTGCCAGAGCCCATTTTGCGATCAAAAACGGGCAGTGGCGCAAGGCGTTTTCCAATTCCAGCTGGGTACCCGAATTAAAGGGCAAGAATGTCGGCATCGTCGGCTTTGGCTATATCGGGCGGCTGGTTGCGCAAAAACTATCCGGGTTCGGCGTCAATATTCTGGTATACGATCCTTTTGTCAAGCCTGAAGACGTTAGCGCCGCCGGCGCCACTCTGGTAGAAAAAGACAAGCTGTTTAGCGACAGTGATTTTATCAGCCTGCATGCCCGTATGAGCGAAAGCACGAAAAATATGGTAGGGGCCAAAGAACTGGGATTGATGAAATCAACGGCTTATTTAATCAATACCGGCCGGGCCGGTTTGGTGGATGAGCAAGCCCTGCTTAGTGTTCTGCGGGAGAAAAAAATTGCCGGCGCCGGGCTTGATGTATTTTTAGATGAACCCTTAAAACCCGATAGTGAGTTTTTAACGCTGGATAATGTAACGTTGTCCACCCACATTGCCGGCACAACGAAAGAAGCGCTGACCCGCTCGCCGGAAATTTTGCTGGAGGATATCAGCAAGCTCCTGCAGGGGCAGAAACCGCGTTTTGTCATCAATAAAGAGGTGCTTGAGCAGCCTGCATTTAAAGAATGGCTGGCAGGTGTTCAGCAATGATGGTCAATTTAGCCCAATTGCTGCCTGATGCCCGGAGAAAAAGATACGCGATTGGTTCTTTCAATGTCTACAACTATGAAACGATTCGCGGCGTTATTGAAGCAAATAATGAACTGGGCTATCCGGCAATTGTAGCCTTTGGTGAAAATTATCTCACCAATATGACCGTTGATGAGGTTTTTGCGCTGGTTGACGCTATGTCCAAAAGGGTAAAAATCCCCCTGGCGCTCCATTTGGATCATTGCAAGTCCTTTGACCATATCGTCCAGGCCATAAAAGCCGGCTTTACTTCGGTAATGTATGATGGCTCCAGCCTGCCTTTTGAAGAGAATATCAAACAGACTGCCCAGATCGCAGCCATTGCTCATGCCGCTAATGTCAGTGTGGAAGCCGAACTCGGCGCTTTAGCCGGCGGGGAGTTTTCCAATGAAGAGTCTGGTGAGGAAATTTACACCAATCCGGAGCAGGCCGCCAGGTTTGTCGCTGAAACAAAGGTTGATGCGCTGGCTGTTTCGATCGGTACCGTACATGGCATGTATAAAGGCACGCCCAAGGTAGACGTGGAAATTCTCAAGAAAATTGCTGCTCAGGTGGACTTGCCGCTCGTTTTGCATGGCGGCTCAGGAACGCCGGAGGAAATTGTGAAGAGATGCATCAGAAATGGCATTGCCAAAATTAACGTCAATACTGAGATTTCTTTGTATACGATAGAAAAAGTGAAGGAACTGCTTCAGTCAGGAAAAGCTTATCATTTATCACAGCTGGCGTGTAAAGAAGTTGACTATGTCAAGGAAGTTGTTAAAAAGTATTCAACAATGTTTCGGGCGATTTAGCCGAAGCGATCATTTCAAACCCCTTAAGGGGTTTGAAATGGGTTGATTTTTTGCAATAATGCTAAAATTGCGAATGAGAAACGGAGGCGGAAAAATGGAACATATTTTGGTGCTTGATGTTGGTACCTCCAGTTTAAAAGCCATGCTTTACGACATTACCGGCAAGCTGTTAAACCGGGCATCACATGAATATCACTCGGATTTTTTCAGCAATAACCATGTTGAGCAAAATCCGCTGACCTGGCAGGATTCTTTAATTATTACGTTGAAGAAGTCAAGTAATTTTATCCGGGACAATAACCTTTCTATTGATGCAATTGTTGTAACTTCCCAGCGCGCTTCGGTTATTCCGGTCGATCATGCAGGGGAGACGCTTCATCCCGCCATCATGTGGCAGGACCGGCGGAGTATGGCGCAATGCGATCAATTGCTGGGCGAGCTAGGCCTTGAAGAAATTTACCGGCGTACCGGTCTAAGGGCCAACCCTTATTTTTCCGTGCCGAAGATGATGTGGCTCAAGGATGAGCGGCCGGAAATATACAAGAAGGCGGAAAAACTGATCGGCGTGCAGGATTATGTTGTAAAGCTGTTGACCGGTGTATATGTTACCGACTGGACGCAGGCTTGCCGGACTTTGCTAATGAATATTAACACTTTTCAATGGGATGAAGATATGGTAAGGATCAGTGGAATTCCATTGAGTAAATTGCCTGAGTTATGCCCGCCGGGAGCGCAGGCCGGCTTGCTGGAAAGCGGTATTGCCGGATTGACGGGTTTAAAGACCGGGATCCCGGTGATTATCGGCGGCGGGGATCAGCAATGCGCTGCGCTGGCGCTCAATATTCTGCGTCCCGGATATGCCGAGGCCAATACCGGAACAGGCTCTTTTGTCATTGCCTACTCCGAAGCGCCGCAATTCGACGCCCAAAGCCGTACCCTGTGCAGTGCAGCAGCTATTCCGGGCAAGTGGATTGTAGAAGCCGGCATATTCAATACCGGGTCAATCCATCGCTGGTTTAGGGAACAGTTTTATCCTGAAGGCGAAAAGTCTTATGAAATCATCAATAAAGAAGCCGCTGAGTCCCCGGTTGGAGCTAACGGCGTCATGATGTTGTCCCATTTTGAAGGCAGCGCCGCTCCTTACTGGAATCCACTGGCGAAGGGCATGTTCCTTAATTTATCCCTGGGAACGCAGCGCCGCGACTTTACCAGGGCAATTTTAGAAGGAATTTCATTGGAGATTGCGCATAACCTTTCGCTCATTGAAAACCTGGTGCCGGAAATGTCCACCGTTAGTGTCGCGGGCGGTCTGGTGGCCTTTGATCTCTTTAATCAGATTCAGGCGGATTGTTTTAATAAACGGGTTATCCGCTATGATAACAGCGAAGCCTCTTCCCTGGGCGCGCTAATGAGCGCGGCAGTCTCCCTGGGCATCTATCAGGATCATGCCGCTGCCTTCCAGGCCATTTGTCCAAACCAGCCCATTGTATTCCAGCCTGATCCGGTCAATGTCGATAAATACCGCATTCTCTTCAAGCGCAAAGACGAGCTGTATCAATCTCTTCACCGGTGCGGTATTTATGAATTGTTTAGCAATCCACTATAGGTTCATATAAATGTGATAAACAAAACTAAAGGGGGAGAGAAAGAATGAGTACAACTGCAGCACTCATGTTAGTGCTACTGGCCTCAATCGGCTTGATCGTGTTCCTGATTATGAAAGTACGTCTGCACACCTTCGTAACCTTAATTGTGGCCTGCATGTTCGTCGGTTTTGCGACCGGCATGCCGCTGGCGAAGATTGGCGCCTCTATTGAGGCCGGGATGGGAGGTACTTTGGGCTTTTTAGCCACAATCCTGGGTCTTGGCACAATTTTGGGCAAAATGCTGGAAGTCTCGCATGGCGCACAGCGTCTGGCCCGCACGATGATTGAAGCTTTAGGCAAGCAAAGAGCCGGCTGGGCAATGATGATTGTCGGCTTTGTGGCCGGTATTCCGGTTTTTTTCCAAGTTGGGTTTGTGCTGTTAATTCCTCTGGTATTCAGCGTTGCCAAGGAAACCGGGCTGTCGATGGTGAGCATTGGTATTCCGACGGCGATTTCGCTGATTACGGTACATTGTATTTTACCGCCCCATCCGGCGGCAATGGCAATTGCCGGATCATTAAAGGCCGACATCGGGCGGGTTATTCTCTATGGCATCATTGTGGGATTGCCGTCGGCAATTATTGCCGGTCCGCTATGGGCCAATCTGATTGGCGATAAATTCAAGTTTACGCTGCCGGAGAGTCTGCAAAAGACGGAAATGGTATCAGAAAAAGATATGCCTTCCTTTGGCGTCACACTGTTTACCATTATGCTCCCGCTGCTGATTATGGTTTCCAAAACAATTATCGAATTAAATTTCCCCAAAGATGCTTCATTTATGCCTATTGTAAATTTTATCGGTAATCCGATTACCGCATTACTTATTTCAACTTTTGTCGCTTATTACACGTTAGGGCTGGCCCGCGGCTTTGATATGAAACAGCTGTTGGCCTTTACCGACCAATGCTTTGGACCTGTAGCCGGCATCCTGCTGGTTATCGGCGGCGGCGGGGCTTTTAACAAAGTTCTGATTGACAGCGGACTGGGCACCGAACTGGCTAAGGTCTTGACCGGCTTATCCATGAATCCTCTGCTCCTGGCGTGGGTAGTCGCCGTTGTTATGCGGTTTTCAGTGGGATCGGCTACAGTCGCCATGATGACGGCGGTTGGCATTGTTATGCCGGTACTGTCGGCGTATCCCGGCCTTGACCCGGCGTTGGTGGCGGTGGCCGTCGGAGCCGGCGCTATCAGCTTTTCTCATGTCAATGATTCGGGTTTCTGGATTGTCAAAGAATTTTTTGGCTTGTCGGTAACCGATACCTTAAAGTCCTATACAACCGCAACCTGCATCGCAGCCGTAGTTGCAATTATTATTACCATGATATTGGCTCAAATTGTCTAAATAGTTTCAGGTATCATAAAAAGAGCGGCCAGTCCGCTCTTTTTGTGCAACCGGCAGGTAGTTGATTTTGGGATTCCAAACTTAAGGAGAGCGGATATGAGTATTCAACAGGAAATACTGTTAACCGTTATGGGCATTATCCTCACGGTCAATTTGATTGCCGTCGCAGGCATGGCGATTTGTGTTTCACCGGATTTTTGGCAGTCTTTTCTTCAGTATGGACTAGGGTTGTTGGTCGTGCTGCAATTATTGAGCGGAGTGGTTGTGTGGCTGTGGTTAAAAAAGCTGTTCACGCCTTTGCAATTGATCCGGCAAGGTGTTGACAGCCTGGGAACGGGCAATTTGACTTCACCGATCGACTATCCGGGCAGGAATGCTTTTGGCCAAATGATCGGCGGATTTAATGAAACCATTGCCAAGCTCAAAGGTATGGTGGGAACGGTGCGGGGGGAGACGGAAAAACTTTCAGGCTCCAGTGTGGAATTGGCGGCTGTGGCCAATGAGGCCAAACGGGCCGTTGAGGCAATTGCCCAGAGTGCGACGGAAATAGCCGGAAATTCGCAGGAAATCGAACATATGGCGCAGCAGGCGGCGCAAGGCACCGACCGGGTTGCAGATCTATCGCAAAAAACTTCCGACAGGCTGAAAATCCTGGCCGGTAACGCCGAAGCCATTGGCGTAGCGGCCGATAGCGGCAAAACGGCGATTCAGGAGGTTACCGCGGCAATTAGCAAGATTGCCGTACAGGCGGAAAATAATACCGCCAAGGTGGTAAGCGTGGGGGCAAAATCCAATCAGATCAGAGAAATCGCCGATATGATCCAGACAATTACCAAACAAACTGATTTATTGGCGCTCAATGCGGCGATTGAGGCGGCAAGAGCAGGCGAACATGGCCGGGGATTCGCCGTTGTCGCCGAGGAAGTGCGGAAGCTGGCCGAACAGTCGCAGGGGGCAGCCGGGCAAATCAATACAATTATTGACCAAATGCTCACCGATATGAATGAGGTAATTACTGTTTTTAAAACAACATCAGGTGAAATTAATGCCGAGGTCGGCAAAATGGGGCAGGCCAATGACAACTTTAGTGAGATCACCCGTTGTATTGCGCCGGTGCGGAGCGAAATCAGGGATGTCGTGCAAATGGCTGACGAGCAGGCCGGGTTTGCCGGAACCTTAAAGCAGGCGGTAGACCAGGTGGTCCGCGTATCACAGGAGGCGTCGGCATCTACCGAAACGACGGCCGCCGGCACCCAGCAGGTAAGCGCTTCCATCGATGAGATTGCCAATAACGCCCGTTCTTTATCGCGGCTTGCGGGTGAGCTGGAACAGGCGGTAATGGGCTTTAAATTATCAGACAGACAGCTGATCCGCGTGGCTTTCAGTTTGTCTGATTCTTCGACCTCCTATCTTGGTATGCAGCATTTTGCTAAATTGCTTAATGAAAAAGCCCCCGGACGGTATGAAGTTAAGATCTACCATAGCGCCCAGTTGGGTGAAGATCCCGAAATGCTGGAAAAACTCCAGCAGGGTCAGCTGGAAATGACCTTTATGTCATCAACTCCGGTTGCCGCAATTGCCCAGGAATTTATGCTGTTTGATTTTCCATTTTTGTTCAAAGATGAGCAAACCGTTGACAGAATACTGCAGGGACGGTTTGGGGCCAAAATACTGCAAGCTCTTAATAGCTACGGTTTTCACGGCCTGGCGCTGGCCGAAAATGGGTTTCGTGATTTAACCAATTCCAGACGGGAGGTATGCCGGCTGGAAGACTTTAAAGGCCTGAAAATCAGGACAATGGTCAATCCCGTCCATTTGGACACTTTTCGCTGCTTAGGGGCTGAAGCTGTCCCTATTCCGTTTGGTCAGCTGTATTCAGCGTTAAGTCAGGGTACGGTTGACGGGCAGGAAAACCCACTGTCCACCATTTCCAGCAGCAATTTCTATGAAGTGCAGAAATACCTGACATTGAGTCATCATGTGTATACGCCGTTTGTCATGCTGTATTCCGGCAAGCTGTGGGATGAACTTCCGGCTGCCGATCAGGCGGTAATTGAAGCCGCCGCAAGGCAAAGCGCTCTCTATACTACTGAGATCAACCGCAAAATGACCGGCGGAATTATTCCTGAATTAGAGCGGAACGGCATGAAAATTGCGCGGATTTCCGATGATGAACTGGCTCGTATTCAACAGGCGGTAACGCCTGTTTATGAAAAATACAAAGGCCAGGTTCAGGATTTACTGGAGGAGCTGCGCCGCGAAATAAAACAGTAGCAGCCGGGGGATTTTGCGCAATTGAGCAAATGCAGGAATGGAAACCGTGCAGTGTTGTCATAACGGTTAGATTAACGCGGGGCGCTTGGCGGTGTGCATACCGGCCATAAGACGCCTGACGGCGGCGCAGTTTGCCAAACCCCGTCCGGTCAGGCGTGCTGCTGTACCGGAACTTGACAGACAAGCCGCCTCTTCTTATAATTCAATTGAACTTCAATTCATTTTTTTAACGGAGGCTGCTATGTCGAATCTATTTTCGCAGATACGAACGCGCTATCATGTGTTGTCGCCGGCGCAAAAACACATTGCGGATTTTGTGCTGAATAACTCGGAACAGGTGATGTTATTTTCCCTGGGAGATCTAGCCGAGAAATGCAGTACCAGTGAAACCACAATTCTGCGTTTTTTACGTAAACTTGGGTTTGATTCCTATCAGGTGTTCCGGGTTAAAATTGCCCAGGATTTATCCAACAATACTACGCAGGCTATTTATGAAGAAATCCAGAACGGCGATACCGCGGAACAAATCCGTCAAAAAGTTATCATGTCGACGGTAGCTTCTATTCAGGACCTGAATAATCTGATTGATCCCGAATTGCTGGTTAAGGTAGCGGACCTTATTACCAAAGCCCAGCGGATTTTATTTTGCGGCGCCGGCGCTTCCGGCGCGGTTGCTATTGATGCATTTCATAAATTTTTGCGGCTGGGTTTTGATGTGTCCTACCATAATGACGCTCATTTTATGAGCATCGCCTGCGCCAGCGCCGATGAAAAGGCCTTGGTAGTGGTCATCAGCCATTCCGGCGAAAGCCGGGATATTCTGGATGCCGCCAGTCTGGCCAAGGGAAACGGCGCGCCGGTCGTGGCTTTAACCAGCTATGGTCATTCTTCCGTGGTCAAATTCGCCGATTTTGTACTGTTAAGTTCGTCAAATGAAACCAAATACCGCTCGGATGCGATGGTTTCCCGGATACTGCAGCTGGTGATTGTGGATATGCTGTATGTGAACGTGGTATTGAAGCTTGGCAATAAGGGCATTGATCGTGTGAATAAATCCCGGTTGGCGGTTGCCAAGAAGAAGGTCTAAAAAATTGTCCGGGGAAAAGGGTGTCGCAAAACGTTTTTCAAAAAAAAACGTAATGCGGCGCTCTTTTTTTGACAAAAACAGGGGGGACAGATCCCTCGTTGCAAAAGCAACAAGGGATCTGTCCCCTGTTTGAATACGGTTTTCCAGCTACGGACGAGTTAGCGTTTTTGGATTGCTTGCAAGCGTTCCGCTGTGACAGCCCTTTTTTATCGCGACGGTGTCCTATGCCGGTATTCCTGCAACAGCCCGGAGCGCCAGAGGGAAACAGCCAATGGCATAATGTTTACCATAAAATAATTATAGACAGACTGGCATAAATTTGTTAAAGTGTAATAACAAACACATATGTTTTTATGGAAGGGATATATAGAACATTTGTGTTTGTTATTTGCCTAATAATTATGGATTCATTACACAAAGGAGGGGCAGCATATGACTGATTTTGATTTTGGCAGTATGATTAAGAAAGACCGTAGCGAAAGGAAGCATCAGCAGTTTAGCGGAACTTTACTTGACTATTTAGCTATTGTCAAGGAAAACCCCAGTGTAGCTATGCTGGCTCACCGGCGAATGTACGAGTTACTTAGCGATCCTGGTGTGCAGATCTTAAAAACCGAAGAAAATGCCCGGTTGAAGCGGATTCATGGCAGTGGGATTTTGAAAAAATACAATTTCTTTACGAATGATTTTTATGGTATTGACAAAAGCATCATGCAATTGATGCGCTATTTTCATTCAGCGGCAATGAAAGGTGAAGAGGCGCGGCAGGTGCTGTATCTGGTCGGCCCGGTCGGCGCCGGTAAGTCTTCACTAATGGAAGCGTTGAAAAGGGCGCTGGAAATGAGTGCGCCAATCTATGCGTTAAAGGACTGCCCGATGAGGGAGGAACCGCTGCATCTCATTCCCAAGCATTTGCGGCCCGAATTTGAGCAGGTGCTGGGTGTAAAAATTGAGGGTGATCTTTGTCCGGTTTGCCGTCATCGCCTGAAGAATGACTATCAGGGCGAGTATGAAAAATTTCCGGTGACTATGAGCGAGTTTTCCATCAGGTCGCGCAAGGGCGTTGGCGTTGTGCCGCCGGTTGACCCCAATAACCAGGATACCTCGGTACTGTCCGGTTCGGTTGATATTTCCAAAATGGATATGTATGCCGAGGATGATCCCCGGGTGATGTCGCTAAACGGCGCTTTTAATGTCGGTAATCGCGGAATTGTCGAGTTCATTGAGGTTTTTAAAAACGATGTTGAATATTTGCATACCATGATAACAGCAACCCAGGAGAAATCCATCCCCTCGCCCGGCAAAGGCTCGATGATTTACTTTGACGGCATTATCCTGGCCCACTCCAATGAGTCGGAATGGAACCGGTTTAAGTCCGATCACACCAATGAAGCAATTCTGGACAGAATTGTTAAGGTCGAAGTTCCTTATTGCCTGGAGCTCGACGAGGAAGTAAAAATCTACAAAAAGATTCTTAACAACAGTTCTTTTCAGGCTCATATTGCTCCTCATACCCTTGAACTGGCCTCCATGTTTGCCATTTTGTCCAGGCTGAGTCCATCCAATAAAGTGGATGCGCTGACGAAACTGAAAATTTACAATGGCGAAGAAATTGTGGAGAAAGGGTCAACAAAGAAAATTGATATCAGCGAATTGCGGGATGAAGCGAACCGGGAAGGCATGAGCGGCATATCGACCCGCTTTATCATGAAAGCCCTGGGCTCTACGCTGGCTGAGGCGGAAAGCGACTGCATCAATCCCATTGCCCTTCTGGATACGCTGATTAAAGCGGTCAAGGATATGGCTGTGGCCGATGATGACCGGAAACGGTATTTGGGCTTTTTACAGGATGTGTTGAAGAAAGAATACAATAAGATTCTGGAAAAAGAAGTGACCAAGGCTTTTATTCACGGTTATCAGGAGCAGGCGGAAAGCTTATTCAATAATTATCTCGATCATGCCGAAGCCTTTGTTAATTCAACCAAGCTTAAAGACGGCAACACGGGGGAAGAGCTTGAACCTGACAGTAAGTTCCTGCAGTCCATTGAGGAGCAAATCGGCATTACCGGTACGGCTACGCTAGGATTCCGTCAGGATGTTACCGCCTATATGTTTTCGCTGCTGCGCAACGGGGCAAAAATCGATTATCGCAGTTATGAGCCGCTGAAAGAAGCCATAGAGAAAAAATTAACCGTTTCAGTCAAAGAGCTGTCACGGGTGGTGACAAAATCCAGGGTGCGGGATGACGAGCAGGACAGCAAATATAATGCGATGGTGGAAGAAATGAAGCGTAATGGTTACTGCGGCCACTGCTGCAATGTAATATTAAAATATGCCGCTAATAACCTATGGAAGGACTAGTACCGCGCCAATCCTGAAACTGCAAGTGAATGGCGAGACGGCATTGAAGTATCCGCCGGGCTGAAGAAAGGAGGAAGATGCGCATGGCTTTGTTTAAAGAAGGCAGCCTAACTCCATCTGACCGCTCCCAGTGGGACCGGAAGCGGCATCGTCAGCTGGTAGAGCAGGCCATCAAGAAAAATATGGGCGGCATCATTGCTGAAGAGAGCATTATCGGTCAGGACGGCAATAAAAAGTTTAAAATCCCGGTCAAGGGGATCAAAGAATATCAGTTTATTTACGGCGCAAACAATCAGGGCGCAGGTGCGGGAGACGGTACCCAGGAGCGCGGCCAGGTCATTGGCAAGAGGGGCGGACAACCGCAGGCAGGCAATGGCGACCAGGCCGGCAGCCAGCCGGGCGAGGATATCTTCGAGACGGAAATCACGCTGGATGAGCTGGTGCAGTATCTCTTTGAGGATTTGCAGCTGCCGGATATGGAGCGCAAGAAGTTCGCCGTTATTGAAGCAGAGCGAAAATGTAAATTGTCCGGGTATCAGAAAAAAGGCATTCCGCCGCGGCTGGCCAAAAAACGAACGGTTACCGAAAAAATCAAGCGGCTTAAGTCGGCGCTGCGGACCGAGGAGGAAGAGCGCGAGCCAATGGGGCGGCAGGGCTTTATTGAAGATGATTTGCGCTATCGCCGGGTCAAGGAAGAGCTTCGCCGAAACTCTAACGCCGTCGTCATCTGCATTATGGATACGTCCGGATCAATGGATCAGACCCGTAAATATTTAGCCCGCAGTTTTTACTTCCTGTTATATCAGTTTGTCCGTTACAGGCATGAGCAGGTAGAAGTTGTGTTTGTGGCTCATAGTACCGAGGCCCAGGAAGTAACCGAGGACGAATTTTTTCACAAGGGTGAATCCGGGGGAACCTTTATCAGCAGCGGCTATGCCAAAGCGCTGGAAATTATTGAGCAGCGCTACAATCCAGCAGTCTGGAATATTTATGCCTTTCATTGCTCGGATGGCGACAACTGGGACGATGACAACAGCAAAGCAGTCACTCTGGCGAATGAGTTATGCGCGGTCTGCAATTTATTCGGCTATGGCGAGGTAGCCGTAAATTCCTATTATGGCAGCATTCGGGAGCAGTTTAAGGCAGGCGTGAAACACGACAATTTTGTCATTGCGGCGATCAACGCTAAAGAGGACATCTGGCCGGCGTTTAAAAAAATCATCGAGAAGGAAGGGGCCGGAGGTGAAGCGCATGACGGCTGAATACAGCATCAATGATTTAACCTATTGGAACAACCGGATTGAAGAAGCGGTCAAAGCCATTGGCCTGGATTGCTATGAACAGCATTTTGAAATTTGCAGTTGCGAAGATATGCTGTGCTATGAGGCCTATGTCGGCATGCCGGCGCACTATCCCCACTGGAGTTACGGCAAAGCCTATGAGCGGCAGAAAACGTATTATCAGTACAATTTAACCGGCCTGCCATATGAGATGGTCATTAATTCCGATCCCTGCCTCGCCTATTTGATGCGGGACAATACGTTACTGCTGCAAATTCTGACCATGGCTCATGTCTATGGACATAATGATTTTTTCAAAAACAACCGCTTGTTTAAACGGGATACCAGGGCCGAACTGACGCTGGAAATGTTTAAAGCCCATGCCGACAGGGTCAGAAGTTATATTCAGGATCCCGGCATTGGCCCGGATAAGGTAGAGCGGATATTGGACGCCGCTCACGCCCTGCGGTTTCAGGTACCGCGCAACGGACCAGGCAGAGCTGTCAGCCGGCCGGTCTTAAATGAGGAAACCCCTGAAGCGGCAGCCGGCCGGCTGCAGGACGATTTGCTGGGGTTTCTGGCCGAACGGGGCGCGCTGGTGGAGTGGGAGCGGGATTTAGTTCATATTGTCCGGGATGAATCGGTTTATTTTATGCCGCAAATAGAGACTAAAATCATGAATGAAGGCTGGGCCAGCTACTGGCATTATCAAATATTGCAGCAGCTTGAGCTGCCGCAAAAACTGCACCTGGAATTTCTGCAGCGGCATAATCTGGTCGTTCGCCCGCATCAGGGGCAGATCAATCCTTATTTTGTCGGTTTCAAGCTGTTTGAATATCTAAACCGGCAGTATGGCGCGTCGCAGCTGATGACAATCCGGGCTGATGAACGGGATCAGTCTTTTTTGAGGCGGTACCTTACCAGGGAACTTTGCGAGGATTTGTCGCTGTTTACGCATGATGTGCAGGGAGAGGATATTGTTGTAACTGAAGTTTCGGATGACGAAGGCTGGAAAAAAATTCGGGATGTGCTGGCCCAATCAGTCGGGACAGGCAATATCCCGGTGATTAAGCCGCAAAGTGTTGAGCAGGGCAAATTAATGATCGGGCATTCTTTTGACGGACGGGAGCTTGAACTGAACTACGCCCGGGAAACGTTAAACTATGTGGCTGCTTTGTGGGGCGGAACTGTCGAATTGAATACGGTAATCAACGGTCAAACGGTTGTGCTGTCAGCAACCAAAAACTGAATACGGACCAGGCCGTATTACTACAGAGCAAAACGGTCAGCGACCCTCTTGGGTATGCTGACCGTTTTAGTTTCGTAGTGAATTGTCCCATATGGGCCGGAAATGTCGCTTGGCGGGGCCTGGCCGGATATTGCGGCGTTTATGAATGGATTGGCGATTGAGATTTTGGCGTTGTGCTTAGGTCGGGAGGAACTGTCCGCGCTAAATGGATCCAACGGCGGATGGAATCAATCAGAACAATGATGACCAGCACAAACATGATGCCGCTTACTCCGGCTAAGAGATAATTTTTTTGCGGCAGATAGACATTGAAAATATTCATGTAATCGGCGGTAAAGGTAACAGTTGCCAGAAAAGCCATGGGCAGGATGGTGACCCAGGCATACCGCCCTCTGCCCATGCGGAACAGCATGGTAGTGCCAATGGCCAAAGTCAAAGTGCCCAGCAATTGGTTTGAAACGCCAAATAACGGCCAAATGGTGGAGATATTGCCCTGCAGCACAAGATAACCCCAGGCAAAGCAAATCAGGGCGCTGGTAAAGGCAATGCCCGGCCACCAGTGGGGATCTTTGAGCGGTTGGTAAATTACGCCGCCCATTTCCTGCAGCAGATAACGGCCAACCCGTGTACCGGCGTCAATCAGCGTTAAAATAAACAAGGCTTCAAACATAATACAGAAATGATACCAGAAAGACATCAGCGCTTCCATTCCCGGTATTTTTGAAAAAATGTGCGCCATGCCGACCGCCAGAGAGACGGCGCCGCCGGGACGTCCGGCGATATCTTCGCCAACCATTTGGGCCAGATGCGGCAGTTCGTTAACAACCAAGCCCAATTTGGCGAAAGCCGCCGGCGTGGAGTTAATGGCGAAATAATCGGCAGGATGTAAGCTGGTGGCGGCAATCAAGGCCATCAGGGCAACAAAGCTTTCTACCAGCATAGCCCCGTAGCCGATCGGCAGAATTTCTTTTTCGTTGGTGATCATTTTAGGGGTTGTGCCGGTGCTGATTAGCGAGTGAAAGCCCGATAAAGCGCCGCAGGCAATGGTGATAAATACAAACGGCCAGACGGGGCCGCCGATCACCGGCCCGCCGCCATGAATAAACTGGCTGAATGCCGGCATTTGAATTTCCGGCCTGACCAAAATGATGCCAATCGTTAAAGCTGCAATTGTTCCGATTTTCATATAGGTACTGAGATAATCCCGGGGAGCCAGCAGCAGCCATACCGGCAGGGCAGCGGCGAAGAAGCCGTAAAAAGCCAGCATAATCGATAATTGCTTTACATTAAAAGTAAAGTAGGGAGCCAGCGGCGAGTGCTGTATCCATGGACCGGCGAAAACCGCAGCCAGCACCAGCAATACTCCAATGACGGAAGCTTCCTGAATCTTGCCGGGCCGCAGCCAGCGCAGGTAAATTCCGATAAAAATGGCAATGGGGATGGTGGCTGCAACGGTAAAGGTGCCCCACGGGCTGTTGTATAGAGCGTTGGCTACCACTACCGCCATACCGGCGAGGGTAATGACAAGCAGGAATAAGACCGCGATTGAAGTGCAAAAACCCGATACGGTACTTACTTCTTTTTTGGCGATTTGCGCCACCGATAATCCTTCGTGACGAACCGAGGCAAACAGGATAACCATGTCGTGGACAGCGCCTGCAAACACTGCGCCGATTAATAGCCATAGAGTACCCGGCAGGTAACCGAACTGAGCGGCGATGACCGGTCCTACCAGCGGCCCTGCGCCGGCAATGGCAGCAAAATGATGACCGAAGGTGACCCATTTGTTGGTGGGAACGTAATCCCGTCCGTCGTCCAGGCGGACGGCCGGAGGGACCCTGTTTTCATCCAGCGTGAGCACTTTGGCCGCAATGAACGAGCCGTAAATGCGGTAGGCCAGCGTTAACCAAAGCGCGGCGATAATGACAAGATAAATGCCATTCATCCAAAAAACCTCCTTTTTGGTTTAGAGTGATTTCCGAATATAAACATATCGCAATTGCCGCGGCGGGAAAAGGGAAAGGCGGTCAATGGAACAAATTCGGGGATAACCGGAAAGAAAAGCGAGCCGAGTGGAAACCGCGGGAATGGCGGAAAGGGGGGATTCAGCAGGCGGCACGGCTAGTATCTTATCAGGTACCAGTATAATTTTTGCCGCCCATGACCGTTTGGGGGCAGGGGGACTGCAAAGCAATGTCGAATAATATTTAAGTAATAATGGATACTATCCATGGCAGTATATCAATGGCGACACACAACTAACAGAGCGGAGGATTGGATATGTGGCAAAAACCATTTACAGTTTTATTTGGCGGTCAGGCGGGGTATGGCATAATGAGCGCCGGCGCAATGATTGCCAAGGCGGCGGGGCGCAATGGCCTGTGGGCTTTTGTCGTTAATGAATACCCGTCATTAATTAAGGGCGGTCTGAACACCTGTAGCGTTACCCTGGATTCCCAGCCGTTGCAGGCTTATGAAGAACGCCTGGATTTTTTATGCGTTTTATCGCAGCAGGCGCTGGATCAAAACTATGCCAAATTAGATCGCGAGGCTGCCATTTTATATGACAGTGACGCCGTTAAGCCGGATACAGCAAAAATTCCGGCCGGGGTCAGCTTATATCCGGTCAAGCTGATCGGTTCACTTACCGGCGAAACTGCCAAGGTTATGGCAAACAGCGCAATGGTAGGGGCCTTTTGCGCCCTGGCCGGATTTCCAGTGGACCTGATTGCCGACTTAATGAAGTCAGGCTTTATCAAGGCTAAGGTTTTGCAGCCGAATCTGGATCTGCTCCGGCAGAGTTATGAACAGACCCGCAGTCAGTATAGTGAACATAAGGCCTTTCCCCTATTGTTCAAACCGAATGAACAGAAAAAGATGCTGCTCAATGGCAATGATGCCATTGCCATGGGCGCCATCAAGGCCGGCGTTAAATTCGCCGCTGGTTATCCCATGACGCCAGGTTCCAGTGTGTTAACTTATTTAGCCGACCATGCGGCTCAATATGGGTTGATCTTTAAACAAGCCGAAGACGAAATTGCGGCAATCAACATGTTGATTGGGGCCGGATTTGCCGGGGTGCGGGCAATCGGTTCGACCAGCGGCGGCGGTTTTGCGCTCATGACCGAAGCTCTTGGGTTTGCCGCGCAGGGCGAAGTACCGCTTGTTATGGTAAATGCGCAGCGGGGCGGACCCAGCACCGGTCTGCCAACCCGGACCGCGCAGGCCGATCTCAATTTTGTCGTTCACGCCTCCCAGGGCGAATTTCCCCGTATTGTCGTTGCGCCTGGCGATGTTGAGGAATGTTTTGTCGAGACTTACCGGCTGTTTAATCTGGTTGAGAAATATCAGGTGCCGGGGATTATCCTGACCGACAAATATTTGGCCGATTCCAGCATTACTCATCCTTATTTCGAGGAGCAGGGACTGAGCATTGAGCGGGGAAAATTAGTTGATGAAGCCTGGCTCCAGGAAAACCAGCCTTATTTGCGTTATCGCATCACAGACGACGGCGTTTCGCCCCGGGCCATTCCCGGTCAAAAGGGCGGACGGCATATCGTAACCAGCTATACTCACGGTGAAGATGGCTTTTATAGTTCAGGCAATCAGGAATATGCCGAAGAGGAACCTCAGATTACAGCGGCCGGGCTTGATAAATTATTCAATAAAGTACCGGCCATTCTCAACGATATTCCGGGCGTTAAGCTGCATGGCCCGCAGGAAGCCGATCTTACCATCATTGCCTGGGGGTCAAGCAAGGGCGCCATTTTAGAAGCTTTGGCAGCGGTTAAGCAGGAAGGCTATCGCGTCAATTTCCTGCAGGTATTGTATCCCTGTCCCTTTCCGGCTGACGCAGTACAGGAGATTTTGGCGAAAAGCAAAAAGACCCTGTTGATTGAGGGCAATAAAACAGCGCAGTTGGGCGGAATGATCCGGGCCTATACCGGTTTTGCAAGTGATAAAATTTATTTAAAATATGATTCGCGCCCGTTTGTTCCTTCTTTAATCATTGACAAAATAAAGGAGGTTCTGGATTGATGAAAGAGCTGAATACACCGTATGTACCGACCTGGTGCCTGGGCTGCGGAGACTATGGAATTTTACATGCCTGGAAAAAGGCTGTTGCCATGCTTGAACTGGACCCGGAGCAAATTGCCTTAGTCAGCGGGATTGGCTGTTCCAGCAAGATTGCCCAATATGTCAATACTTACCGGATCGAAACCTTGCACGGACGGACTTTACCTGTCGCCACCGGCGTCAAGTTAGCCAATCACCGGCTTACTGTCATTGCCGAAGGCGGCGACGGCGACGGAACCGGGCTGGGAATGGGACATTTTGTTCATACCGCCAGGCGGAATCTTGACATTACCTATTTCATCCACAATAATCAAATTTATGGACTTACCAAGGGGCAAACCTCTCCGACCAGTGATTTGGGGTCAGTTACAAAGTTTACGCCTTTGCCCAAAGGCAATGTTGAGCAGCCGATCAATATCGTTCAAACTGCCTTACAGGTGGGCGCAACTTTTGTGGCCCGCTCAACTGCCGCAGATCCAAACCTGGCGGCAGTCATGGCCAAGGCAATTACCCATAAAGGCTTTGCTGTTGTGGATATTCTGCAGCCTTGCGTATCATTTAACCATGTGAATACTTATCAATGGTATAAGGAGCGGATTTATCGCGTTGATCAATTGCCTGACTATGATCCGGCCGATTATGGCCAAGCGTCCGCTATTGCCGGGCAATGGGGCGATAAAATTCCGGTCGGGGTAATTTACCGGAGCGAGCGGATGATCTTCGAGGAGTCCCTGCCCCAGCTGGCTGCTGAGCCTTTGGCCGGGCAGTCTGTCGAAAATGTTTCAGTGACTTCGCTGATGGATGCTCTGGCCTAGCCTGGAGCGTCTGTGGAGTGTAAAAATTACGGCAATCGCTTGTCAGACCGGCAGTAAACCGGGAAAGCGGCGAGAGCAGCAAAAAAGCTGCCCTGATTTTTCAGGGCAGCTTTTTGAGCTGAAATATAACAATTGATAGTTAAAAAGTAACCGTTTCACCTGTAAAGGCGCATGTCAGTATTTTTTCCAGCGCCGCAGCGTCAGCCGGGCGGGGATTGGAGCCGGTGCAAGGATCAACAGCGGCGTTTTTGGCAATTGTTTTGAGATTGCTGTCAAAAATGTCTGCTGCAACTCCTGCGCTCTCAAGGGTTAAGGGGATGTCCAGCTGCTTGTTTAAATCCTGGATAAACTGGACTAAGCTTGCCGTCTGTTCTTCCGGAGAGGAGCCAGGCAGTTGCAGCTCCCTGGCAATTTTGGCATATTCCTGCAGTGATACAGCCTTGTTGTACTCAATTACATAAGGCAGAAGAAGGGCGTTGGCGCAGCCATGCGGTATGTGGAATAAAGCGCCGATTTTATGAGCCAGGCTGTGGGTGATGCCTAACAGGGCATTGGTAAAAGCCATACCGGCCAGACACTGGGCAATATGCATTTGTTCACGGGCGGAAGAATCGCCGTGAAAGGATTTTAGCAGGTGATCTTTGACCATGAGAATTGCCTGCAGGGCCAATGGATCGGAAAAGGGCGAACGGGCTGTGGCCACGTAGGCTTCCAGGGCATGGGTCAGTGCATCCATGCCGGTATGGGCGACCAGTTTGGGCGGCATCGTTTCAGCAAGATCAGGATCCACAATGGCAATATCGGGAGTTAAATTGTAATCGGCTAACGGATATTTGATTTTCGTACTGTAGTCGGTGATAACCGAAAAGGCCGTTACTTCCGTTGCAGTACCGCTGGTAGAAGGTATGGCGGCAAAACGTGCTTTGGTGCGCAGTGCGGGGACGGTAAAAGGATCTTTGATATCATTGAAGCTTTTGTCCGGGTGTTCATAAAATATCCACATTGCTTTGGCAGCGTCAATTGGCGAGCCGCCGCCAACGGCAATAATCCAGTCAGGCTGGAAATCCCGCATGGTCTGCGCCCCTTTGAACACGGTTTCCACCGAAGGGTCGGGTTCCACTCCTTCGATTAGAGTCACTTCAAAATTGACTTTCTTCAAGGCGGCGACAACTTTATCTAAAATACCAAATTTTTGCATGGAAGAGCCGCCGGTCACGACAACGGCTTTTTTTCCGGTCAGGCCTGACAATACTTCACACATGCAGCCCCTGCCAAAATATATATCTCTGGGAATGGTAAATCTGTTCATGGAATTTCCTCCCTAAAGTTATTATTAACAAATTATGTATATGTTTGATTTTACAATGTTGCAGCAAGGATGTCAATTTTTTGAATTACAGCCCTTAAATGTAGGATTTTAAAAGATATTTCGACAGATGGCAAGGGCGCGATAGCGTTAAAATTCTATGGGATTGTAAAATTTTAGCAGGAATTGTTGAGCAGTATGACGAAATACCCATTACTTACCTGTACAGGTAAGTAATGGGTATTTCGTCATACTGCTGGAGCGTTTGCTGATGATAGCAAAATTTACATAACAAATTATCGGATTTTGCCTGGTAAAATTTAAAAGAAAGACAGTGTTGGAATGAAAAAGTTTACTCTAACCACTAGATTAAACATTAAGGTGATTTGCATTATATCGGTGTTTATGATAACGATTACCGTCTATAACCAATGGATGGTGTTTCAGGAAAAAGAAGGCGAATATGCGGCTCAGCTTGAGGCGATTACTGATTACATTATAAAAAAGATTCCGGCAAGTACCTTTGCTGATATTGCGGAAAGGAAAGCTGAATCCCAGGAGACGATTGAGGAGCAGGCAGTACTGATTAATAGTGAAATACAGCCCTTTTTTGAGAATATCCTGCTGACCTCCCGGCTGGTTAAATATGGTTTTTACTCCAAAGAGCAGCAAAGAATCATGGCGATTGGCCCTGAGCTTGATCAATCTTTATTGATAAACGTTGAACGCAGCGCATTATCGACCAATATTTATGATACGGAAGAGGCTCACTGGGGAAGAAAATCACAGTCTATCGTGTGGTATGGCACGGATGTTCTTTATCATGTCAGGCCGGTTATAAATGACGGGCAGGTCATTGGCCATGTATTTGCCTGTCTGAATCTGGACAGAGCCCTATTGGAAATATGGGCTAGCGTAATAAAAACACTGACGACAGGTTTCCTGGCATTGCTGATTGTCATTATGCTGTTCCAGGAGGTGTTCATTCAGTTTAAAAAAGAGCTGGAATTGTTTGCCGAATCTATTGTGGCGGGGCGCAGCAAGCTGTTTGAAAGTAAAATCCCTGAGTTGACGCCAATATTGCACTATATCAGCGAACAGACGGAAAGTATTGCCCGGCTGGACCGGCTGAATATCGTGGGTGAAATGGCGGCAAGCATCGGGCATGAAGTGAGAAATCCGATGACCACAGTCCGGGGTTTTTTGCAATTTCTCGGCAACAAGCCTAGCTATCGTGATTCCAAGGAACACTTTAACCTGATGATTAGTGAAATGGATCGCGCCAATAAAATTATTACCGAGTTTCTGGCTTTGGCGAAAAATAAGGCAATGGACTTTAAAAGCCGTGATTTGAATGAGGTAATTACCAATATAACGCCGCTTCTGGAATCTGACGCTGTTCGCAGCAATTGCCAGCTGAAACTCGATTTGCAGGCCGTAACTCCGGTTCGGATTGATGACAGCAGCATGCGGCAGCTGATCTTAAATTTGGTGCGTAACGCCATTGAAGCTATGAAGCCGGGAGGAACGGTAAAAATCAGCACGGTTCAGCGCAATGAGAAAGTAGAATTGTCTATACAGGATCAAGGAGGAGGAATACAGCCTGAGATCATTCACAAATTAGGGACGCCCTTTATTACAACTAAGGAAAACGGCATTGGCATCGGCTTGGCGGTTTGCTACCGGATAGTACAGCGGCATGAAGGTGAGATCAAAGTGAAAAGTGCGGTTGGTCAGGGTACCACCTTTACCATTACGCTTAACGCCGCTGGCGATGCAACAAGGCCGACAGGTGAGGTGAAAACAGAATGATTGAAAAAATATTGGCCGGTTTTTTTGTTGCAGTTAGTATTATCTATTTATTTTTTGCCAATGAGTATTCTTTTGGAACAGTTGATGCGCCGAAGGCCGGCTTTTTACCCAATTTGGCAGGCGGCGCCGCCGTCATTTTGGCGTTTATCGTGCTGATCCGGCAGTGCCGGAGCAAGACAAGGGAAGTGCTCGAACAGGTAAACTGGCGCAAGCTGGCGATGGTGGTTACAGGGCTGGTTTTTTATATTGTTTTATTTCAGGTCGCCGGCTACATCGCAGCTACATTCATTGTCGTATTTTATTTATTCAAAGTCACCGATACGGTAGGCTGGGTGTTTACCGGTTTGCTGTCCGTGACTGTTACCGCAAGCTTTTACACGGTGTTTGTAAAAGTATTGGGAATTTTACTACCGTAGGCTGGAGGGAATATTATTGGAAGTTTTGCAGTCATTGGCACACGGGTTTTCTGTAAGCATTGCACCGGCAAATTTGCTGGCGTGTACGATTGGCGTCATCATCGGAACGCTGGTTGGAGTACTGCCGGGGCTGGGGCCGGTGGGGACAATTGCCTTATTGCTGCCACTGAGTTTTAGTCTGGACCCTACAGCCTCACTGATTATGTTTGCCGGTATCTACTATGGAGCGATGTTCGGCGGTTCAACAACATCAATCCTGCTTAACGTACCCGGCGAAGCGGCGTCGCTGATTACCTGTATGGATGGCCATGCGATGGCCAGAAAGGGGCGGGGGGGAGCTGCCTTGGCGATTGCCGCCATTGGTTCTTTTATTGCCGGCACAATGGGGCTGATCGGCCTGACTTTTTTTGCCCCGCTGCTGGCTAACGCAGCCTTGGTATTCGGACCGCCGGAATACTTTGCCATTGCCGCACTGGGTCTGATTATTCTTACCCGCCTTACCGGCGCCTCAATGCTCAAATCGGTGCTAATGGCGATTATCGGCATTAGCCTGGGGACAATTGGCCTGGATAGTTTAACCGGAATCACCCGTTTTACCTTTTCTATTGATGCCATGCAGCGCGGGATGGAGTTTTCCATTGTGGCTATGGGTCTGTTCGGTGTTGGTGAACTGCTGGAAACCATTATGGCGGCCGGCAACAAATATCAGCTGCAGCACGTGCGTTTCCGCGAGCTGTATCCGAGCCGCGAGGAAATCCGGCGGTCGGTAGCGCCAATCTTCCGGGGCGGCGTTATTGGGTTCCTGGCAGGGCTGCTGCCAGGCCCGGCGGGTATTATATCGACATTTACGTCCTATGCCGTGGAAAAAAAACGCAGTAAAAATCCGGCAGAGTTTGGCACAGGCGCTGTTGAAGGTGTAGCCGGACCGGAATCGGCCAATAATGCCGCCGCCTCCGGAACGATGGTCCCGCTGTTGTCATTGGGCTTGCCGTTTTCGGCTGTTTCGGCAATCTTACTCAGCGGCTTTATGATTCACGGAATCATTCCCGGGCCTACCTTGATGGAGCAGCACTCCGATCTGTTTTGGGGATTGATCGCCAGTATGTATATTGGCAATGTATTACTGCTGATTATTAACTTACCGTTGGTGGGCATTTTTGCCTCTTTACTCAAGACGCCGGTAAATATTCTAATGCCGATTGTGCTGATGATTACGATGACCGGCGCTTATTCGATCAACAACAGTGTTTTCGATTTATGCCTGTTGCTGGGGTTTGGCGTTTTAGGCTTTTTTATGAAACGGGCAGGTTATGAACCGGCGCCGCTCGTGATTGGCCTGGTTTTGGGTCCGGCCCTGGAAACCGGACTGGTTCAAAGCCTGATCATTGGCAATGGTGATGTTTCAACAATCATTATGCGGCCGATTGCCGGCACTATTTTGGCGATCGCCTTGCTGATTGTTATTCATAACATTGTCAGCTGGGCCGGCGGCATAAAGAGGTTACGCCAAAAAAGCGGCTAAGGCGGCAGCGCAAAGAAGAAAACCGATATACACTTAATGAAAGTTAAGGAGCGCAAAAAACTGAATGATGGTCAATTCTTAACCGGCGGGAATCCCCGCCGGTTTTTGTTGTATTTTTGACTTATAACGATCTTTTGATTTCATAATTTAACTAATTAGAGGTAAGGCTGGGGGTGTTGACGAAGTATTCAATGAATTATTTGTCGAAGCGATAGTAGGCGAAATTTATGCTTAGCGGGGGAGGAAAATGAAAAAAACAATGCTGTTAGTCATTACTGCTTTGCTGGTGCTTTTTGCAGGCTGCAGTAATGATAAGAATCCGGACAGTCACTCCAGCGCGGGAGAACCGCAGCTTAGGATTGGTCTAATGCCGGACGTTGATTCTATTCCGTTTATTATTGCCCGGGAAAAGGGGTATTTTAAAGAAGAAGGCTTATCAGTGACGCTGGAGCAGTTTAAAAGCGCCATGGAACGGGACAGCGCTTTGCAAAGCGGCAAATTGGACGGGGTTATTTCGGATATGCTGGCCCAGGCCTTTGCGAAAGCCGGCGGTTTTGACACGGTAATTACTTCACTGACAACAGGGAGTTATAAACTGGTTGTGAATAAAAATGAACCGGCGCAAGCGGTTCAGGACCTGAAGAACAAAACGGTGGCGATTTCCCAAAATACAATTATTGACTATGTAACAGATAAAATTGTAAGTGACGGGGGTTTGGCGGCAGCCGATATTCATAAGCTTGTTATCCCGCAAATTCCAGCCCGCCTTGAGATGCTGAAAAACGGCAAAGTAGCTGCGGCCACCCTGCCGGAGCCGATGGCGACAATTGCCGTTAAACACGGGGCCAAGGTCGTGCAAAGCTCCGAGCAGCTAGCGTTGAATCCCGGCGTGTTAATATTCACCACCCAGTCGGTGAATGAAAAAGAGGCGGAAATCAGGGCCATGTACCGGGCTTATCGTAAAGCGATTGACTATCTGGCAACAGAACCGGTGGAAAACTATATTGATCTATTGATTGCGCAGGGCGGTTTCCCTGATGATGTTAAAGGTGCGCTGGTTCTGCCGGAGTATAAACAACCGGCCGCACCGCAGCACAAGGACATTGATGATGTCATCGCCTGGCTACAGGCCAGAGACCTTATACCGGCAAAGTATCAATACGATGACCTGGTTGATTCCCGTTTTGTAAGGTGAACTGACATGATCAGGATTAAACATCTGAATCTTTCCTACTCCGCCGGAGGCCGTTGTTATGATGTGCTTAAAGATATTAATCTGGAGATTGCCGCAGGCGAAACCTGCGCTATTATTGGCCCGTCCGGCTGCGGTAAATCAACGCTGCTGAAAATCCTGGCCGGAATCATTACCGAGATTGACGGTATTGTTGAAATTGCGGGGCAGCAGGTCAGGCCAAAGCAACAAAAAATTGGCTTTATCCCCCAGAACTATGGCTTGCTGGCCTGGAAAAATGTCTATGATAATATTCTTCTGGGGGCAAAAATCAAAGGGATGAACCTTGACGGCCAGGAGGACGGTCTGGCTTCAATGATGCAGCTGCTGGGACTCAAGGGATTGGAATACCGCTATCCCGGAGAATTAAGCGGCGGCCAGCAGCAGCGGGTTGCCCTGGCCAGAGCCTTTTTGCTGAACCCTGACCTGTTGTTGATGGATGAGCCATTTTCGGCGTTGGATGCTCTGACCAGGGAAGACATTCAGCAGGTATTTTTAAATGTATGGCGCGGCCATTCCACCGCGACCGTTCTGGTCACTCATCATATGGAGGAAGCCGTTTATTTAGGACGGAAAATTGTCATTATGTCGGCAGGGCCGGGGACAATCAGCAATATTGTTGAAAACCCGCTGTTTGGTGTGGCGGATATCCGGAGCAAGCCGGAGTTTTTTCAATTATGTATTGAACTACGGAAGATGGTAAAAAAGGATTGGGCAAAGTGAAGAAAATAGGAACAGGCGTTTGGTATATTTACGGCACCGTTATTTTTGTCGCCGCCTGGCAGTTATGCGCCGCGGCGATTGACTTGCCTGTTATTCCTTACCCCGCCGCGGTATGGAACAACCTAATCAGTATTTTCATGACCAAAATTGCTATTCATAGTTTTTACAGCTTGTGGCGAATTCTGGCCGGGGTTGTTTTGGCAGTTATTCTTGGCATTCCTTTGGGTTTATGCATGGGCTATTTTCCGAATTGGGACCGCTATTTGTCGCCAATTGTTTATTTGACTTACCCTATTCCCAAGATCGCTCTTTTACCTGTATTCATGCTGCTGTTTGGCCTGGGAGAAGCGGCAAAGGTGCTGATGCTTTTCCTGATTA
Source organism: Dendrosporobacter quercicolus (assembly GCF_900104455.1). Lineage (NCBI taxonomy): Bacteria > Bacillati > Bacillota > Negativicutes > Selenomonadales > Sporomusaceae > Dendrosporobacter > Dendrosporobacter quercicolus. The sequence continues at coordinate 203,505 of NZ_FNHB01000007.1, forward strand.
TTGTTTTCCAGGTGATCATTGCTGTGCGGGACGGTGTAAAAAGTATTCCCAGAGAAACCTACTATCCGCTCTATTCCCTGGGCGCCGGTTTTATGGATGTTTTTCTGAATGTGCTTATTCCCGCTTCAATGCCGAAATTTTTGACAGCACTGCGGGTTGCAATGGCAACGGCAATATCAGTCTTGTTTTTTACGGAGACGTTTGGTACAAATTACGGTATGGGCTATTTTATCATGGATGCATGGATGCGCGTAAATTACCTGGAAATGTATTCGGGCATTGCTGTTTTAAGCAATATTGGGCTGATTTTATTTGGCTGTATTGATTATGTGGAAAGAAAAATGTGCAGTTGGCAATACAAATGAAAAATTAAGCTGTATAATAGATTATCAGGTTTCTTGCTGCAAACTTGATGAATACCAATATAAAGAGACTTGGGTAAGCTGATGGTAACCAAGCTGCCTAAGTCTCTTTATGATTCGGATTTATCTAAAACAAAGGGGATTTTAAACATGAAGGTAAGCTGCCAGCAACCCCAGGCAGGACAACTGGTATCGCGGTCAGTTATTGTTATGCTGACTGCCGTGATTATTCTGTGGGGTATTAATGTCATTATGATTAAGTATCTTGTCAATTATTTTCCGCCGCTGGCGTTGGCGGGAATCAGGATCAGCATAGCCGCCGCTTTTCTTATGCCGGTAAGCTTGTGGCGTTACGGGCCGGCCATTCCGCCGCTAAGCTCGTGGCTGCCGATTTGCGGTGTCGCTTTATCGTCAATTTTTTTACACCAAATAGCATTATCCTGGGGATTAACCGCGACCAGCGCTACTCATTCCGTACTGATTTTAGCGCTTAATCCGCTGCTGACCACGCTGCTGGCCAGCCTGTTGGTAAGCGAGCCTTTAAGCTGGAACAAAATCAGCGGGGTTTTAACCGGTTTAAGCGGGATTTTGCTGATTGTATTCCATCGGGCTGATGCCGATACTTCCAGCTTGCTGGGGGATGGCGTGGTTTTTCTGGCAACGGTCACGTACGTTCTGGGCTCATTGTGTGTCAAGAAAGGCACTCAATCGCTGCCGCCGCTGATGATCACCGCCTATAGCCATGTATTGGCGGCTGCGGGTTTAATGGTCAGCGGCGCCTTCCTGAATGCCGAGTGGATGTACGCCGGTGCTTTGAACCTGCCGCCGCTGGCGTGCCTGTTTTTTTCGGCCATGATTTGCACCGGGCTGGCAACCATCTGGTGGAATACCGCCATCCATCATGTCGGCGCGTCTACCACGGCTTTGTTTATTAACGGGCAGCCGGTGATTGGCGTGTTCGGGTCGGCCTTGTTTCTGGGCGAGCAGTTGGCGTGGCAGCATTTTGCCGCTTTACTGCTGGTTATCCTGGGCGTAAGTCTGGGGACCGGAATTGTCGCCAGATTTATCAGGCCTTCGGTTTATAAGAGGGCTGCCAGGAGCTGATCGGCACTTGGTCAAGGACGTAAGTCAGCAGGAAAGCGCCCACGCAGGCCAGCCATTCCAGATAAATCACATGGGGGAAAACGCGGACTGCCGGGACGGTTTGCCAGAGAATGAGCACAGCCAAACCAGTCAAAATGGTATAAAAGGCCGAATTTTTCCGGCATAATTGCGGGGCGAACAGGGTAAATAAAACGATCGCGCTGAAAGCGGCGGTAAGACTAAGACCAATCATTAAGGTATTAATAATACCGCTGATGGTCATGGCGAAAACCAGGGTTAATAGTCCCAGCACGAGTACCGACCCTTTGGTTACGGCCAGAAACTGCTTTTCGCTTACTGCCGGGTTAATAAACTTTTTATAAATATCCTGAGAAAATAAGGTGGCTGAGCTGAGCAATAAGCTGCAGGCGGTTGATACGTCAGCCGCCCATAGCGCAGCCAGCGTGATGCCGGCCAATACCGGATTGAGCGACATGATGGTCATTGGCAGGGCCAGCGCCGGACTGGCGTCGGGAAACATCGTTTTGGCGATAACACCCAGCATGGCGCTGACAAAGCCGATCGGCAGCATCATTAAACCGCCGATGATAAAACCCCGGCGAGCAGTTTGGACGTCTTTGGCGCCAAGTGAAATTTGAATAATGCTTTGCAAGGATAAATTAACCGTAACCAGCACAATAATCCAGCTCAAAATGCCCCACAGGCCAACGCCGTCGAACAGGTCAAAATACGGTACATTGGCGGGAAGCTGGACTTTTATATTTTCTATGCCGCCGCCCCGGGTTATACAGAAAACTACGGCCAGGATAATTCCGATATATTTCAAACTGACATTTAGAACATTGCATAAGCTGGCTGACCACATACCGCCGATCGCGGTAATGCCGATAAATACCGCTGCGCTTGTCAGTATGCCGGAGGTGAAGGTGAAAACCTCCGGAACAAGAGCGTGCAGTATACTGCCGCCGGCAATGTACTGCAAGGACATAACGACCAATTGAATGACAATCTGGCAGGCTACGCCGGCAATCATGCCTTTCTTATCATAGTAACGGCCCAGCAGTTCAGGAATGGTGGTGATATTCAATTCCCGGTATTTTTTGGCGACAAGCATTCCCATGACAATGGCGCCGATGCCCCAGGCGGTAGTATACCAGCCCGCCGACAGGCCAACTTTATAGGCCTGCTCAGCCACGCCGATGGTTGATGCCCCGCCAACAGCCAGGCCGACAATGGATACCGTAATTAAGGGAGTGGTTAACCGGCGGCCGGCCAGGACATAGTTGGTTGAACTGCCGGCCGCCCGTTTTTTTGCATAATAGCTGATAATAAATAATAAGGCAATGTAAATTGAGACAATGATCAATGGGATATTCATATTAAACCTCCTGGATAATAGTGGATTTTGACATTTTCTTTACAGGCTTTGGCAAGAAAAAACGTCCCTCTTAACATAAGAGGGACGATCGTTACCGTGGTACCACCCAAATCAATCTTAACAGAAAATAAAAAAGCGATACCGCATGAGGGGCGAATGCCGCGGTACCACCCTGTATTTAATCCTAAGATCACTTTTGACTCTGTAACGTAGAAATACGGCTAGACCTACTATCATCAATTTCAGCCTGCAGCTCGGGAAGGAACTTCACTAAATATTTTCAGCCGGTTCACACCAACCACCAGCTCTCTGAATGAAAATGAAACAGCTACTTTTTTCCGTCATCGCCAATAGAGTATTTACTTGTTAAAGTGATTATAGCCATTTGAGCAGTAGTTGTCAATAGGGGGTTCGCCGTCTGAGAAAAAGTTCCTTAGACGCTTGCAGGGATTTAGGGGATATCTGCCTAAATAGCAAATTTACAAGAAGTATATTCCATAGTTTACAGATTTTTCACCTATTTTACTACTGAAAGGATTGCTGCTGCTTTGAGGAACAATCTCATCATCTTTGTACTCTCCTGCTTGTTGCTGGTTATCAACGGACCCCGCGCGGCGGCGGAGCCGGCGGTCTGGCGGGTGGAGAAAATCGGAACCTTCACGGCTGCACCCGCCGACTGGCAACCGGCCAACATCCTGGAGGCACTGACTACACTGCTGGGCAGAGACGATGCCGCGATCGATCCATTGGGGCATTTTCCCCCGTTTCAGCCAATACCGTTGGCTGGTTCGTTGGCAGTTTTGCCCAAAAACGAGAATATCCAATTTTACCAGGTCACCATGCACGACGGCAAGGCCTACCGCACCGCCTTACTCAGTTTTTACCGCAGCAAGACCCCCATCCCTGACGCCGATCAGCAACAATTTTTTGCAGAAAGCCTGTCCCGGAAGGACCGTAAAAATTTAGAAAAAAAAACCAATTGGTTTCGCCGGGAGTTACAGAAGGAATTTGCAGCGCAATTTGAGCTTACCGGCATTGGCCTTTCCTTTCTTGAACTGTCGCCGCTTGAATTTCTGCGCGTTAACAACAAACAAGCCTACAGCATGAGCGCCAGATTGGTCGTTTCGCTGCACGGACTCAACCTGCCGCAGTATGTCAGGGGTTACGCCTTTGATGCCAATGGCCGGTTAGCCGTCGCTTTCCTGGCAACGTCAGACAGCGAACGGCGTTATTGGGACCCTCTGGTAAAAACAATGATCGAATCATTTGCGCCGCCGGCCTACGAGTGGCTTGGATACTAGCTGAGTCTCAGGCTTAGCCTTTCCCGCTGTTATGGGTGTCTGCCAAGCAAGCGGCCGGCCGCGCTTAACCTAGGCCGGGCTGCGGGTAGGCTTGGCCTCAGCTGCCCAGCCATTCCAGAAATGCCTTTTGAACCGACTTTAGATGACTGCGGCTGACCGGAATGACTTTGCCATTGACTGCAACGGCATGACTTTTATTCAGTTCACGGATATTTCTAATGTTCAGGGCAAAACTCTGGTGGCAGCGTATGAACATGTTTCGGGGAAATTGCTCCGACAGCTCGGTCAGCTTGCCGGTATAATAGATGGTTTTGTCAAGAAGATAAACGGCTACTTTCCTGTTGACTGTTTCCAGAGCTGTAATCTCGTCCAGGGAAACCTTCAGCAATTCACCGTGCGATTCAATGACCGCAAAATTTTTTTAAAGCGGTTGTGGTAATCGGCGGCAATCAGCTTTTCCAAGATCATGGGCTCAACCGGTTTAAGCAGATAATGCATATAGGCCTCTAAAGACGGTATATCCCCCAGCAGCACAGGGCTTGTCCGGCCTGAATAGGTGAAACTACTTCCATGCTCAGTACTTTCCCGGCGTAGTTTTCCGGCAGGGGTACGAAAAACAGCGCCATGCCGGGATTCTTTGCCGGATCGTGGCTGCCGCTTGCAAAAAATTCCCTGTCGTCTAACAGCAGACGGACGGTCTGATGATTGGCTTTTATGAGCAAAGCGGCATTCGGCAGCTCAATATCAAGACGTTTGCGTAGTGTCAGTGTTTCATCCGCAGGAATATTAACGGCGTACTTCAGGCTGCTTAACAGTCTGGCTTTGTCGCCGGGCCGGACCTGGTATTGCCAGTTGTCGGAGATATCGACGCGTTTTGCGCCATATACGGATGGTTATAAGCCCGAAAATAAACCAGCAGAAAGATAAAAATGAGGCATACGCCGGTCAGCATGACGACAATGGAATACCTTGATTTGAACTGGATGGCAGGCAGGAACTTTTTCAGACGTTTCACCAAGCTTTCATTGCTTTTTTGCTTTGATTGTACCATAATTGCCGGAGCGCACCGGTATTGAAAATAACCTCGCAAAAAAGTTTCTAACAGCGAGCCAGCTTGGCGCTCTACGGCAAGACTGCGGGGCAGAATTTCCATATTTCTGTTTAAAGCTATACAGCGTTTTTTTACCGCTTTGCTGTACAGCAACCGGCAATCCTTTGGACGTTCGGCAGACAGGTCGCGCTTAAGGATTGTCTTTTTCAGCCGAATGTGATATATTAAATTTTATTAAAATAAGGCAATGGCGCCCTTAAAGCTACGAAGTAGTTTTGGGGCCTTTCTATTTTTTGCCGGTTAGAAAAGCATAGATCGCCGGCATAAGTGGACCAGCGAATTGTCGCTTGTACCCGACCCAAGCCGGGTGTCTAATTTTTAGGGAGGGGCGGCTATGGTTGAACAAAGAACCACGCTTCGTCAGTTATGTTTGCAATATACCAATTTGGCTGTCGATGATATCAGCGAACTGGAGGAAATGGCCGCTAAGCTGCAGTTTATTGCCGAATTAACCGGAACCGATATTTTTATTGATGCATTGAGCAAAAATGGCGTGGATGCAATTGTGCTGGCCTGGGCTTACGCCAAGGGCAACCGTTCACTGTACCGCAGCAGTGTTGTTGGTGAAATGGCTTATGCAGCCAGTGAACCGGCAGTCTACCAGACGTTTTCCACAGGAAAGATCGCCAGGAATATTCGCGGCGTAAGCCAGGAGGGCGTCCCGATTGCGCAAACGGTAACGCCGCTGTTCAACACCGCCGGGGACATGATTGGCGTACTCATTATGGAAAAGGATATTTCCGCTGAAGTTTACCAGGAAGAACAGGTGGAGTTTTTAAGCCGTACGGCAGAGCATTTGAGCCGGTCGCTGATGGCGCTCACCATGACTGGCTGGGGGTGGGAAGAGTGGCTGGGCAATGGCATTTTTGTGCTGAATCATAAAGGCGAAATAACTTATGCCAATAAACATGCCGCCCGCCTATCCGGCCAACTTGGCGGAGAAGAAGTTCTGGGGAAATCGTTTATTGCCGCTTTGCCGTTTACCTCGCTGCACGACTTGGCGGAAGGACTGAAAAATCCGATTAATTTCGAATTTGACGATGCCTGTTATGTGGTTCAGGCCCATCCCCTGATCGCGGGGGGAGAACTCAGCGGCTGCGTTGTTTCATTGCAGGATGTAACCGAATTGCGCCAAAAAGAGCGTCAGCTGGATATGCAAAGTGCTATTATTCAGGAAATCAATCATCGTGTTAAGAATACACTGCAAAATGTTGTTTCCTTATTGCGGCTCCAAATGAACCGTTCTAAGCTGGAACCGGTTCAGCAGGAGTTTACGGCCTGCATTAACCGGATTTTATCTATTGCCAGGGTTCATGAGGTTTTTGCCTATCAACCCTGGGATTGCATTGATTTACAGGAACTGGCCGAATATGTTTTAGCCAAGGTTGTTGAGAGTCAGCGGTTGCCTGCTCAAACGGTCAACACGCAGGTTTTGGGGCAGCATATTATTATTTCCGCCGCTCAGGCGGTACCGGTCGGCCTGGTATTAAACGAGCTGGTTACCAATGCCTTAAAGCATGGAATAAAGCTTGCCGCTTATGGTGAGATTAACGTTATTATTGAGCAACAGCAGCAAGAGGTCCGCCTGACAGTGTCAAACGACGGCTGCAAGCCTCAGCAATCTCCTGAACTGATAAAAAATAATAAACTTGGCCTGTATATTGTTCGTTTGTTAATTTGTGAACAGCTGGGCGGAGTATTTGACTTGCGTCGTGAAAATGGCGCGACCATTGCCCAGGTTTCTTTTCCGTTGAGCAGCAAGGAGGAGGAAGTATGAAACCGTTATCTATTCTGCTGGTTGAAGATGAAGTGTTAATCCGGGTAGATATTAAAGAAATGCTGGAGCGGGCCGGACATGTTGTGGCCGCTGAATGCGGCGATGGCTTAAAGGCGGTGGAGCTGGCCAGGCAGGTTGCTCCGGAACTGGTTCTCATGGATATTATGATACCTGGGTTGGATGGTCTGGAAGTGGCTAAAGTGATGCATCAAAGCAATATCCCGGTTGTCATCCTGACGGCCTATGGGCAGCCTAATTTTATTAAGCGAGCCGAAAACGTCCATGTTTATGGTTATGTGATAAAACCCTTATCCGAACAAAATTTGCTGGCCACAGTCCATATTGCGTATAGCCGCTGGCAGGAATTTTGCCGGGTAAATAATGAGTTGCGGGAAATAAAAGAGAAACTGGCCGGGCTGCAGACGATTGCCCGGGCCAGAGCGATCATTCAGGACCAGCTGGGTATTTCCGCTCAGGACGCACACAAAAGGCTGCTCAGGGAAGCCATGCGCCAGCGGGTGACCGTTACGGCGTTTGCCGCAGAAATCATAACAAATAAAAAAAATTAATTGACTTTGCAGGAGATTTTCTTCTCATAACGAATAATGCTAAAATATAAACATTCAGCCTGTATTGGCGACTGTTGACACAAAGGAATACCAGGGCAATAAAGCCTGATAAAGAGATCAAGTGTTTGATGTCTTTATTAGGCTTTTTTATTTTTATTGCTCACAGGAAGGAGGCGTTCTTTGACGTGAAGCGTCAGCCTTACCACTGCAGGTAGAGCGGCGGGGAATTTTCCCGGCCGGCAGCCACAGGGGCAGGGTGATGCCGTACCGGGTTGGCTTAAGTTAATGATATATACGGGCAGCGTTGCTCATGATTACAGAAACAATACTGTAGTTATGAGCTTTTTTATTTGCTGTGCACAGTGATGAGGGGGAAGATATGATGAAAAATGATTTAGTTGTGAAAAATAGCAGTGAAAAAACGGCGGCAGCGCCGGGCGCCAATTTATCGCGGGTGCTAAAACCGGTGCATTTGTGGGCGCTGGCGGTTGGATTAGTTATATCCGGCAATTATTTTGGCTGGAGTTATGGTTTTGGCGCAGGCGGGGTGATCGGACTGGCGCTGGCATTGGTTCCGGTAACCGTTTTTTACGTAACCTTCATTTTGTCTTATTCCGAGCTGGCGACAGCCATTCCGCATGCCGGCGGGCCGTCAGCTTATGCCCGGCGGGGACTGGGCAAGTTTTGGGGGTACATCAGCGGCATCAGTTGCTTGATTGAATTTATCTTTGCGCCTCCGGCGATTGCTTTGGCAGTCGGTGGTTATATTCATCATATTTTTCCCGGGATCCCGGTAATGTCGGCAACGGTGCTGGCGTTTATCTTATTTATTTTTATTAATTTCTGGGGAATGAAAGTGTCCGCAACGTTTGAGCTCATTGTAACAATTGTCGCTTTAGCAGGTCTGGTTATCTACTGGTGCCTGGCGTTGCCGCATTTTGAACTGGCCAGGGTAATGAGCGAGCCTCTCCTGCCCAACGGGTTTAGCGGCGTAATGGCGGCAGTCCCTTTTGCCATTTGGTTTTACCTGGCAATTGAGGGGGGCGCAATGGCGGCTGAGGAAATGGTGAATCCGCAAAAAGATATTTCCATCGGATTTTTAAGCGGTATGGGAACCTTAATGATTATGGCATTTCTGACTTTGTTTCTTACGGCTGGAATTGCTGATGTTAAGCTGATTGAAACAGTTGACTTTCCTTTGCCAATGGCGCTTAGCGGGATTTACGGGGAAGGGTCGTTCTGGGTTCTGTTGATTAACTTTATTGGCTTGTTTGGTTTGGTTGCATCTTTGCATGGCATTATTGTAGGGTATTCACGGCAAACTTATGCGATGGCGCGGAGCGGTTATCTGCCTAAATTCATGGCTTATATTCATCCCAAGCACCGCACGCCGGTCTGGGGACTGATCATTCCCGGTATTATCGGCCTTGGCGCTGCACTGACCGGCCTGACTGATGTGGTGATTACGATCTCGGTATTTGGTTCGGTCATTATGTATCTGATCAGTCTGATCAGTTTATTTGCACTGAGAATCAAAGAACCTGGACTGAAGCGTCCGTTTAAAGTAGCTTATCCGGTTATACCGGTGATCAGTTTGAGTATGGCTGTGTTTTGTCTGGGCAGCTTATTTTATACTTCCAGTGATGCGCTGTTCTCTGTTTTGGTAGTGTATGCCGTAGCTGTTATTTACTATTTTATCTGGGGCAACAAAAATATTCGTCCGTTTGAGGAGGAGTTTGGCGTATTAAAAGAACTTGACGAATAGGGTTTAAAGATGGGCAATAGGCGTCTTGTTCAGAGGAGTTGAACGGTTTCAAGGTGATAAGTGAATTTTTAAGTGTGGGCATTGATATTGGCACAACAACTACACAGGTCATTTTCAGCCAAATTGCAGTGCAAAACAAGACTTCATCCCTGGCAATTCCAGAGGTTGAAATTGCGAAAACAACAGTGATTTATAAAAGCAAGATTTACTTTACCCCTTTGGTTTCCCGGGAGATCATTGACCTGGACAGCCTAAAAGTTTTAGTGAACAGGGAATATGGGTTAGCCGGTATTCAAAAAGGGGATATTGCCACAGGCGCGATTATGATTACCGGTGAAACAGCGCGCAAGGACAATGCCCGGGAGGTTTTACGGGTATTGTCCGGTTTTGCCGGAGATTTTGTCGTAGCTACCGCAGGTCCTGATTTGGAAGGAATTCTGGCCGGCTTTGGCGCCGGGGCAGCTGAGCAGTCGCAGAATACCACTGCCAGTGTGCTTAATTTTGACATTGGCGGCGGAACGGCCAATGCTGCAATATTTTCTGATGGCGAGGCAGTGGACTGTTTTGCCCTGAATATTGGCGGCAGATTAATTCAGCTTGATTCCAATGGCCGGATTACGTATATTTCTGAAAAGATCAAGCCGGTGGCCCAATGTTTGAAACTGGATTTGAAAATTGGCGTCAGACCGGAATTTAAGGCATTAAAGTCTCTAACCGATTTTTTGGCTGAGGGAATTGCGGCTATTTGTGAAAATAAGCCGCTTCATGAGAAAATTGCCGGTTTGTTTATTAATCATGGCGCGAAAGGCCTGACTGCGGCCTACCGGATGTTTTCCGGCGGTGTGGCGGAGTTTATTTATCGTGAAGCAGATATTTCGACTTTAGCGAAAGTGGGCCAATTTGGCGATATCGGTCCGCTGCTTGGTCAGTCGATTCGTCATGCGTTTGTCCAATATGGCAACCGGTTATTGACGCCAAGAGAGAAAATCAGGGCAACCGTAGTTGGTGCAGGCAGCCACTCCATAAGAATAAGCGGCAGTACGATCGTCATTGATGAAGCTATTTTACCGCTGCAGAACATTCCGGTTATTCGCATCTGCGAGGCTGATTATTCGTACGACAGCCTATGCCGGGAAATCAGATCAAAACACAAACTGTATCAGGCGGTCAATGCTGCGATTGCCTTCAAAGGACCTGTTTGTCCTGCTTACACCCAAATAAAGGCGCTGGCAACAGCGATTGTAGCGGCTAATGCGCATAGCAGCGAACCAATTATTGTGATCGTTGAACATGATTTCGCCAAAGCGCTGGGGCAGACAATAAAGATTATGGTAAAAGAATCCAAAAAAGTTATTTGTTTAGACAAGATAAAAGTTGATTGCGGTGATTACATTGATATTGGCCGGCCGGTAGCCAATGTTGTGCCGGTGGTTGTCAAAACACTGGTATTTAAAAGTTAACTGGATTGGTATGTTTAACGACTCAGGGGGAACAGGTGAAAAGAGAATGAAGTTAAAAACAAAGCTTTTTGGCAGTGTATATCAGTTTAAAGATGTAAAAGAGGTTTTAGCCAAAGCCAATGAAGAAAAGTCAGGCGATAGCTTAGCCGGTATCGGAGCCGCAACCACAGCGGAAAGAGTGGCTGCAAAAGTGGTGCTGTCTGAAATGACTTTGGCGGATTTGAGAAATAACCCGGTCATTCCTTATGAGACTGATGAGGTAACCCGGGTTATTCAGGATGCGGTGACAGCCGATGCTTATCAAACATTACAGTCAATGACTGTCGGGGAGTTCAGAGAATTTATTTTAAAGTCCGACGGTTTATCCCTGGCAGCCGTCCGGGATGGGTTAACAGCTGAAATGATTGCCGGCGTGACCAAGCTGATGAGTAATCTGGATCTGGTCTATGCGGCGAAAAAATTAGGCGTCACTGCAACCTGCAATACGACCATCGGGGAAGCCGGAACATTGTCGTCCAGATTGCAGCCAAACCATCCGACAGATGATTTGCGCGGCGTTATGGCCTCGGTGATGGAGGGAATCAGTTATGGGGCAGGCGATGCCGTAATTGGCCTGAACCCGGCAATCGATAGTATTGATGGGATTTCCGCGCTGCTAACACAATTTAAGACATTTACAAACAAATGGAAAATCCCTACGCAAAATTGTGTTTTGGCGCATGTTACCACCCAAATGAAAGCCTTGCAACAAGGGGCTCCTATGGATTTGATGTTTCAAAGCCTGGCCGGATCGCAAAAATCAAATGAAGCCTTTGGTATAGATGTTAACTTGCTGGATGATGCCTATCAGCTTATGCAGGCGCATAAGAGTTCAACAGGGCCCAACTTTATGTATTTTGAAACAGGGCAGGGATCGGAATTGTCATCAGGAGGGCACAATGGCGCTGATCAGGTTACGCTGGAAGCGCGTTGTTACGGTTTGGCGAAAAGGTACCGGCCGTTTTTGGTCAATACAGTTGTCGGTTTTATCGGACCGGAATATTTGTATGACGGACGCCAGATGATCAGAGCCGGACTGGAAGACCATTTTATGGGGAAATTAACCGGTTTGCCGATGGGCGTGGATGTCTGCTACACCAATCACATGAAAGCTGACCAGAATGATTTGGAAAATCTGGCGATGATTCTGGCGATGGGAGATTGCACCTATTTTATGGGGATTCCCTGCGGCGATGATATTATGCTCATGTATCAAACAACAAGTTTTCATGATATGGCTGCTCTGCGGGAGCTTACCGGCAAAAGGCCGATCAAGGAATTCGCCGAGCGGATGGAGGACCTCGGAATTATGCTGGCCGGGCGCTTGACCGAGCGGGCCGGAGATCTGTCAATATTCACAGTTTAGGAGGTAGGAATGGCATGGGAGAATACTTTATCCCTGATATAGCAGGGATTGATTATACCAGCCGGATCGCCGTCGGTCAGGCCCGGGATCCGGAAAGCTGCATCCGGCTGAGGAAATCGACAAATGCCCGTATCTGCGTGGGCCGGGCCGGAGACCGTCTAAGAACCGAAACACTGCTCCGGTTCCGGGCCGATCATGCAGTGGCTATGGATGCCGTCTGGTCTGATGTTGATGAGACGCTCATTGAAAAGCTGGGCTTTTATCAGGTGCAAACGCTGGTTGAAGATAAAGAACAGTACATTACCCGCCCCGATCTGGGCCGTATATTCTCTGCTGATACGATTCGCGCAATCAAACAACGTTGTATTGACCGTCCGGTGGTGCAGATCCTGGTGGCGGATGGTTTAAGTTCTCCGGCAATCAATGCCAATCTGGCTGATATTTATCCGATCATTGTTGATGGCGTAACCGCCGGCGGATACAAGCTGGGGACGCCGGTTTTCATCAAATACGGCCGGGTGGCTACGATGGATCAAATCAGTGACGCGCTCAAGGCCAAAGTAACAGTATTGCTGGTTGGCGAGAGGCCGGGACTGGCGACAGGCGAAAGTATGAGCTGTTATATGGCTTATGAGTCGAGTCCGCTAAAACCGGAGTCCCAGCGCAATGTGATTTCCAATATCCACCGCAAGGGCATTCCTCCGGTAGAAGCGGGGGCGCAAATTGTCCAGTTAATTGAGATTCTGCTTCAGGCAAAAAACAGCGGCGTTACCTTAAAGCTGTAGCTGGCGGGTTTGCTCTTGATTTTAAAATAAAAGTGGTATAAACAGCATTTATTTGCTGTTTATACCACTTTATTGTATGGTTCGGACTAAATTGTTTTCGCTGCGCAATGGCCTGGGCGAAAGGAGGCCGCTCGGGTGTCTGCCGTTTACAGGCTTAGCGGTTTTCGAACGACATCAATGATGCTGCCGTCACGATATTCAATGACAGCGACAATGTCTTCCGGCTTATCGCTGTATTGAATTTCCCTGGGTTTACCAACAAGCTCATAGGCGGCTTGCTGCAGCTCCTGAATGGTCATCAGCGGTAATTTGCTGTCTTTCAGCTTTTCGATAAGATCGGTCCGCTTGGGATTGATTGCTATGCCCCGTTCGGTGACGATAGCGTCAATGCTGTCGCCAGGCGTTATCACGGTCTGAACGCGGTCGCGAATCATCGGCAGACGGCCTCTGACGGCCGGCAATACGATGATGCTCAGCTTGGCTCCGGCGGCGGTATCGCTGTGCCCGCCCGATGCGCCCATCAGAATTCCATTGGAATCGGTCATGCAGTTTACATTAAAATCAAGGTCAACCTCTGTTGCGCTTAGAATAACGATATCAAGATCATTGACAATGGGTCCCGGATTCCAGGGATTGGCGTAATGCGAAGCTGATATTTCAATATGCTGGGGCAATTCATAGAGTGATTTAGCTGCAGCAGTATCAAAGGTTTGGATGTCATACAGGGCTTTGAACAAACCGTCGGCCAGCATTTGCGTAAAGATTCCCGTAGCTCCGCCAATGCCAAAGCTGCCTTTAATGTTCTTTTTGTCCATTTTCTCCCTGAGAAATTTTGCAGCGGTGAGAGATGCGCCGCCGCCGCCCAGCTGGCAGGAAAAACCTTCTTGCAAGTAACCGGTTTCATCCATAATTTCAACTGCATATTCGGCTAAACACAGGGTCAGGGGATTGTTGCTGATTCTGATGGCTCCTGTGGCAATGCCTGCGGGATTGCCTATTTGATCAACAACAACGATGTAATCAACATCGGTTTGCGGAATGCTGTAGGGATAAACATGGTCAATAAGATTATCGGTAATTAAGACTACTTTTTCGGCGTACTTGCAATCCGTCATGGCATACCCCATTGCGCCGAAAGCGGACGGACCCTGCATGCCGGTAGCATTGCCGAAGCGGTCGCAAGCTGGTGCTCCCATAAAAGCCACATCGATTTTAAGTTCCCCCGCTTCAACCGCACGGGCGCGCCCGCCATGCGAGCGGATAATGATCGGCTTTTTCAGTTTGCCGGGGTTTTTGGTCAGGTACTTGCCCAGTGCATCCCTGAGTCCGCTGGTTTCCAGGGCGGTAACTGTGCCGTCTTCAATATAATCAATCAGAAATTCATGACAGGGATTTAACGAACTTGTCGCTATGGTGATATCTTTAATCCCTTTGGCGGCAATCGCCTCCATTACCATCTTTATAATATAGTCGCCGTTTCTTAAATGATGATGGAAAGAAATCGTCATGCCGTCCGTTACATTGGCTTTCTCGATCGCTTCGCTCAGCGACGAAAGGATTTTATTGTCTCCCGGCCGGCCCTGGCGAACTGTTTTTCCGTATAGGCTACCCGCCGGCAGGGGGGCGAACTCACCTTCATAGAGTCTGAGATTTTTCAGTCCGGGGATGTTGTCCGGTATTTCCCGTCCGATACTGTTTTTCATATGATTAAATCTCCTTTTGTCGTTGTGATTACCGGATCAGTTTCTACAGAGCTGTCCGGTTTTTGCCGGTGAGGCAAAGCGGCTGGTTCTGGAAAGACATTGGCCTGCGGCCTACTGGAACTGCTGCATATCAATTCCGGCGGCCTTGGCTTGTGCGACTACCCGCTCAGCCCGTACAACAATCGGGCCGTCAATCATTTTTCCGTCTACGCTGATGACGCCTTTGTTATTTTTCAAGGCATCCTCAAATGATTTTAACACCTTGACGGCGTGTTTGATTTGTTTTTCCGTCGGCGTGTAAATTTCATTTACTATTTTGATTTGCTTGGGATGGACCACGGATTTTCCGTCAAAGCCCATGTCGTGTATAAAGTTTACCTCAGCCCTAAAGCCTTCAATATCCTCTACGTCGGAGAATACGGTATCAAAGCACTGAATTTCCGCATTGCGGGCGGCCATCAGGATTTCCGCACGGGCATGGTAAAGCTCAACGCCTGTTTTTGTTCTTTGTGTTTTAATATTGGCAATAAAATCTTCGGCGCCCAGCGCAACGGCAATAAAGCGGGGCTGCTTGCATATTTCCCTGACATTATATAAGCCCTTGATGCTTTCGATTGCGCCGATAATATTGATGGTTCCTTCCGCCCAGCCGAAACGCTGTTCCACTTTTTCGATTTCAGCGGCAACCAGTTGTACTTCCTCGACGGATTCAACTTTCGGCAACCGGATCAAATCCGGCTTTGCCGGCAATATGCAAGCCAGGTCATCCATGCCAAAAGGAGTTTGGGTAGGATGATTGATTCTGACAACAGTTTCACTTTTGAATTTCATTGCCTTCAGGGCATGGCTGATTAACAGCCGTGCGGTATCTTTTTCGGTTACGGCAATTGCGTCTTCAACGTCAAACATGATGCTGTCCGCACCGTAAATATCGGCATTGTTGATCATTTTAGGACTGTTGGCCGGTACGAACATCATTGTGCGCCGAAGTTTTGTTGTTGGATCACTCATCTTTCATTCCCCTTTCCAAAGCGGCTAACAGGCGGGCCTGTATGGTATAGTCCCAGGCGCCCTTGTCTTTTATCTCTACGATAATATCGTCAAAGCCGGCAGTTTTTACGGTTTCAGCAACTAAGTCCCGGATATGGTCACCAAACTGTAATAATACAGGCGAGGTGATGCTAATTTGAATTCCGGCGCCTTGATTTGCCGGAACAGCGCGCACCAGCAAATCATTTTTCTCTTCGAAGCCGGCGGTCGCCGCATGACGAAGTCTTTTTGTTTCGCTCATTTTCTTCTCCTCCTAAAAAATAATCATACATCATAGATCTATTTGATGATGAAATAGAGCCATCCTGCTAAGCATGACTTTATTATACAAAGTCATGGCAAGTCTAAAAAATAGAAAATTACGATAACAGTTAATAGAAAATTCTTATTTTACACAAACTTACAAATGTTAGTATAATTTGTCTTGGATAAAACAAGTTAGCAGGTCCCGGCAATGAAGTAACGTAGAAATATCAGGTGATTTTAAGAAGGAGGAAATATTTCATGGAAGTTTTGTCAATTCTTGCGTTTGCTATGATCTTGACTTTTATGGGCTTGATTATGGCGAAGAAAATGCAGCCGGTAACGGCTTTGATTCTGGTGCCCTTGGTTTTTGCCATCATTGCCACCTATATTTTTGGGTACGGCGATCCCTGGAAAATCAGCAAGTGGATGATCGACGGCGTGAAACAGATATCGCCGACATTTACCATGCTGCTGTTTGCAATTATGTATTTTGGAATAATGATTGATGTAGGCCTGTTTGATCCGTTGGTGGTTAGAATTCTGAAAATTGTAAAAGGTGATCCGGTTAAAATTCTTGTTGCCACAGTTTGTACAACTGCCGTTGTCGCTTTGGACGGCGACGGCTCAACAACGTTTATGATTATCGTTACCGCATTCCTGCCGCTTTATCTAAAGCTGGGCATGAGTCCTGTGGTGCTGGCCCTTTTTACCTTAATGACCAATAATGTTCTGAATATTATTCCCTGGGGAGGCCCGACTGCCCGGGTTATGGCCGCCTTGCAGCTGGATGCAAGCGATGTGTTCAATCCGCTTGTTCCCGGAATGATCGCCTCATTTATTTTCCTGGTTATTCTGGCTTACTTTGTCGGTGTCAAGGAGAGAAAACGCCTTGGCATTATGGAAATGGATGAAGCGCATTTAAAAGAAGTTGAGGCAAAAATTACGGGAGAGAAGAAGGAGTTAAAAAGACCGCAGCTTTTCTGGGTTAATTTGGTTGTGACACTTTGCCTGCTTGCTGCGTTGCTTTCTGATAAATTCCCGCTTGGCATTATTTTTGCGGTTGGCACGAGTATCGCTCTGACCATTAACTTCAGAGATGTCAAGGAGCAGGGAAGGCGTCTGGCTGCCCATGCGTCCGAAGCACTTAATGTTGTTATGGTAATTATCGGTGCAGGCTGCTTTATGGGGATTCTTGCCGGTTCAAAAATGGACGCGGCGCTTACCCAAACCCTTGTCGAGATGATTCCGGAATCACTGGGGCCTCACATGGCTTTAATTACGGCCATCATCAGTGCGCCCGGCACGTTCTTCCTTTCCAATGACGCTTTCTATTATGGCATTGTACCTATTCTCGCCAAAACAGCCGCCGTATATGGCATTACTCCGGCGGAAATCGCCCGCGCATCGCTAATGGGCCAGCCCATTCATTTTCTGTCTCCATTAGTTGGCGCTTTGTGGCTCCTGCTCGGTATCACCAATGTGTCACTGGCCGATATACAAAAGTATGGTTTGCCTGTTGCTCTTGGCATGATGCTTATTTACATTGTCGTTGGCGGTATTTTTGGCGCTATACCGCTCTAACTGTGCGTCTGCCGGCCTGACTGCTCCGCCTGTCCGGAAGAAATTCAATTGGCTAACTTGTAATATGTTAAGATCTATTGTAAAATATTAAGATGTAAATTATTCAATTTAATCTGACATGATTGGAGGTATTGGTATGGCGTTTTTCGATTTCTTGTTTGGCAAGCCTAAGCCTGATAAAACGAAGAAAGAGACGATTGCCGCTGCAGCGACAGTCAGTTCCGGCAGCGTAAATATTGAAGCC
Organism: Dendrosporobacter quercicolus; assembly: GCF_900104455.1. Taxonomy (NCBI): domain Bacteria; kingdom Bacillati; phylum Bacillota; class Negativicutes; order Selenomonadales; family Sporomusaceae; genus Dendrosporobacter; species Dendrosporobacter quercicolus. Next base: position 221,346 of record NZ_FNHB01000007.1, read on the forward strand.
CCTGGGATCAGTCCGGAGGTGGTTGCCGTCATTGCGGCAAGTATTTATGCCATGATGGGCACTGAGCAGGTTTTGGCGGTCAGGATTAACCGCTCAGGCAACCAATGGGCCGCGACCGGGCGGCAAAGGCTTATGGACAGCCGTCAGGTTATATAATAGCCATACAGCTTTTACAAAGGCGTAAAGGAAGAATGCTTTTTACGTCACCGGCAATCAGTCAGTATTAAACAAATCGGCGGCGGAACAGCGTACGTTCGTGTTCCGCCGCTGAATGCGTTTCCCCCGGAAATGCCGCCAATAGGTTTGTCAGTTGGCAGTTTAAAATGCAGAATTAAATCCAGATCAGGAGGCAGAAGAAAAAATGGAAGCAATGATTCATCAGTATCCGTGGCTAGACGAACTTTTAATGGGGTTTCTCGGACTTTCCTGGAAACATGTCGTAATGTGGGCGATTGGGGCTGTCCTCATCTATCTTGCCGTAAAGCATGATTATGAGCCGGCGCTGTTATTGCCGATCGGGTTTGGCTCAATTCTGGCCAATATCCCCCATTCTTCCGCAGTATCAAATATACCGGGCGAGCAGGGCTTCCTGGTTGTACTGTATAATGCCGGTATTGCCAATGAACTTTTCCCGGTACTTATATTTATCGCGATCGGGGCGATGTGCGACTTTACGCCGCTGATCCGCCGCCCTTCGGTCATGCTGTTTGCGGCGGCGGCGCAATTCGGCATCTTTGCGACCGCCATCGGGGCGACGCTGGTGGGCTTTTCCTTTGAGCATGCGGCGTCCATCGGGATTATTGGTGCGGCGGACGGCCCGACAACCATTTATGTCGCCAGCCGTTTCGCCAAAGACCTGTTAGGCCCGCTGTCGGTGGCGGCGTATTCGTATATGTCGCTGGTGCCGGTCATCCAGCCGCCGGTCATCAGGGCGCTGACGACCGA